>NZ_JACEQV010000069.1:0-1607 GCF_015356275.1 Pseudoalteromonas sp. PPB1 | reverse complement strand
ACCAAGGCGGCCGCTTCCACCTTAAATTCCTGTGTAAAAGTACGACGTTTTCTGGTCATAGACACCTCTCATTGAGTGGTAATAATACCACCTAAAATAGTGTCCGGTTTTATTGAATCACAACACAGTAGCTAAAGACGAGTTCTGGCCAACAGAACTTTGGGACAACAAACTTTGGGAGACACCCACCGATATCTAAACCAACAAACTTTGGGAGACACCCACCGATATCTAAACCCATTTTAGAGGGCGAGGTGGCAACTTTGAATGGGGTCTTTGATTTGCCCGCTGGTGAATAATTTTGAAGAAGTTTTGGAAGACACCCACCGATATCTGTAACTTTTCTGTGGAGGGAAGTCGCAACTTCGAATGGGTGTCTTTAATTTTTATGTATGTGGGTACGCTTCAATGATGCGTTTGGCATAACGTCGTAGGTACATCTGCTCTTGCAGCATGAGTAGAAAAGGTGATTTTATGAACTTTCCATTTGGTAAGGTTGATACTGGATGTATAGACAGTTTTTTGGCTATTGTCCAATAACATTATTACGTGCTTTTTTGTCTGATTTTTACACAAGTGTGTTTTTGCAGGTTGCAACCGATTATTTACTTGGAGTTTGTTCCGTGGGACTATGAGGGTATGTAATACAGCTCATTTTGTCGGTTTATGTTCCGACATTTTGGGGTAGAATAAATTGTTATGCACCAAAAAGGATCGTTCAATGAAACTTAGTGAAATGTTCCCAGATGGAGAGTTTTCTGAACCAGCTTCTGAAGCTAATTTTTCTGAAGTCGAAGAAGCTCTATCAGCAAAGATTCCTGATCAATTAAGAGAGCTGTTACTTGAGACTGATGGATTTCGTGAAGGTACTGGAAATGCAAAGTACTTGTTTTCGCTAACCGATGAAGACTTCATTGGCTCGATTCTTAGCGTTACAAAGTTTATGTGGTCTAACGAGACATTGCCTGATTTAACTCCATTTATATTCTTTGGAAGTTCTTGTGGCGACAATCTTTGGGGAGTGCGCATAAATGAACCTCATGATGTAATTGCTTATCATCAAAATATGGAAGATGAATACGAAATGATAGGAAACGATATTTATTCAGTCTTTCAAGAAGACTATAAGATATATGATGAGCTCTAAAGTGCATATAGCAGTAATTAGGACAGGCACAGTTTTATTACCGTAAATAATGCTAGCTAATTGTTTGTTTGCGATTTTATAGTAATTTTGGGAGACACCCACCGATATCTGCACCTCTTCTGCGGAGGGACGTCGCAACTTCGAATAGGTGTCTTTAATTATTTTTGGCAAACAGATAAGCGGTTGTCAGTGGCTCACAACACCCACACGGGTTCAATGACCCTTGTCTTCCTCGAGCTTATCTGACAGCCTAACCTTTGATGCATTGTGTCGTCCCCGATTATGTATATTCCCTCTGACAAAAGGGGTGATATGTTGGGCAGGCAGTAGTTATGCTTTATGACCTACTTTGATACACATTCTTCCCCAGTAGTTGGCACAGCCACAGGCCTCCATAACGACTTTACAAAGCGGCATATTCTGAACGGTTTCTTTCAACTTCTGGCAGTTCACCCGGTGT
>NZ_JACEQV010000068.1:0-1647 GCF_015356275.1 Pseudoalteromonas sp. PPB1 | reverse complement strand
AGAACGCCACTTGAAACATTATTAGATGGGAAATCGCTCTGGGCTGAAAAGAATTTAGCCCAAATCTAGACTGACAATCACCGATTGAAAAACGGGTAACTGTCAGGTCAAGTCTGAGCTAGTACACAATTAAGCAGCGACTGCTAAATGAATAATCCGATATCAGTGTCCTGATATCGGATTTTTTATATCTTTTGTCTTGCAAACCAAACCCCATGGTGACATTGCTAAAGTGGTCATTTATATCAATTTCACTTAATACCTGGCCAATTTGAAGGAGTCGGTATGACGCTAACGGCGTTAAAGATTTCTCATTTAGAATCTTTGCCTAAGGTATGAACTCGCAAATTTTCGCCTCACCGACATATATGTAGGCGGTGCTATTGACCCTATTTTCTCGCCTCAAAATAGCGCACTCAATTAAGAAAATTGGTATCACTTGCTTAGAGGGCAGCTCCAGCCGTTTTGAGGTGATTCGAGTGCGCTGACATTGCGTTGAGCAGATTCGTTTTCTTTCGCTTCCTGTGCACCATTTTAAAGCAATATACATCCACGTAGTCATTCAGGTGAGCCTACAGTGTCGTTGTATTAGCACTAACAGGTGCCTTACCTGTAATCACTAAGCAGTGTTTTGACGTAAAAAACGTACTGGATTTAGCCTTAATTACTCTGCAAACCTATGCTGAGTGCTGTGAAACAGCGGCTTTCTTAAATGTTATGTTTTTTCAAACTGGTATCGTTAGTTTTATTGCTATTTAAATCAGGTGTTTATGTCTAATTGTTATGAAAAACGATAAGTTTTGATAATTAGTGTATTTCTGGGGTATTCGCTAAGGTTAAACATGTCACCAGGCAGGTGAACACGATACAACTAATTTGCTATAACAACAGGAAATCTGGTCATGTTTAAGTTGAAAGCCAAAAAGTTAAAAAACCTTACTACAAAAGTGCTTCTTGCTCCTGGTAAAACACAGCTTGTCGCTGGCGGGGCTGCTCAACAGATAGATACACATAGCATCACACAAATAGACACGACTACAAACCCCTGAGTGTGGCACCTACTGGTGCATGTTACGGGTTTAGCAATGCCAGTCATCGTCTTGCCTTAACCTCTCTAACGGTGCACCTGATACATTGGTACGCAGTTTAAAGAAGCTAAAATAACGCATAAACTTCGTTTTCCCTTATGTTCGATCGTCTGGGCCTGTCACCTGAGGGAATACCTTATACGTATCGTCCGAACTACCCAGGCTGTCAAACAAGCCGATAAGCCACGACTCGATAGTTGATTGAACACAAGGGTATTCAGTTTCAATAGCATTCCTTTTGGTACTGATAAGGACAACCAAATACACATAGTCCTTCACTGATATCTGGACTCATCCGGCACATCTGAACGCACTCTAATAGCCGACCTCAATCCAATAGTCGGCTTCAATCTAACAGCTGGCCTCAATCTAACTGCTGGCCTCAATCTAACAGCTGACCTCAATCTAATAGCTGACCTCAATCTAATAGCTGACCACGCAGACCATCAGGAATATCAGCGTACTTCATTTTCTCGCGAAGACCTGCTAGCAATACGATAGCAAGTGCCCAGCCCACACCAGAACCTAAGCCAAAGATCACTGACTCACCGAAGTTCAG
>NZ_JACEQV010000067.1:0-1787 GCF_015356275.1 Pseudoalteromonas sp. PPB1 | reverse complement strand
GAGGTCGGCCATCGGGCGTGTTGTTCCATTCTGATCAGGGCTGTCAGTATGTCGCCACAAAGTTCAGGCAAAAATTATGGCGCTATCGTATGACTCAAAGCATGAGTCGCAGGGGGAATTGTTGGGACAACGCCCCAATGGAAAGGCTATTTAGGAGTTTAAAAACAGAGTGGGTTCCGTCAACAGGCTATGATTCCTTCAAAGAAGCTGAAAGAGATATAAGTTACTATTTAATGAGCTACTACAACTGGCAAAGGCCGCATAGTAACAACGAAATGCTTGCGCCAGCAGTTGCGGAAGAAAAACTTTATTTACTGTCCGGGATTAGTTGACCACTACACTGACACAACCGGGAAGGCTGCGTAGAAGCGGTCGTAGGCGCGATCCCTCTCGTTGCCCAGTACATCTGCCTGGGTGTGTGGTGCGAACACCAGAAAAAATCGAAGACACCCATTCAAAGTTGCCACTTTCCTCCGCAGAACGGGTACAGAAATGGGTGGATGTCTTCCAAAATTGCTACTGGCCGGCTCGGCTTGACATCGCTGGAGCGTCCATGTATGCCTTCCAAAACTGTTAGACTTAATTGCACTGTTTGGCTTGGAACTGGCTATGTTATAGCTGAGTTGTGCTAGCCCTGCCCCCTCCAAAACCAACATACTGTAATTCTTCACTTCAATTTAGAGCATAGCAGCTTCTTTGGTTGGCTGTTTTAAGTGGCTGTCCGTGTAATTGCATTCCAGCTATGTCTTCCAAACTTTTCTTTTTTGCAATTTTAGATGGTTGTTCTTGTTAAATCCGTAAAACCACCCTAAAGCTCCTGTTTTAGGTGACTCCGCTTTTTTTCGAACCGCACTTTACCGTGGTGATTCCTAATTGCCTTATATATGAACCCATCTTCTATATTTGCAGTCACTGTTATTACTGTTCTTTTTGTAACCTCTTCTTTAAAATTTGATTCATCAAACTCATCTCTTGACCAGCCATTACGAATACTTGTCATTTGAATCATTCCTAGTTTTAATCCAGAATACTCGTTCTTTTCCACACCTAATGTACTAGCTAAATCAGATAAAACATTTCTTAATATGGCTTCTTTATCTTTGTCATTTGAAGCTTTAAAACCAATCATTTTTTCATTGACATCACCCACAAAAAAATTCATTTTTATTATGTTTTCATCAAAATTATATTTAAGTGTAGTTAAGCATGGTGTTTCATGGTCTTTTGTCTTGGAGTTCCCAAACCAACCTCTATAACACTTTGACTGTTCTTCTATTTTAAAAAGAAACAAATCAAAAACTGAAGCCGGCGCTGTCATGGCTTGAGCTATAAACTTGCTTGGCTCTGCATAAGATTGGTTAGAAAGAAAAACAAACACAAATAAAAAAGCTGTTTTTTTAAACACACCCATAAAAACTCCTTTACGAATTACTATTTATCCCATTCCATTCATAGGAATATAAACCGACAAAAACAAACGCACTATATATACTTATATTCACACGCAACAAATGATAAGTAAACAATAAGTCACAACTAAAAACACAGTTATATGAGGTTTAGGCATATCAATAATCATAGACACCCATACCAAGGGGACCCTGCCTCCTACACAAATGGAACAAATTCGGTGGGTGTCTCTCAAAACTTCCGAGTGTGGCCTGAAGCTTGAGGTAATCCATGAAAAAGCTTCTTGCTTCTTTAGTTAGATCGCCATTTTTAAGATAAATATGATTCATAGCTTCCCTGTACTTAACAATTTATTCTACCCCAACACGTCGAAACAG
>NZ_JACEQV010000066.1:0-2004 GCF_015356275.1 Pseudoalteromonas sp. PPB1 | reverse complement strand
TGGATTGTTAGTATGTAACATGAGAGTTACTCCTTAGTTGTTTTGAACAAAGATTCGACACCTTTATCAAAACGGGTAACTCTCAATTTTTCAAATCGAAATGTCAGGTCTGGTCGGAACTAATTCAGTTAAAGGAGACACCTATTCAAAACCAATGCTCAGTGAGCGCCTTTTTCTAGTGTTTTGGTTTTCCTTCCACTATGTTGCTCTTTCCAGCACCTATACCAATGTCAATGTTTGGTCCAGTTCTCTTACTGCCAGGCAATCTAATGTTGCTCTTTGTTTTTGGGCTATCTCAGCAATAAATACTTTATGCTGGCCTATCTGTTGGCTTGATACTAATATTTAATATTACTGCAGCTTCTTGGCTAGTTAAATCAGGCCCTAACAAAGCGTTGCCCCGGACAAACCTGTGAGCGCGGCTTTATATGTCAGTTCAATAATGGAGTCATAAATGAAAAAATACTTGAAACGTATTGCATCGTTCGCACTATTGGCAATTGCCATTCCTTCACATGCAGATGGAGCAAGATGGACAGCCGCATCAGAGGTAATAAAAATTGTCAGCGTTGTTAATGGTGGTATAAATGTCCGCCTTTCTCCTGAGTTAAGTGGTTGCACTTCCCAAAGCGGATATGGTCCCAAGTACGCATCAGTTTACCCTGATCACCCAGCTTTAGACGCTATACACGCTAACCTTCTGGCTGCTTTTATGTCGGGTGAAAAGGTATCTCTATATCTGTCAAATGACACATGTAAAGTCGGTGAAATGGTTATTGGCGGCACTCATAGCGGACCTCGAGGTTCATAGGTATCAAAAATATAACAACTCGCTTCAAAACGGATGCAAACTATTTGGCTATCTTGCGGACTATAGACAAAAAATGTAGACATATATGGACGTTCCAGCGATGCCAATCCAAGTGGACAGGCATTAAAATTAAATGAGATACCCATTCTAAGTTAGTAGGTTAAAGAAGACATCCATTCAAAACCAATGCTCAGTGAGAAAGCAAGTGTGTGGACACCCAATCAAAAACTGTCCTAAGTTTGGGGCCTGAGTTTGGGAGAGGGTGTCTGCTAGTTTTAATCAAGCTGGCCGTGCTAACGTGCTTGATACCAGTCTGCTAGCTCTGTGACAAACTTGTCTATAGGAAGTGCATAAGCCTTATACTGGATGTCCATAAAAGGTTCTCGTAAATGAAAGTTGATAACTTCCAAGCTAAGCTCAAGTTGTTAACATTAGTGAATTAAGATGCCCGGCATGAACATGAGGGGCGTTTTTTCTGAGCATATAGTGTAGGATGTGTCACACATGTTGTTGTTATCTGGTTAGTTTTTTCAAACAGATTAGATAAAATAAAGCCGTATCTGTCCTTGATATTGATTTTAAATATGGATATCTGTGGATTATTAAGAATTAGACGTTGTAAAAATAGGAGTAATAAAATGAAAGTTTTGAGTTTTATGTTTGTTTTATTTTTATGCTTTAACGCTGATGCATCAGGCACAGTTAAAACTAAAATAAAGAGTTTGTGGGTAAATGATCTTGGAGCAGATGTCGTTTACCTCGAACCGGAAACTCCATTCCAATCTGTCTGCAATAGCAATGGCTCTAAATACTTTATAATTCATTTAGATAGAAAGAATATGAGTGAAGTTTACTCTATGGCGTTAGCTGCATATATGTCTGATATGGAAGTAAATGTTGGAGGCAAGAATGAATGCAGCGGTACAAATGAAGTTTTAAGGTACATGTATCTCAAGAGATGATTTTATAGAAGTTAGAAATACAGATATATATGGAGAAATATACGAAAATCCTGCGCTATCTGTTCTCAAAAACCATAAAGACCACAGATGCCAATTTGTAACTCTGTAACTCCACCCAACCTAGTACAGCTCATTAGTAGAATTATGCAGCCTCAAGATAGCCAACTGGAGTCATGTCTTCCAGCGCATCGTGAGGCCTTTCATAATTGTAAATTTCTAACCATTCATCTG
>NZ_JACEQV010000065.1:0-2057 GCF_015356275.1 Pseudoalteromonas sp. PPB1 | reverse complement strand
GTTACGTAGCGCCGCAAACAGACACAGAGCAGGCGGTATGTGAGATTTGGGCGCAGCTGCTCAATGTAGAAGCCAGCCAGATAAGCACACAGGCAGACTTTTTCGAGCTGGGCGGACATTCACTGCTTGTGATGCGCCTGGTAACCCGACTTAACGACACTTTTGCGATCAACCTGGCTATTCAGGATTTATATCAGCAAATGACCGTCGCCAACATCAGTCGCCATATCGACGACATCTTCACTTTGCATGCCAGTGACACGACGCACAGTCCCGCTGCATCCGACTTCGAGGAATTTACCCTATGATGATCCAAGAATTATACCGCGCTTTGCTGGAGCAAGGCGCCAGTGCACAGCACCACCAAGGCGAAGTGAAGCTACACCTTCCAAAAGCCCTGGATGCAGCGCTGAAACAACAGCTAATAGCAAGAAAAGACGAACTAAAACAGTATCTGTTGGGGTTGTATGCCAGCGCTTCTCAGGCCCCTGTGATCACGCCAGTTGAGCGGACGCAGGCGCACTTTCCATTGTCATCAGCGCAGCAACGCTTGTGGTTTCTTGATCAGCTTCAGGGCAATACCATTGAATATAATATGTCAGCGGCATTCACTGTATCGGGTGAGTTTGACCTGGCGGTACTAGAGCAAACCATGCAGTCCATAGTGGCGCGTCATGAAGTACTGCGCACCCGGTTTATTGAAGTGGAAGGGGAAGGCAAACAGCAGCTGGTGAGTGCACCGGCACAGCTTGTGTCCTTGTACGACCTGAGTGACCTGACAGCGTCGGCGCAGCAAACACAGCTGGACGCTTTGCTGGCACAAGAGGCCGCTTACGCTTTTGACTTAAGTACAGACAGCTTGATCCGGGTTCATTACGTCACCCTTTCCCCGCAGCAGGGCGTGTTGATGTTCAACCTGCATCATATTGTGTCGGATGGTTATTCGGTGGCACTGCTGGTGAAGGAGTTTTCTCACACCTACAGCGCACTGGTTGCAGGCCAGGAGCCTGAACTGGCGCCACTGCCATTACATTATATTGATTATGCGCACTGGCAACAAAATGAAGCCCGGACACATTATCAAACTCAGCTGGACTATTGGGTGAAGCAGCTTTCCGATGCGCCAGAAGTACACACTTTGCCTGTGACGGGACAGCGAGACACTCATCAACATCCAGCACAAAAATTCACGCAGCAATTACCTGAAAACCAGGCCAAAGCCATTGCTGACAGTGCTGAAGCATTGCAGCTAAGTCCATTTGCATTTTTACATGCTTTATTGTCCCTGGTGGTCGCCAGACACAGTCATAGCCAGGATATCGTCATCGGCACCCCTGTTGAGAACCGGCTGCAAAGCGGACTGCAGTCGTTGCAGGGCTTTTTTGTCAATACCGTGCCACTGCGAGTGTCGACGGAATTTGACACTCTGACGGAGTATTTTGTGCACGTTAAAGGTATCAATCAGCAGGCGCTGGCGAATCAGGAGTTACCACTGGATCAGCTGATTGAAGGACTTCAGATCTCACGCAGTCAGGTTCATGCACCATTATTTCAGATCCTGCTGACGGTAGAGGGCACGCCTGCTCAGCCAGTGAGTACGCAGTTTAATGTTGCTGATGTGCAGTTAACGCAGCAAGCCTTACCTGTGACCAGTAGCAAATTCGACCTCGACATCAACCTGGTTTTTAACGAGCAGGGACTGGCGCTGAACTGGGTGTATGACAGTCACCTGTTTACTGCCGACTATATTACTAAGCTCAGTACGCATCTGAGTCAGCTTATTGCCGCTTTTGTGCCACAAAACCTGGCTTCGCTTAGTCAACAGTCGCCGCAGCAGATTGAAATGTTGAGTGAGCAGGAGCGCCAACACCTGGTGTATGATGTACAAAGCGAGACACTGGCTTACAACGCTGAGCTCAGCCTGCACGAACAAATCAGCCGTCAGGCCCAGCTAACACCGGATGCTATCGCCATTGATATGCCTGGCGGTCGCACGCTGAGCTATGCCCAGCTGGACGCCGGTGCTAATCGCATCGCCGCGTACTTGCAGCAGCACT
>NZ_JACEQV010000064.1:0-2794 GCF_015356275.1 Pseudoalteromonas sp. PPB1 | reverse complement strand
GCAAGCCATTTGCCTGTGTTGACTACAAAGCTGTGGTGGTCGCTGCGGTCGGTGGCCTGGCATTTGGTGGTGCGGCAGCTGCCAAAGCTTATAAGATGTGGAAGGCTAAGAAGAAGGGGTCAAAGGGGTTAGCTGGTCTCAGTCGGAGCCATGCTAAAACCGTTCTTAAGACCGCTCAGCAACCGTATAAGGGATCTACTGTAGTCGGACATGCTTTGTCAAAGCATGCTGGTAGAAATCCAGATATTTGGGGGAAAATCTCTGGTCACCAAAAAACGTATAATGCTCAAGCGATGAAACATTTTAGAGAAATTTTTAGAGGCCCTGGTGAATTCCAGAAAGTTACAAATGACAAAGGAATAACATTTTTAGAGAAACGATTGAGTGATGGTCGAGGTATAAGGTTGCAACAAGACTTTACTTTTAAAGGTTTTATAGATTAAGGAATTCAAGATGGCAGAACTACTAGAAATTGTTATAGAAAATGTCATGCGTTCTCATGTGTGTCAGTTGCTGACGAGTTTACTAAAGCAAGCTGGTAAAGTCCTAGAAGTTCGATGTAGTGAAGCGATTCAGTTATCTTCTGCGACTGATATTTCTACTGATGACATTGCGTCATTCATCAGTCTTTCAGAAGATGCAACATTGTATATTAAACTTGAAAGTTTATGCATAGATGGAACTAACATACCTTCTGTATTGTTAAGACTAGTAAAATATAATAGCCATTTTGATATCGATTTCAATTTTGATGAAGATGACATAGTCAGTGAAGAAACGACAGTGTTAATGAAAAAACTTCAAGTATATGCTTCTAAACTTGTTGCTGGCCACGAAGTCGGTAATTGGTTTGGTGGTATTGAGCCTGCATCAGACGAAAACGCTAGATATTTTACACGTGGTAGTTTAGGGCCTTTAGTCTGACTAGTGTAATGTTACAAAGAGTGGAGAAAAAGGCGGTTCAAATTTATGTAAGTGGAGCAGCTATATGTAGAAGGCAAGCCATTTGCCTGTGTTGACTACAAAGCTGTGGTGGTCGCTGCGGTCGGTGGCCTGGCATTTGGTGGTGCAGCAGCTGCCAAAGCTTATAAGATGTGGAAGGCTAAGAAGAAGGGTTCAAAGGGTGGAGACAATCTGCCTATTTATGATGCCAGAACTTTAAAAAGAATGGGCGAGGATGCCTTCCACAATTTCCCTGCATCTTTCGAAAAATCTATTCTTTCTCAGAAGCCTATGTTCAGGGCAAATGGTCGTTCTGAATATCTGCAACAGGGAACGATTAATGGGAAAGAAGGTGTTTTTCATATTACAACAGACAAAGGTGGAAAAATAATGCGACACAGAGCATTTATTCCAAAGAGTGACTGGGCGCGCTACTCAAAAAGGTGGAAGCTGCCAAGTATTGAAAATGTAGCGAACTAAAAATATGAATAATAATTTAAAATATAGCTTTTATGGCTTTGACTACGACCAGACACTGGATTTACACTCTTTCGGATTCAATGTGTTTAATGGTGTTGCAGACGATTTGGTCACGAGTGCCAATGGAGATTTGCAAGTTCGACTGAATTATAATGGCGATATTGGCTATTTGCATAACCTAAGAATTGCTAACGACGTCGTTGTATTTGTGCCAGTAGTTTCTGATGTAGAAGTTGAAGGGTATCTTAGAAGTACAAACTCTTTCGTTCTGATTTGCCCTTTAGATGAGTTGAAGGAACTCTGGTCAGCTTTAAGATATGAACCTTATGAGCTCGAAGAACTTAAAGAAGCAAATCAGAATGACTGGTTTTTATTGTGGTTGATATCAAGCGGAACTAAGTCTTTAATGTCGCTTAGCATTGAATCGTTAGTGGATTCTTTATTAAAGAATATAATCGCTGAGAGTGTGGATGGCTCACCATCTGTTCAAGAAGTCATACAAAGCCTTCGTAAAGGGAGCAAGACACTTGAGCTCATTGATAGTAGTAACTTCAGTTTTAATGAAACTATAACCGTATTTATTGATGAAGATAGCGGTGAAACTATCGAGTGGAATGCTTTAGATACTAAAAGAGCTCACTGCTTGATAAACAGCAATTATCTGCTCAAGATTACATAAAAAATACCAAAGCCCCAAACGGGGCTTTTTCTTTGCCCACAAATCATTAATAAAAAGGATGTTTATTAGAAAGGCTAATAATCTGCATTTTTTAGGCTAAATAATGCGTTTTCAGTATTAGGATTTTTTATAATCGCCTTTTTTTGACAAAACTTGCAAAAAAATGAAAAAATTTGAAGTTTTTTCTGGGTGAAAAGTGAACTTTTCGAAAAGTTAGTTGCTGAAGGCATCGACTGCTACCGCATACTGCTACCAAAACAAATGGACGTCAACGAATACGCCCAGCAAGTGCAATCTGCACAAAAGAGCCTTGAACTGGTGATACGCATCAAGAACTCGAGAGCAAGCATTTGAATGAGATGTCCAATTATCTCGTATTCAAACCTGTTATGATGATGCAATAGCACAACTTCTCTAAAAAAGGCTTGCCAATCTGGCAAGCTTTTTTAGTTTATGGTGGAGTTTTTAGCCGGTGAAAGCCAGTTAGAAACCTACTTGTACGATGGGTTAGGTCGCCTGAGTACTGCTACAAAAGGAGACACCACACAGGTATACCGCTACGGTGTAAATGGTAACCGGATTGGCATTGATTTCACACAAGGTGACCAAACCACCACTAAGAGCGCAACATTTGACGAACAGGACAGGCTAACCAGTTTTGCTCAGTGCCGGTATCAGTATGATGTTAACGGT
>NZ_JACEQV010000063.1:0-2820 GCF_015356275.1 Pseudoalteromonas sp. PPB1 | reverse complement strand
CTTGAGACTAGGATTTCCGAATGGGGAAACCCGGCCCTTTGGGTCATCATGCAGTGAATACATAGCTGTATGAAGCGAACGCGGAGAACTGAAACATCTAAGTACCCGTAGGAAAAGAAATCAACCGAGATTCCGAAAGTAGCGGCGAGCGAAATCGGATTAGCCCTTAAGCTTTAATGTAGTTAGTGGAACATTCTGGAAAGTATGACGATACAGGGTGACAGTCCCGTACACGACAACTTATTTAAAGTGAAATCGAGTAGGTCGGAGCACGTGAAACTTTGACTGAATATGGGGGGACCATCCTCCAAGGCTAAATACTCCCAACTGACCGATAGTGAACCAGTACCGTGAGGGAAAGGCGAAAAGAACCCCTGTGAGGGGAGTGAAATAGAACCTGAAACCGTGTACGTACAAGCAGTAGGAGCCCTTCGAGGGTGACTGCGTACCTTTTGTATAATGGGTCAGCGACTTATATTCTGTAGCAAGGTTAACCATTTAGGGGAGCCGTAGCGAAAGCGAGTCTTAACTGGGCGCTTAAGTTGCAGGGTATAGACCCGAAACCCGGTGATCTAGCCATGGGCAGGTTGAAGGTCAGGTAACACTGACTGGAGGACCGAACCCACTAACGTTGAAAAGTTAGGGGATGACCTGTGGCTAGGAGTGAAAGGCTAATCAAACCGGGAGATAGCTGGTTCTCCCCGAAATCTATTTAGGTAGAGCCTCGGACGAATACTTACGGGGGTAGAGCACTGTTAAGGCTAGGGGGTCATCCCGACTTACCAACCCTTTGCAAACTCCGAATACCGTAAAGTACTATCCGGGAGACACACGGTGGGTGCTAACGTCCATCGTGGAGAGGGAAACAACCCAGACCGTCAGCTAAGGTCCCAAAGTGTATGTTAAGTGGGAAACGATGTGGGAAGGCTAAAACAGCTAGGAGGTTGGCTTAGAAGCAGCCATCCTTTAAAGAAAGCGTAATAGCTCACTAGTCGAGTCGGCCTGCGCGGAAGATGTAACGGGGCTAAACATACCACCGAAGCTACGGCTGCGAACTTAGTTCGCGGGGTAGGGGAGCGTTCTGTAAGTGGCTGAAGGTGTGCCGGGAGGCATGCTGGACATATCAGAAGTGCGAATGCTGACATGAGTAACGATAATGCGGGTGAAAAACCCGCACGCCGGAAGACCAAGGGTTCCTATCCCATGTTAATCAGGGTAGGGTGAGTCGACCCCTAAGGCGAGGCTGAAGAGCGTAGTCGATGGGAAACGGGTTAATATTCCCGTACTTGGTATAAATGCGATGGGGGGACGGAGCAGGCTAGGCAAGCATGGCGTTGGTTGTCCATGTGAAAGGCTGTAGGCTGGTGACTTAGGAAAATCCGGGTCGCTAAGGCTGAGAGTCGAGACGAGCCACTACGGTGGTGAAGTTGTTGATGCCCTACTTCCAGGAAAAGCCTCTAAGCTTCAGTTTATATCGAATCGTACCCTAAACCGACACAGGTGGTCAGGTAGAGAATACTAAGGCGCTTGAGAGAACTCGGGTGAAGGAACTAGGCAAAATTGTACCGTAACTTCGGGAGAAGGTACGCTCTTACTTGTGAAGACTTCGCGTCGTAAGCAGGCGAGAGCCGCAGTGACCAGGTGGCTGGGACTGTTTATTAAAAACACAGCACTGTGCAAAATCGTAAGATGACGTATACGGTGTGACACCTGCCCGGTGCCGGAAGGTTAATTGATGGGGTTAGCTTAGGCGAAGCTCTTGATCGAAGCCCCGGTAAACGGCGGCCGTAACTATAACGGTCCTAAGGTAGCGAAATTCCTTGTCGGGTAAGTTCCGACCTGCACGAATGGTGTAACCATGGCCACGCTGTCTCCACCCGAGACTCAGTGAAATTGAAATCGCAGTGAAGATGCTGTGTACCCGCGGCTAGACGGAAAGACCCCGTGAACCTTTACTACAGCTTGGCACTGAACATTGACCCTACATGTGTAGGATAGGTGGGAGGCTTTGAAGCGCAGTCGCTAGATTGTGTGGAGCCGTCCTTGAAATACCACCCTTGTAGTGTTGATGTTCTAACTTAGGTCCCTGATCGGGATTGAGGACAGTGCCTGGTGGGTAGTTTGACTGGGGCGGTCTCCTCCCAAAGAGTAACGGAGGAGCACGAAGGTTGGCTAAGTACGGTCGGACATCGTACGGTTAGTGTAATGGTAGAAGCCAGCTTAACTGCGAGACAGACACGTCGAGCAGGTACGAAAGTAGGTCATAGTGATCCGGTGGTTCTGAATGGAAGGGCCATCGCTCAACGGATAAAAGGTACTCCGGGGATAACAGGCTGATACCGCCCAAGAGTTCATATCGACGGCGGTGTTTGGCACCTCGATGTCGGCTCATCACATCCTGGGGCTGAAGTCGGTCCCAAGGGTATGGCTGTTCGCCATTTAAAGTGGTACGCGAGCTGGGTTTAGAACGTCGTGAGACAGTTCGGTCCCTATCTGCCGTGGGCGTTTGAGAATTGAGAGGGGCTGCTCCTAGTACGAGAGGACCGGAGTGGACGAACCGCTGGTGTTCGGGTTGTCATGCCAATGGCATTGCCCGGTAGCTACGTTCGGAATCGATAACCGCTGAAAGCATCTAAGCGGGAAGCGAGCCTCGAGATGAGTTCTCACTTTAACTTTAAGTTAACTGAAGGGCCGTTGAAGACTACAACGTTGATAGGCGAGATGTGGAAGTGGTGTGAGCCATTGAGCTAACTCGTACTAATTACCCGTGAGGCTTAACCATACAACGCCAAAGTGGTTTTGTTTGTTAGAAGTTAAGAA
>NZ_JACEQV010000062.1:0-3035 GCF_015356275.1 Pseudoalteromonas sp. PPB1 | reverse complement strand
TAGTGCATGACTATCCACTTTGCCATTGGGTGTCAGCGGCATCTCATCTATAAACGTCAGTGTCTGCGGCATCATGTAATGAGGCACTGCCGCTGCCAATGCTTTTCGAAGCGCTACGATGACCTCTGCGTTGTCCTGCGCAACCCCTTCGCTGCGTGTTAAAAACGCCACCAGTTTCGGCGTCTCTGCCTCACTGTTATCCAGTAAAACCACCGCTGAATTGACCTGAGCATGGCGTTTTAAGTGGTACTCAATCTCCCCCAGCTCAATGCGATAACCGCGATATTTAACCTGGTTATCTGCCCGTCCAATGTAGATGAGTTCTCCCCGCTCATCGTACCTAACCAAATCCCCTGTCCGATATATTCGGCTGCCTGCTTCATCACTAAAAGGGTTATCAATAAAGCGCGTCGCTGTCAGCTCTGCCTTGCCTAAATACCCGCTCGCCAAACCTGCGCCACCAATGTAAAGCTCTCCTTCTGCCCCAAATGGCACCAGCCGCTGCTCGCTATCACAAATATAATGTGCATAGTTCGCAAGCCCTCGCCCTAACGTGATGGCCTCCCCCGCATTTCGGGTATTCATCTCCTTTACTAACGAGTAAATGGTGCACTCTGTCGGACCATAGCAATTCCACAGCGAAATAGGATGCGCCATGAACTGCTTTAATAAGTCCTCCGTTAACGCTTCTCCGGCCGTCAGTGCCACTAAATCCGCTTTCCCTCGCCACTGTGTGGCCAGCAGCTGCTTCCACCGCGATGGCGTCGCCTGCATCAGATCAACGTCATGGCGACAAAGCAGCTCATTGATCAAGACCGCATCCATCTTCTCTGCTTCACTGGCGATAACGCAGCGCCCCCCGCTGGTTAAGCACCCTGCCCATTCAAAGAACGCTATATCAAATGCAACACTGGCCAATAAAAGCCAGGTCTGACCGCTTTCTATGGGCAGTTTGTCGTGCATTGCGGCCAATAAATTGGCTGCTGAGCCATGCTCGATCACCACACCTTTTGGTTGCCCCGTCGAGCCTGAAGTATAAATAATGTAAGCACTGCGACTGAGATCATGACCGGCATATCCTGCTTCCAACGGCACATAGGACGCTAACGCCTGCTGCTGTGTTAACTCGTCCAGGACGATTGCCTGAAGGTTCGTAAAAAAGCCCACATAACCTTGCTGGGTGATGACGTGAGTGATGCCACTATCGGCAACAATGTAATTCAGTCGTTCCTGCGGATAATTGGGGTCAAGTGGGACATACGTGCCCCCCGCCTTCAGGACGGCAAACAGCGCAATTAACATCTGTGGTGAGCTTTCAAGGCACACACCAATGATGGTCTCTGGGCCAACTCCTTGCTCAACCAGGTATGCTGCCAGCTGCCCTGCCTGTTGATTGAAATCAGCATAGCTCAGTGTTTGCGCACCATATATCAGCGCCGTGGCATCCGGGGTTTTACTTGCTTGTGCTTCAATCAGCGCATCCACAGTGTGAGTTGGTGCATCGAGGCTTGCGCCCGCATTCAGGGTATTGACTAAGTAATGCGTCTCATCCTCTGATAACATCGACAGCGCACTGAGTGGCGCGGTTTCTGATACCACCATCGCTTTTGTTAATGCCATGAAGTGCTGCGCCATCGCTTCAATGGTGCCTGACTCAAACAAGGCGTCGTTATACTCAAACTCAAATTCAAGCCCACGAGGCGTCTCGGTAATATTCAACGCCAGCTCATACATCGCATAAGCCGTATGCCCTTTACGCTGTACTAAGGTCGCATCACCCAGCTCCACACGCTCTGGCCTCGCCACATTCATACTCAGCATGATTTGAAACAATGGCGCATGGGCATTGCTGCGCTCAGGGTTCAAGCGCTCCACTAATAAATCAAACGGGATATCCTGGTGCGCCATCGCCTCGACATTCACGGCCTTCACCAAAGCCAGGTAATCCCGCACTGTCAGCGCTTCTGAAAACTCAACACGCAACACCAAGGTATTGACGAAAAAACCAATTAAATCGGTAAATTGCTGACGCGGACGGTTGGCCACAGGGGTACCCACAACGATGTCCTGGCTATGACTATAACGGGATAAGAATAAACAAAACGCCCCATGTAACAGCATAAACAAGGTCACATCGTTGTTATTTGCGCAGGCATTTAAGCGTTCATGCCATTCATTATCTAAATTAAAACGATGGCTGGCCCCCTGATAACCCAGTTGTTGACCACGACTTTTCGCCAACGGTAACGTATGCACAGGAGGGGCACCTGCAAGCTTGTGTTCCCAATACGAGAGTTGAGATGCCAACACCTCCCCTGTAAAGCGCTGCCGTTGCCAGCAAGCGTAATCTCGGTACTGTGTCTGCAGCGGTGCAAACTGCGTATTCCCGTTACTGATGGCCTGGTAATGCGCAGCAAACTCCTGTTGTAATAGCTCTAAAGACCAGCCATCACTGACAATATGATGTACCTGGTACATTAACATACCACGCTCATCCCCCAGGTGGAGGTAACACGCTCGCAGCATGACATCGTGTGCTAAGTCGAAGACCTGATGTGCGCTGTGCTGAAGATGCTGTGTGATTTCTCGCTGTTGCTGCTGTGCTGATAAGGCGCTCAAGTCCACATATGTCAGCGTAAAGTTGGGCACGTCGTTAACGTGTCTGTAAAACCCTTCCGAATCAGCTTGAGCAATAAACACCGTACGCAGCGACTCATGTCGGGCAATGATGGTTTCAAAAGCTGCCGCTGCAACGTCCAGGTTTAATGTGCCCTGTACTTCAAATAACTCAGATAAGTTGTAATGAGGACTCCCCCCATCCAGCGCATCCACCAGAGCCAGACGTTGTTCAGAAAAAGAGAGCAAGGAAGCGGTGTCAGTGCTGTCGACCGGGGGACGCTCACTATCTCTGCCCGCACTTTTAACCGCCGCACTGACTCCGGCAATCGTGGGCTCAATGAAAAAGTGGCTCATATTCAAATCAGCATCAAAACACTGGCTTATCTCACTGACAATTTGCATCGCCAGCAAAGAGT
>NZ_JACEQV010000061.1:0-3106 GCF_015356275.1 Pseudoalteromonas sp. PPB1 | reverse complement strand
ACACCGGGTGAACTGCCAGAAGTTGAAAGAAACCGTTCAGAATATGCCGCTTTGTAAAGTCGTTATGGAGGCCTGTGGCTGTGCCAACTACTGGGGAAGAATGTGTATCAAAGTAGGTCATAAAGCACAACTACTGCCTGCCCAACATATCACCCCTTTTGTCAGAGGGAATATACACAATCGGGGACGACACAATGCATCAAGGGTTAGGCTGTCAGATAAGCTCGAGGAAGACAAGGGTCATTGAACCCGTGTGGGTGTTGTGAGCCACTGACAACCGCTTATCTGTTTGCCAAAAATAATTAAAGACACCCATTCGAAGTTGCGACTTCCCTCCACAGAAGAGGTGCAGATATCGGTGGGTGTCTCCCAAAATTACTATAAAATCGCAAACAAACAATTAGCTAGCATTATTTACGGTAATAAAATTGTGCCTGTCCTAATTACTGCTATATGCACTTTATAGCTCATCATATATCTTATAGTCTTCTTGAAAGACTGAATAAATATCGTTTCCTATCATTTCGTATTCATCTTCCATATTGTGATGATAAGCAATTACATCATGAGGTTCATTTATGCGCACTCCCCAAAGATTGTCGCCACAAGAGCTTCCAAAGAATATAAATGGAGTTAAATCAGGCAATGTCTCGTTAGACCACATAAACTTTGTAACGCTAAGAATCGAGCCAATGAAGTCTTCATCGGTTAGCGAAAACAAGTACTTTGCATTTCCAGTACCTTCACGAAATCCATCAGTCTCAAGTAACAGCTCTCTTAATTGATCAGGAATCTTTGCTGATAGAGCTTCTTCGACTTCAGAAAAATTAGCTTCAGAAGCTGGTTCAGAAAACTCTCCATCTGGGAACATTTCACTAAGTTTCATTGAACGATCCTTTTTGGTGCATAACAATTTATTCTCCCCCAAAATGTCGGAACATAAACCGACAAAATGAGCTGTATTACATACCCTCATAGTCCCACGGAACAAACTCCAAGTAAATAATCGGTTGCAACCTGCAAAAACACACTTGTGTAAAAATCAAACAAAAAAGCACGTAATAATGTTATTGGACAATAGCCAAAAAACTGTCTATACATCCAGTGTCAACCTTACCAAATGGAAGGTTCATAAAATCACCTTTTCTACTCATGCTGCAAGAGCAGATGTACCTACGACGTTATGCCAAACCCATCATTGGAGCGTACCCACATACATAAAAATTAAAGACACCCATTCGAAGTTGCGACTTCCCTCCACAGAAAAGTTACAGATATCGGTGGGTGTCTTCCAAAACTTCCTCGCCTCAAAATAGAACACTTAATTAAGCAAATTGGTATGACTTCCCTCCATAAAAAAGGTACAGATATCGGTGGGTGTCTCCCAAAATAAATTAAGTATCAGCTGGTTTATGCGTGTGCTGAACGAAGATATTGCCCGCCGCGCAAACAAAGAAGACGGCTGTACAGGCCGTTTCTGGGAAGGTCGATTTAAATCTCAGGCACTGCTTGATGAAGCAGCACTGGCTGCCTGTATGGCATACGTGGACCTCAACCCCATACGCGCAAAAATAGCGGATACTCCCGAAACCTCTGATTACACCAGCATCAAAAAACGCATTGAACATGCAAGACGTGGAGAGCAACCTCAGAGCCTTCTGTGCTTTGCCGGAAACCCCAGAAAAAGCAGGCCTAAAGGGCTGCCCTTTGAACTTGACTATTATATTGAACTGGTTGAATTAACCGGCAGATGCATACGTCCCGATAAGCGTGGTCATATTAGCGATACGCGCCCTATTCTCGCCAGGTTACAGATAGCGCCTGAAAACTGGCTAAAACTCACAACACAATTTACTACCGTATTTCGTGGTGCCGTCGGCAGACAGCAAGCGATGACCAAGTACTGTGCGAATCTGGAGAAAAAGCGGCGGGCCAACCTGACCAATTGCGAGCGCTTGTTGGGGTAAAACCACTGATGCCCAAATTTTAAATAACAACTGCTACTATGGCAGGAGTTTAGTGCACGCTATTGTCAAAAATTCTCCTCGTTTTTGTCGCACAGGTCCAAGTAATAACTAAAGAAACATTTTTCTTCAACAGCTTACTCATTAATTACCTTAAAAGTGGAGCACTCAGCCTCAGATTCATTTTCAGAACAGCGAATTTACGCTGGGTGTCTGCTTTGTTCTTCTCTGATACCCACATTTAAAATAACAGCTGCTACTATGGCAGGAGTTTAGTGCACGCTGTTGTCAAAAATTCTCGTCGTTCTTGTCGCATAGGTCCAGGTAATAACTAAAGAAACATTTTTCTCCATCAGCTTACTCATTACTTACGTTAACAGTGGAGTACTCTGCTCCAGATTCATTTTCAAAGCAATGAATTTGCGCTGGGTGTCTGCTTTGCCCATCTGCTTTGCCCCATTCTTTGCCCCTCCTTAGGTTTATTCTACTTTCACTGTACGCATGAAAATATCTGGCGTCATGACTTTGGTCTTTATTCCAAATGTTGTGTATACAAGTGAAGCCTTTTCAACCATTTTGTCGTCTCCACAGACAAAATACCTAGAGCTTGATGCCAGAAGAACATGTTCTGCATCTGTCGTTACATTATTTGTGTTGTTTCTTCTATCGATGGTTTCCCAATATGCTGGAAAGAAAACTAAAATATTATATGAGGTTATGATTTTTTCACCAAAAGGAATCGTGTCGGTACTTTTTCCTGTAATTGAAAGAAAAGAATTCACGATACTTTCAAAATTCTCTATTATTTCTTCCTTTGTAGATAACCAATACTTGTAAAGTGGCATATTTTCTATGGCTGAAAATGCAGGATTACCTAAAGCCATTATTTCTTTCAGTGAATTCCTAAATTTTTTTTGAATTCTATGATCACTTAGTAAGTCAATTCTCAAAGCTTCTATAAAGTCCATTAAAAGCTCTGGGGACATTTTCCTGCCATTTTTTACTAGATAGGGAATGTTGTGATTCAATAAAACCGGACACTATTTTAGGTGGTATTATTACCACTCAATGAGAGGTGTCTATGACCAGAAAACGTCGTACTTTTACACAGGAATTTAAGGTGGAAGCGGCCGCCTTGGTAC
>NZ_JACEQV010000060.1:0-3260 GCF_015356275.1 Pseudoalteromonas sp. PPB1 | reverse complement strand
AAACGTTCGGGTATGACAGCCTGAACCGGGTTACCAGCAGTGCGATATCAGGGGGGCCGAGCACCACAATCAGCTATAATGAGCTGGGTAACATCACCTATAAAACAGGTGTGGGCCATTATCATTACCAGTCGAGCCGCCCCCATGCGGTGACGAAAGTCACGGGTGACAGAGCCAATACCTACCAGTACGATGCGGCGGGTAATATGGTGAAGGACAATGCCCGAGAGCTGGTATACAACAGCTTCCACAAGCCGGTTTACATCAAAAAAGACAGCTACTGGATGGAGTTTGCCTACTCGGGTTCTGGTAAGCGCTATAAGCGTACTGAATTTGGTGGTGAAAAAGGTTTGCTGTTGCCTATCCTCAACGGGGATATCAGCACCTTTATTCCAATCGCACAGGAAACCCGTTATGTGGGTAATGTGGAGTTCGTTCGCTATGGTGGCCAGAGCACCTGGGTGAGTAAGCGCTACATTGCGGGCAAGGTACTTATTACCACAGTGAACAATCAGGCGACAACACGCTTTATGCTGGACGACCATCTGGGTTCAACGCATGTGATTGCGGATGCCAGTGGTAAGAAAGAGCAGGTGATGAGCTTTGATGTGTTCGGTGCACGGCGAAACGCGACCACCTGGGCGAGAGACTTCAGCGACCAGAATAAGTTCACCAGCAAGCTGACACTACGTGGTTACACGGGTCATGAGCAGATGGATGAAGTGGGCCTGGTGCACATGGGCGGGCGTATTTACGACCCAATCCTGGGACGTTTCTTACAGGCAGACCCTATGGTGCAGGCGCCGAATAATATTCAGAACCTGAACCGCTACTCGTATGTAATGAATAACCCGCTGAATAAGACCGACCCCAGTGGATATATCTTTGCCACGATAGCAATTTGGGCACTGAATGCGGCAATCACCCAGGGAATTATCACGGGTGTGACAGCGACTGTACTCAGTGGTTTGCTGACAGCCTATTCATACTATGGTTACGCAAAGCTGGCGGTGGGTATTATCCAGGCAGCGAATCAGGGCGGAACGGCACTGGCGAACTTTGCTGGCGGCTGGGCCAAAGGGTTTGCGAAAGGTCAGGCGGTTACCTGTATGCTGAATATGGCAGCCGGTGGAGGCTGTGTTGATGGGTTAGAGACTAAGCAGCAAGGTAATAGTCAGACAGATGGTAATACTGCCCAACAACAGCAAACCCGTTCGAGAAATAGCTCTGATGAGCAGCCTGTTAAGTATAACCGGGGTGGTAAAGAGCGTTTTAGTGATGATGTTATTAAGAAAATCAACACCGATATTAAGAATGCAGCTAAAAATCTGAAAAGTTATCGTGAGAGTGCCGAGTCGTACAGTGTAGATGATGCTGTAGGTGACTTTGCGTTTGAAATCGATACTATTGCTGAAAAGTATAATATTGAAATTGGCGCTATGATTACGGAGTCAAATGGTAAAGCTGTTATAGGTGAACTACAAACTCAATTTGAATCTGAAAGTGTTGGCCTGTCTGTTGTTTCTGGTGCTGTCGCTGATGTACACTCCCATGGCTCGTCTTTTTATCGTTTACTGAGCCCATCAGATATCCAGCAGACTACACGTAACACTTATATGACAGCGAGTGGCAGAATGATGGCTAAGTTTGACTATGACGGGTTTAAAGCTGCTGAAAAAGTGACTCCAGGGATCACTGAAAAAGGCTTCTTGTATGGTCATGATTACACTGACTGGGTAAAAAATGGCGATCAATATGTGGGTGATGATTACGAATGGTTAAACAAATAAGAAGTGTAGTAGCTAGTATTGTGATGCTAAGTGGATTGTTGTCAAGCTGTGTACTCAGCGCAGCACCACAAAAAGTGTCTTTTTACGACCTTATAGTGAATAAAGCTGATTATCGAGGAAAGGAGGTCTCTGTACAGGGGGTTGCCTCGACAGGAAGCAAAGACATGTATTTATATGCGAGCTTTGAGGCTTATAACCACTATGCATTTAATAACAGTTTTAAGCTATCTATTGCGCAACTGGATGAGGAAATCAGAAAGGAGTTCGAAGGAAAGTGGGTCGAAGTGATCGCAACGTTTGATTATGTTGAGAACACTCAAACTTCTGGCAGTTTAACAGTCGTGAGCTATTTAAAACGATTGCCGGATAGGGCGGGTAAGACTTCGAGATATGCCATATATCCACAGGAAATTAAAAAACCATAACAAAAAGCGCCAGCCCTTCAAGGCTGGCGCTTTTTCGCACTGATTTATATTCTTTCAGTGAGTTGTATCGTCTGATAGGTAACTTTCTGTTTGAATCTAACCACCGTCAAGGTTCACGGTGAAGTAAGTACAACTACTACTGAGGTACTTGTGACAAAGAACAAGTAACTTAAATCACACTACTGCATTTAAAAAATAAGCGACTGAGTTAGTTACAAAACCTGAGGTTGCTGCTGCGAGGTTTGTTTCTTTGTTAATACAAGTGTGAATTTAAAGTTTTTTTAGTGTTCCTTTTTAGGTATCATTGTACCGATAACTCTCAAAAGGACATAATAATAATGAAATTTTCTACACTTGCTATCTCCGCTTTATTTATCACTTTCGCCGGTCAGGCTGCTGCAAGCTGCAATAAGTACAGCTGTGAAGGCGTATCAAACGCTGTATTTTCTTCGGTTGTTGCAAACACCACTCAGGTAAAAGTGAAGTTCCCTCAGGGTACTAATGCCACTTTGGCTTGTAACCTGGACCAGGAAGAAGCGGCTGCACTGAATAAAACCAGCGAAAACTATCGCAATATGCAGTCTATGCTACTCACGGCTGTTGCCGCGAACCTGCCCGTTAAGCTCACTTTTAATCAGGCTTCTGCGAACTGCCAAATCGATGAAGTTGAAGTGAAGGTGGTTGAATAACACCACCGACCGAATTGTCGATACGGCTATACCTCTGTGCTCAAGTCAGAGCACTGCATTCAGGTATCCTGATTTTGTGTGCAACAGGCTGCCTGTGTCTCTGTGACACTATCAAGGTCCCGGGTGAGAATTACGCTCATTCTGGGTCTGCCAGCGCGCGTGATGTGTCTTCAAACTGAATGTGTGTAAATGCAGACAGGTATTAACGTCAGATAAAAATAAAAAACAAAGTGAGCAAACATGTTTAAGTACAAAGGAACCCTGGCCCTGATGCTGGGGGCTTTTAGTGTGTCGGGACAGGCCAGCCCGGTCACCCCCAGCAGCGATGTCTGGGGAGACAGTAACGGCCACCTCTA
>NZ_JACEQV010000005.1:0-299144 GCF_015356275.1 Pseudoalteromonas sp. PPB1 | reverse complement strand
AGCACACTGAAGCGATGATCAAAGTGAAAGTGCTCAATAGAATGGCTGGGCTAGGTATGCCTAAATATCAAGGAAACAGCTGAAATCGCAGTGTTGCCTAAGCTATCTGGATTTGATCAACAAGGCCGCGATCTAGTGCAGTATTTATCCAAATTTTAATAGAACATTTTCTCATGTATAGGTTAAAAGGGTAGTTCATAGTAAAGTTTGAAAATTCAAGGCAGCTCAAATTGTGTTATATCCGGCTTTGTTGATTAATAGCGTTGTTTCCTAAATCATTGAACTCATCTAACCTTGTGTGATCAGATCTCAAAAGCAAACACCGAGACTGAACTTTGAAAGAAAAGCGTATCACCTGCTGGCTCGATTACAACAAAACCCTAATCGCCAGAGGTAACATCCAACTTTGGTTTTCCCAGGATGCAATTGTGCAGTGGAACAACACGCAACATCACGGCGGCAAAGTGCGATTTAATGGCGATTGAGACCTGCCTGACTTTGCGCGCTGTATCTCGCTTGTCTCTTCTTTGATATCAATGATGAAATTTGGTTTGGAAACGCCAACTTATAGTTGTTTTTGCAAGCGAATTGCTGGCTGGCAGTTCGTTACAGATCGAGCTCTAGTGCATCCGCGGTTATTGATATCATGGTTAATAATACAGGCTTGAAGGTGTACGGAAATGGTGAGTGGCATGCAAGAAAACATGGTGAGAATAAACGCCGAACCTAGCGAAAGTTACATCTGGCCTTTGATGAAAATATGCACCAAATCGTGGGTGCTGAGTTGTCTACAATCTCCGTATGTGAGCCAGAGGTTCTGGGCGACTTGCTCAGATCATTGCGCAGGAAAATCAGTTCGATAAAAGCGGATGGCGCTTATGATAGCCGAGGCTGTTATGCCGAAATGGCCGACGCAGTGATCCCACCAAGGTACAATGCGCAGTCTTGGGAGGATGGACATGCTTGAAACAGCGCGGTCCTTTTAATAAAGCACATAGAAGTGTGTGAACTCCCATCAATGCTCACTGTCGGAAACAGCAATGTACCGTTGTAAACAGCTAATGGGTGACAAGCTGGTTAGTCGTGGATTCAATAAGTAGCACACTGAGGCGATGATCAAAGTTAAAGTGCTCAATAGAATGACTGGGCTAGGTATGCCTGAATATCAGGGAAACAGCTGAAATCGCAGTGTTGCCTAAGCTATTTGGATTTGATCAACAAGGCTCTGCTTAATTGAGATTATCAAGATGTTCATCTATTGCTAAAGCTTTTAGAAACTATCATATGGTACAGGCATTATCTGATTTACCTAGTAGTTAGGGTGAGCCAGGTAAAAGCAATGCAAATTTAACATAATTCATATGTAAGATAACACAGCTTAAACTAGAACTACCAGAGACAAAACACTAGCTCTTTGATAGCTTTTTCAATTTAAAATAGAGTTGTTGAAGTAATTAAATTTCGCCATAATGTATGATGTGTTCTTTGGTTTTTGAATTATCCTTTAAATTCTTCGAAAGATCCTTGAAGCCTCAGCGTCTATAAGGTACCTTGCCTTTGAGGTAACTAATGAGGAATGAGGAAAATATATGAAGCCTTGGAGTCCAGATAGCTGGAGAGATCATCCGATAGTTCAGCAACCTGAATACCCGGATAAAATTGCGCTTGAGTCAGTTGAGAAGCAAATCAACGCGGCGCCACCTTTAGTATTTGCAGAGGAAACACGCAGCCTTTATAAAAGTCTTGCTGATGTTTGTGAAGGTAAAGCTTTCTTATTGCAGGGTGGAGATTGTGCAGAGTCCTTTGCTGACTTTAGTGCAACTAATATCAGAGACACTTTCAAAACACTGTTGCAGATGGCAGTTGTTCTGACTTATGGCGGAAAGTGCCCAGTTGTCAAAATAGCAAGAATGGCTGGTCAATATGCTAAGCCAAGATCATCTGATTTCGAGACCATCAATGGCGTTGCGTTACCATCTTACAGAGGCGACATCGTAAATAGTTTTGAGTTTACAGAAGAGGCACGCATACCGGATCCTAAAAGGTTGCTGACAGCTTATCACCACAGTGCATCGACACTGAACCTGCTTAGAGCATTTGCACAGGGTGGCCTTGCAGACTTACATCAGGTTAGTCGATGGAATATGAGCTTCGTTGCAGCTAACCCAATGAAAGAAAAGTTTCAACAGTTGGCAAACAGGATCCAGGAAGCTTTAGAGTTTATGGAAGTGTGCGGTATCGATTCATCCGTCGCGCCAAGCCTTAAAGAAACACATTTATATACTTCACATGAAGCTTTATTGTTAGGGTATGAACAAGCACTGACGCGTCGCGACCATCTAAGTGGAGACTGGTACGATTGTTCCGCGCATTTTGTCTGGATCGGTGAAAGGACTAGACAATTAGATCATGCACATATTGAATTCTTTAGAGGAATTAAAAACCCGATTGGTGTAAAGGTTGGCCCTGGTATGAAACCAGACGAGCTTATCCAACTTATCGACGCGCTCAACCCAGAGAATATCCCGGGCAGACTTACTTTAATCACGCGAATGGGGGCAGACATATTACCAGAAAAGCTGCCAGCCTTGGTGAGAAAAGTTCAGGAAGAAGGACGTAAAGTAGTTTGGAGTTCAGATCCAATGCATGGCAATACTGAAAAAGCCAGCACAGGATATAAAACTCGAAGCTTCAATAATATACTACGTGAAATCAGTCAGTTCTTCGCTGTACATAAAGCTGAAGGGTCCTACCCAGGCGGTGTACACCTGGAAATGACAGGTCAGCACGTTACGGAGTGTATCGGCGGTGCTTATGGACTTTCAGACGAGGACTTAGCTCAGCGCTATCGAACACAATGCGATCCGCGCTTGAACGCAGATCAAGTCTTAGAGCTAGGCTTCCTGGTTGCAGACTTGTTGAAAGACGCAAGAAACCGAGTTTAAAACAATAAAAAGGCCCAGATGGGCCTTTTTATCAATATTTACGCCTTTCTAAGTTTGTCTCTGACATTATCTTTGCAGAAATTTCTTCAACAGAAAACTTGGTAGAGTTCAGGTAGGGGATCCTGTTCTTTTTAAACAGCATTTCAACTTCCCGTACTTCAATCCTGCATTGGCGAATAGAAGCGTATCGCGAGTTAGCCATGCGCTCTTGCCTGATTGCAGACAGTCGCTCCGGATCTATGGTCAAACCGAATATTTTATGTTTGAACGGAGTTAAACACTTAGGTAGTGTGCCTTTTTCCAAATCGTCTTCTGTCATAGGGTAATTTGCTGCTTTAATGCCGTACTGCAAAGCAAGATAAAGGCTGGTTGGTGTCTTTCCGCTTCGGCTTACGCCGACCAGAATTATATCCGCCTTTTCGTAATCTTTGACATTTGCACCATCGTCGTTGGCCAACGCATAGTTGACAGCATCAATTCTGAAATCATAAGTAGCTTCATGAATACTGTGTGTTCTGTGTACTTTTGGAACAGGTGCTACTTTTAGCTCTCTTTTTACAATTTCACTAGAATAAGATAGGAAGTCATAGCAAACGCCATCGGACGCCAAAATGATATCTGACAAAACCGGGTTTACAAAAGTGAAAAATACTAGCGGTTTTTCGCCACTGGTTGCCGCTGTCTCATTGATTAAATCTTTGATTTTTTCTGCTTTCTCTACAGTTTCGACAAATGGAATAGTTTTGTGGTTAAAGTCCACAGGAAACATTGATAGGGTAGCATGACCGAACACTTCTGACGTAATCGCCGTCCCGTCTGATATATAAAATGCAGTTCTCATTTTAACCTTTAAATTACTTTTTTAGTATTTTTTCGCGTCGCGGTTTACGTCGCTATGCTTTAAGTTGTAGAATGCCTTCGACCTATAGGAAGGTCAATTTTTCTCTCACATTAAATACAATTTGTTTTGGAGACAGTTCCGTGCAAGACTACGTTCTCTGGTATCAAGAATTAGGTATGCAAGACGTACCTAGAGTTGGTGGTAAAAACGCTTCTCTGGGTGAAATGATATCTAACCTTGCCAATGCAGGTGTACAAGTACCCGGTGGATTCGCGACTACGGCAGACGCCTTTAATGAGTTCTTAGAGCAATCAGGCCTCAATGAAAAAATCCACACCATTCTCGATACTCTCGATGTTGACGACGTCAACGAACTTGCCAAAGTCGGCGCCCAAATTCGTCAATGGGTAATCGACACACCATTCCAGCCAGAATTAGACCAAGCCATTCGTAAGGCTTATACGTCACTCCACGGTGATGAAAACAACGATGTCTCCTTCGCAGTGCGTTCATCAGCGACCGCAGAAGATATGCCAGACGCATCTTTTGCCGGACAGCAAGAAACTTTCCTAAATGTGAAAGGTATAGATGCTGTGATGGTTGCTATCAAACACGTTTTTGCATCACTGTTTAATGACCGCGCAATATCTTATCGAGTTCACCAAGGCTACGACCACCGCGGCGTTGCGCTTTCTGCTGGCATCCAGCGCATGGTTCGTTCAGACAAAGCGTCTTCAGGTGTAATGTTCACCATAGATACAGAATCGGGTTTTGAAGATGTCGTTTTTGTCACGTCAAGCTACGGTCTTGGCGAAATGGTAGTACAGGGCGCTGTAAATCCGGATGAATTTTACGTTCACAAACCAACACTTGCGAAAGGCTTACCAGCAGTTGTTAGACGTAATATCGGTTCTAAAGCAATTCAAATGGTGTATTCAACCGACGAATCTCATGGCAAACAAGTTGAGATCGTTGATATGGAGCCAGAATTATCTAACAAATTCTCAATCACAGATAGCGAAGTCGAAGAACTTGCCAAGCAAGCTGTGATCATCGAAAAGCACTACGGTCGTCCAATGGACATTGAATGGGCTAAAGATGGCAACGATGGTAAACTCTATATTGTACAGGCTCGTCCAGAAACAGTGCGTTCTAATGAAGATGCGAACGTTATGGAACGCTATCAGCTTAAAGAGAAGTCAAACGTAGTTTGCGAAGGTCGTGCGATTGGCCATAAAATTGGCAGCGGTGTGGTACGTGTACTCAATTCTATCGATGAAATGGATAAAGTTGAGCAGGGTGACATCCTGGTTACCGACATGACAGACCCGGATTGGGAACCTATCATGAAGCGCGCTGCGGCAATTGTTACCAACCGTGGTGGACGTACCTGTCATGCTGCAATTATCGCTCGAGAGCTTGGTATTCCTGCAGTGGTTGGTTGCGGCAACGCAACAGACACCATCAAACACGGCGACGAAGTAACCGTTTCTTGTGCAGAGGGTGACACTGGTTACATCTACCAGGGTAAACTAGACTTCGAAGTCATTTCTTCACGCATTGACTCAATGCCTGAAATTCCTATGAAGATAATGATGAATGTGGGTAACCCAGATCGAGCATTTGAC
This sequence comes from Pseudoalteromonas sp. PPB1, assembly GCF_015356275.1. NCBI lineage: Bacteria > Pseudomonadati > Pseudomonadota > Gammaproteobacteria > Alteromonadales > Pseudoalteromonadaceae > Pseudoalteromonas > Pseudoalteromonas sp. PPB1. The sequence goes on along the minus strand of NZ_JACEQV010000005.1, from coordinate 293,730 downwards.
TTCGCTAAGCTGCCGCATGCAGGTATTGGTCTTGCACGTCTAGAGTTCATCATTAATCGCATGATCGGTGTGCACCCCAAAGCACTTATTAATTTTGATACTCAGCCGGCTGACCTTCAAGCTGAAATCAAAGATATCATTGCAGGATATGAGTCCCCTGTAGAATTCTATATCGCTAAACTGGTTGAAGGTATTTCAACACTAGGTGCAGCGTTTGCGCCAGAGCGTGTTATTGTTCGTATGTCTGACTTCAAGTCAAACGAGTACGCAAACTTAGTTGGCGGTCAACAGTACGAACCGGAAGAAGAAAACCCAATGATTGGTTTCCGAGGTGCATCACGCTATATTTCGGAAGATTTCCGCGAGTGCTTCGCACTTGAATGTGAAGCTATTAAACGTGTTCGCAACGGAATGGGTCTGGACAACGTCGAGATTATGATTCCTTTCGTTCGTACACTTGAAGAAGCGGCTCAGGTTATTCAGCTTCTAGAAGAGCACGGCCTTAAGCGTGGGGAAAATGGTCTGAAGGTAATCATGATGTGTGAATTGCCTTCAAATGCACTATTGGCAGAAGAGTTCCTTGAATATTTTGATGGATTCTCAATAGGTTCAAATGACCTGACTCAGCTTACTTTGGGTCTTGACCGAGATTCTGGTCTGATTGCACACTTGTTCGATGAGCGTAACCCGGCCATCAAAAAACTGCTTTCTATGGCTATTCAAACAGCCAAAGCAAAAGGCAAATACGTTGGTATTTGTGGCCAAGGTCCATCGGATCATGAAGACTTTGCAGCTTGGTTAGTCGATCAAGGCATTGACTCTGTATCACTTAACCCTGATACAGTGCTTGAAACTTGGCTATATCTTGCTGAGCAAAACAAAGCTTAATTGATTTAATTAGCTAAAAGGCCTGTTTTTACAGGCCTTTTTTATTTTCTGATTATACTAATTTGCTTAATTAAGTGTTCTGTTTTAAAGCGAGAAAATAGGGTCGAAAACACCTTCCCCGCGTCCTGATATCGCTGAGGCACCTACATCCGTATAAGCGAGGCGACACTTTGCAATCTTATACCTTAAAAGTACAAGTTCTAAATGAGAACTCTTTAACGCCGTTAGCGTCATATTTTCCCTTCAAATAGAACAGGTATTAAATAAAATTGGTACTATCTCAAGCGTTTATCAAGTTGCACGCAAATTGTCTTAAATCCAGCCTGCGTTTTTTTCAAGTAACTCCTCGCCCATGGGTAATTAAACGACAAACAAACTAGGCCAGCTAACAAGAAAACAATAGAAGGACCGGGTACTACAATAAATAGTAAAGCTAACATGGCACAAACTGCAGCTAATACATTCAAAAGTAACTTCTTCATACCAACCTCGCGGATTTTATAGTTACCTATAAGCGTACTTCATATCCCAAAGACAATCTTTTTCTAAATGTAACAAAACGAAAAATTCCGGATTTGTAATGGCACTCAACATGATACAATGCTAACAAAGCAATAATTTATTACCGTCATGATTGCCGAAATTACCCAGCAGGATTCTGCAAATACATTATTAACTGACTACATCAAAAAGATCACAGGCCAGGGCTTTAGCGGAGATACCGATACGAGTTACGCAACCAGAATAGTAACCGCCACTGATAACAGTATTTATCAGGAAATTCCCCAGGCTGTTATCTATCCACGGAATTCGAAGGATGTACAGGTCGCGATGCAAGTTGCATCACTGGACCCTTTTCTTTCTTTAAGCTTTGGCCCTCGAGGTGGTGGTACAGGTACTAATGGCCAGTCACTTACTCCTGGTATCGTTGTTGATTTATCTCGTTACATGCGCGAAATTCTTGAGATCAACGAAGAAGAAGGCTGGGTAAAAGTTCAAACCGGTGTAATCAAAGATCAGCTCAATGATTTTCTGAGACCATATGGTTTCTTTTTTGCTCCCGATCTATCCACCAGTAACCGCGCTACTATAGGTGGAATGATAAATACAGATGCATCTGGCCAGGGTTCGCTTGTTTATGGAAAAACGAGTGATCACGTGCTTGAACTTAAGACAATCCTTGTCGACGGTACGGAGCTCAACACCAGCAAGCTTGAACTTGAAAAAGCACAGATACTCGCTAAACAAACCAATCGGGTTGGTGAAATCTATAATGCTGTTCTAAATAGCTGTAAGGAAAATCGAGACCTCGTACTAGAGAAATTTCCCAGACTCAATCGCTTTTTAACCGGCTACGATCTGGAAAACGTGTTCGACGAACAAATGACAACCTTTGATTTGAGTCGAGTGATTACAGGTTCAGAGGGGTCACTTGGTATTGTCACGGAAGCCAAGTTAAATGTTACGCGTATTCAGCCATATAAAACACTAATCAATATTAAATACGATTCGTTCGAGTCTGCACTCAGAAATTCACCATTTTTAGTCGCTGCGAATGCCACTTCAGTTGAAACTGTTGACAGTAAGGTCCTTAATCTTGCGAAGCAGGATATTATCTGGCATTCAGTATCGGACTTAATATCGGACGTACCTGGTGTTGACGTTCAGGGACTTAACATGGTTGAGTTCAACGGAGAAACACCTGACGAAATCGAACACAAAGTATCTTCACTGTGTAAACAACTAGACCTCCTCATTGCCAATAAAGAAGCAGGGGTTGTTGGTTATCAGCTCACCAATGATAAGTCCGATATTCTTAAAATTTACGCGATGCGTAAAAAGGCGGTTGGTTTACTTGGTAATACTAAAGGTAAACAAAAGCCTTTGGCGTTTGCGGAAGATACTGCCGTACCACCAGAAAACCTTGCTGATTTTATATTAGAATTTCGAGCGCTATTGGATAGCAAAGGTTTAAACTACGGTATGTTTGGCCACGTTGATGCTGGTGTACTCCATGTTCGTCCGGCTCTGGATATGTGTGATCCGGAACAAGAGAAATTACTTCGAGAAATTTCTGATCAGGTAGTTGCGCTGACAGCCAAATATCGGGGGCTTATGTGGGGTGAACATGGTAAAGGATATCGAAGTGAATACGGCCCGGAGTTTTTTGGCGATACACTGTTCAATGAACTGAGAAAAATTAAAACAGCATTCGACAAAAATAACCGCCTGAACCCCGGCAAGATCTGTACACCTATTGATAGTAATGAGCGCCTAGTTAGTGTGGACGATCAAAAACGCGCGTGGTTTGATAAGTCTATCAATATCGAAGTCAGAGAAAGTTTTGAAAATGCGATGAACTGTAACGGTAACGGGCTCTGCTTCAACTATGACGAAACGTCGCCAATGTGTCCATCATATAAAGTGACGAAAGATCGTCGTCATTCACCTAAAGGTCGAGCGTCGCTGATCCGAGAATGGTTCCGACTGCAAGAAGAGCAGGGGGTTGATCTACTAGCGGTGGAGAAAACCTTAATTACAAAGGAAAATGATACAACCTGGTGGGAACGTTTTCGAAATAATCAGAAAAAACACAAAGGCTTTTATGATTTCTCACATGAAGTGAAAGAATCAATGGATGAGTGCTTAGCTTGTAAAGCCTGCACAACCGCCTGCCCAATAAAAGTAGACGTGCCAATTTTTCGTGCGAGGTTTCTGAATCTTTACCACAGCAAGTACAATCGACCACTTAAAGATCACTTGGTTGCTAATGTTGAAAAAACTACACCTTTGATGGCAAAACTACCAAGAACGACAAACTTTTTTGTCAATTTTCCTCCCGTAAAGTTGGCTTTGAAAAAAATCATTGGTTATGTCGATACGCCTAAGCTAAGTGTTCCTACATTAACTTCGAGAGTAAAAAGCTCACAGTTATACGACGAAAATAAATTGGCCGCTTTATCAAAAGAAGCAATGTCCGATATTGTGTTTATCGTGCAAGACCCTTTTACCAGCTATTACGAAGCGGAGCTGGTAGAAGCACTCATTAAGTTAGTTGGTAAACTTGGCAAACAAGCGGTTCTCTTACCTTTCGTACCAAACGGCAAGGCGCAACACGTAAAAGGATTTCTAAAAGAATTCAAGTCAACCGCATCTTCCGCAAACGAATTTCTTTCTCGCGTCGCGGAATTTGGTAGACCAATGATTGGGTTAGATGCTTCGTTAGTTCTTTGCTATCGGGATGAGTATCTTAACATCCTTGAGAAAGACAAACTGGCATTTCAAGTGCAGCTGGCGCATGAATGGCTCGCTACTCAGAACTGGGATGCACTCGGCCAACAAACCAAAGTCAGCTCAAGCAAAGTCAAGCTGTTAAGTCATTGTACTGAAACCAGCGCGATGCCAGATAGTAAGAATGTCTGGAAAACGATATTCAATCAGCTAGGTATTAACCTGGACACTCCGGCAACAGGTTGCTGTGGTATGGCTGGTACCTATGGACATGAAACTGATCATCAGGAAAACTCAAGAAGCCTGTATGAAATGTCCTGGCAGCATCATACGAAAAAGATGGATTCTGAAACAATTTTGGCAACCGGGTTCTCTTGCCGCTGCCAGGTTAAGCGGTTCGAAAATCAAAAGCCCATGCATCCAATAGAGTTTATCGCTAATAACCTCTAATATTATCAGCATAGTAACAGTCTTAACTCTGTTGCTATGCTTTTTCTTTCAACCATTTCCCTTCGTTTCCCCCAAAACGCTCAAATTTAACATAATAGATTTCGCATAACGTTTTCCGCTTGGTTACAATTTTTCATAAGTTTAGAAGTTGCTGAGTTAAGATTAATGTACAATTAAGTATGATGTGTTCTTACTAGCTTTTTAAATGATAATATTCAAACCGCCGGTAACGTATGAGTTAGGAATTAACACCTGAGGGGAATATTTGTCGTAGCCGTGTTTAAAATATCAGCCACATAAAAATAAAATTATATCAGGAGGGAGAGTAACATGCTGGAAAACCTCTCTTGTTTGGTTTTGAATATTTTTACCGGACATATTTTATGAAATATAAAATATCTAAAGTTCAGATTAAAACCGATTATAATTAAGAAAATATATAAATTATACCCCCCACCAAAATCAGAAAATATATAGAAACCAATTAAAATATCGCTATTAAAACGAACTCAAAAATCAATATAAAAACCTGGCGATGCTAAAAAAGAAGGAGCTTTACAAAGGCAGGGAGCGGTAATGCTAGATAAAGCTATCAAAAATTACCATGGTTCCTTCTCCCTATTATAGAAAAACCACTTACAAATAAAATTAGTGTTAGCCCTGTAGAAAAATCTGTAAATAAAAAAATAAGGATTAAATTTAAACGATGCTACTAAGTGTCGTTTAGTTGAATTATAACTTGCGCTTTATACCCGACTTAGCTCGCTCTTTTATATTGGTTTGGATATAAATCTGATCAGTCGTCGCGATTTTTGAATGGCCAAGGTCTTCAGACAAATGCTTCAGTGGTCTGTGCTGCGCGTCATGGGTAGCACCTGTGTGCCTTAACCAATGGGAGGTCGCAGCTTGTAGATTTTCTGACTCTTCCTGAAAACCATCTTCATTCAGTTTTTTTATTGCAAGATCAAAGCTCTCCTGAACGATGCGACGGATTTGTCTGACATTCATCCCGCCGCTCCCTCTTAGCTTATGAATAATGGGATGTGGCTCATCAACACGGGGGAGGGAGCTCAAACCACGGCTCAGGCGATAACGTTTAAGGTAACCAATAAAGTCCTCGCTCAAGGTAACATCCCTGAGTTTGTTGCCTTTTCCCATAATACGTAAAAACCAAAACCCGTCCTGATCTTGCCAAAAATGACTCATTACCGGTGCCCATTGTGGTCTATCAGACAGTTCAGAGATACGCAGATATAAGCCTTTTAAACAGGCGAGGGTAAACAGGTTACGCTCAAGCTTGGGATCCTTTTCGCAACGATCTTTTGTAACGCCAAACACATATTCCCATTGTAAATCACTAAGCGTGTCAGGCAGCTTAATCTGCGACTGAACAACCAGATAAGGACAGTTCTTTTTAACAACAGGAACGAAATTTGTAAAAGTTCTTTCTTCTAAAATCGCAAATTTATAAAATACATTGAGCGCGGTGAACATAGATGAAAGTGTTTGCTGACTAACCCCATTAGCCTTGTAAACAAAGGGGCGCCAGCTTGGATTAACTCGTCTAAAGCCTTCAATATCCTTAAATCGCCATTGTACTGAATCCGCTACCCACTCATCTTTTGTTTCAACAACAAACTCAACATAACCCTCAATGTCTTCTCGTTTTAAGTCGAACACCGAGGTCTTTTGAATACACCAGGCCCACAAGAAAAAACGCTCAATCTCATTGCGAAAACGATTAAAAGTGGCTTCAGATTTACGGCCATATACGTACAAAAACTGATAAAGAAATGCTAGTTCACCTTTACACCGTTCGGGATCAAACACGTCATTTTTCAAAAAGTGGTCAATATCAGGGTACTCAGTTGCCAGTGTATTGTCTTCAAGATGCGCAACTAAATATCTAAGCTGTCTGAGTGTGTCAACAAGAGGCGTCATAAGGTGTGTATAACACTGATTATTTAAACAGTGGTTTATTCTGACCTAAGCATTTGTAGATTGCAACGGTCATATCCCACTAAAAGGAAAATTACACACCCATTGACTCAGTCTGTCCGGGCAATTAAACCTCGACCTTTCTATCCGACTGCTTAACGTACTCCAGAATGATGAGAAGATTACAGATGAACCATAAATCTTTGATAATGAACAAGCCCAGTCCATCGATCACTGTTGCATCGGAAAAACCCCCGTCAGCGGTGAACAAGAATGTCTGAGTCATAACGAATACCGCTCCGGTCCCAGCCAGACCAGCTAGCATCACAACACGCTTGTTAAACCAAACCCCAAACCCGAGAACAATAGCAAAAACCAGGTCATAGATACCTATCAAATCAGATGCCTGCTGTACACTAAACAGAGTATATAACCAGCTCATGAAAGGCGAAGTTTCGACCAGGGGCACGATTGCTTTTGCTTCAAGCTCTAAGAACTTCATACCACCAATCCAGAATAAAACAATCGCAACTGGTATATAGTTCAGTAATGCATGGGTTCGGATATCTACACGTGTACCAAAACACAAATAAAATGCCAGAGGCAAAAGCGCAAAATACTTAATAATACCCTGGCCCGATCCGATTACTGGAAACCCTCCGTGTTCAGCTATCCAGCGGCTTGAATCGAATAAGGTTAATAGCATAATAACACTTACGAAAATTAGTGAGAAAAATTGAGGTCTACGAAGAGAAGGTAATATTGGTGATGAAGCCAAGATGATCCCCGTGAATAAAAACAATCCGCCTAAAAATAGGCCGAGATTTGACGAAGAATAAATATCTGTAAGAGAATAGAAACCAAACGCCTTTTCTACATATCCAGAATGACCGCCGAGCATAAAAGAAGTGCCAATCACAACCAGACTGGACGCAATGACAAAAGCGATTAGCTTAAAATTAATTGAGTGAGACATAGTGTTCCTGAAATATTGATTGTCCTTAGGAGACCGGTAAAGACAATATTTATTTCACGAGCTCTCAAATTTGTCTTTTAGACTACTGAGATGACTAAAATATATGTCGACGTTCTTTTTGCTCTTTGAGTTCACATAAACACAAAGTAGGCAACCACCTGAGTACCGGTAGCTCACGCACACTTATCTAAACAAGAAAGCAGGCCAACTAATTGCCCTGCTTAAAAGCAAACCGATGTAAGGTATCCGTTAGTTTGTTTGTGCTTCCAGGCTTACACCGTTATATGATGAGTAGCCTCGTAGCATGATGTGATAAGTGCCTGCAGAGGGATTATTCACTGTACATACTTCATTGTTACCATTTTTGTAAGGGCGACAATCATAGGTCGTGCGAGTAGGTTGCGCATTTGCGCGCACATACAAATCAGCGTCACCTGAGCCACCGCTCATAGTAAAGGTTACTTTGCTTACGCCATTACCAACGTTAAATGTATAGAAAGTTTCACTACCAGATCCACCACTCAGGCTAGTTTTTGCTACGCCATCTTGTAGTTCATTGCCACCGCCACCATTGAGCGCTGCATCTACAGCTGCAGAAGCATCAATGATACCCGTTCCACAACTGCTACAAGTAGCAGGGAAACTGCGAGTCGTGCTCTTCAAAATACTTTCAACTTCGTCCGGTGTTGCAGTAGGCTTAGCTTGCTTAATCAGCGCGGCGACACCAGCAACATGCGGTGCTGCCATTGATGTACCCTGGGAGTATGCATAGCTGTCACTGGAAGGTGTGTTGCTGCCGGTATTATAAGTTGACAGAATACCTTCTGGATCATTAGCAAAACTCTGCGCACCACCTGGTGCTGCAACGTCGATATTTGATCCGTAGTTAGAGTAATATGCACGACCGCCATTACGACCTACAGAAGCAACGTTGATAATGCCTGAACAGTTACCCGGGTTGAAGTTTGCAGAATTTGCGTTGCTGTTACCCGCCGCGATAACAATAGTTGCACCATTTGCACGCGCAGTATTAATCGCACTCTGTGTGGTAGAGCTACAAGCCCCCTGGCCACCCAAACTCATATTAATGACATCCGCTGGATTTGCATTTGCCGGCACGCCAGAAACCGAGCCGCCAGACGCCCAGATGATACCATCAGCAATATCAGAAGTCAGACCGCCACATTTTCCAAGTACGCGAACGGGTACTACTTTCGCATCGTATGCAACGCCAGCAACCCCCTGACCGTTGTTTGATACGGCCGCAACTGTACCTGCTACATGTGTACCGTGCCAGCTAGAGCTACGTGCACTGTGAGTATAACCACACTCATTCGCAGATACCGCGTCACCAGGATCGCGAGCATCGCTATCACGACCACCACCGTCATTTGCTACAGACAAATTAGAGATCATGTCGTAGCCTTGCAAAATATTTGGATTCAGATCAGAGTGTGGACGATAACCGGTATCCAGAACAGCGACTACGACACCATTACCAGTTGATTTGTCCCATGCGGCCGGGGCATTAATACCACCTGCAGATTCAAAATAGTGCCACTGATCAGAATAGCGTGGATCGTTCGGCGTTGCGAACGGCTGTAGCATTTGGTCAATTTCGATATACTCGATATTGCCTGTAGATGCCATTTCCTGCATCAAGCTTTGTGCTTCTGCCGCTGTCAATGTCTTATCTACGCGCATAACGTGGTGGTTGCTTAAAGCCATTTTACGAACATACTTGGTTTGTAGTGAAGCTTTCTTTTTACTTTTGAAGTTCTTTACAAAGCTTTGTGCTCGCGCGTTCATCATTGCAGGGGACATATCAGCATCAGAGATAGACATAAGTTGGTTGCTGTTATCTTTATACTTGATGATAAATTGAGTACCAGCTGTATTCTGACCTTCAATTTTCTGACTCAGTTGCGTCATGCTTGCAACGGAGTGGAGTGCTTCAACCTCATTTGCGAATGCATGGGTTGTAGCGAACATACCTGAAACAGCCAGCGCGATGGCTCCAATTTTTAAATTATTAGTTGTCATAATAGTTTTTCCCTAGATTAGTTGTTGTTCCTTCCGTCCAAGATTAAGTACAGAAGGTTCACAACTGTAAACACAGGGTTACCGTTTGTTTAAATTACTTTTGGCTATATAAAATACAATTCGGGTTATAAGACATGACTTTATTTCACATACTTCATTGTTTTGTAATATTTTATCAACAAAAAAATGACTAGTTATGATATATTCTTCATGTAAATGAATGTAAACAGTTAGTAGTATTTTAATTAGCATTTCAAACGTTTTAATGTCGATAATTTCAGCACGATACTGTTAAGATTGCCTTATCAAACAGCAATCCAAATTTCCCCGTCGAACGGATTTCACTCTTGTAATAAACTAATACCTGAGCGGTAACCACTTCCCACTAACGCGATCTATCGCATTTCAAAAGCAAAATTCTGAGCATAAAACGAACGGGCGTTTATCAAAACACGCCTGCTTAAAAGTAGGCATAAATGCATAAAAACATATTAAATCCATACATATATATGTATATTTTTACTCCTTTAAGAAAAGCTAGGCCAATGATTAACTGACACTTATCAGGGTAGGGGAAAGTTCACAGAGCTTAGGTAAGCTTCACTCTCATTAAGCCTGGCTTGCTTAATGGTTTTTGCAGAGTAGGGCAGCATCGCGTCCGATGCTGCCCTGTAATCAAATAAAGACTAGTGCTTCGCTATAGCCCACGGCATTGCTGGACGTCAAAGTCCACTATGATACTTGCATTGGTGGTATCGCCTGTGATCTTAAGATAAGACCAATACTCACTGCCAGCTGCAATTTGGATGCACTCCGTTGTTGTACCTGAGTTCGACTCTGCATCTTTGTCATTATCACTTGGCCATCCGCCATTTTTATAAAGTATGTGCAAGTTACTCGTGCCATGCGCCGTCGTGATTGCCACATTTTGTGCAGATGACACATCGGCGATCGATAACCACACGGTGCCATCTCCGCCCAGGCATTCAGCTTTACCAGCTTCCAGACGACCTCCAATTACCGGCTGCTGCGTCGCACATGCATCAGGTATAGTCCCACTCGTATCTTTAGCCATTACCTCAATAGTATAGTCCTCTACTTCGCCGTCGCCGATGGTGCCACACGCACTTTGAGCCGCGCCATTATACTTCATGGCAATACGTAACCTCGTTTTCGTGCCTACCATGTTTGCGGGAACATTAATTGTTCCTGTTACTTCACCTTTGCCTGACACATCAGATAGAACCTGCTCAGATTGTTCGAACTGACCGTTGTTATTAAAGTCGATCCAGGCAACCCAGTGTTCAGTGTAGGAACCACCCGGAGTGAACGTAAACTGGTTATCACCCTCTGTCAGTTTAATAGTCTGGTCTGAAAAGTCGCTATATCCGTTCGCCGGTGAAGGGTTACTAAATGTGCCACTTTGGACATTTGCAATCCATTCATATCGGGTATTACCGCTGGCAGAGCAATATTCGATACCCGTAATGTCGACTAAAGCTTGTGCGCTATGGCTTAGGCCATCGTTATCTGTCACTTTCAACGTGGCAGTATAATTTCCTGCCTGAGCATAGGTATGCGTTGGGTTGGCATCACTACTTGAATTACCATCTCCAAACTGCCACAAGTAGCTGACAATATTACCGTCTGTATCTTCCGAACCAGCACTACTAAATGTAACAGACTGACCATTCATAGCGGAGTAGGGACCATTGGCCTGAGCAGTAGGTGCAACACGCTCTAATTTAACTTCAGCCGTGGTGGTATCCGTTGATGTATTTCCATCGTTATCTGTGACGGTTAACTTAACTGTAAAGACATCTTTACTTTGATAAGTGTGTATCGGACTCGGCGAAGTCGATGTATTACCGTCACCAAATTCCCATAAATAACTAACTATGCTGCCATTCGCATCATTTGAGCCTGAGGCGCTAAACTGAATAGCTTCGCCAATGATGGCACTGTAGGGTCCATTTGCTTCGGCGATTGGTAACTCAGAATTTGCCGCTCGTTCATAATAAACAACCAATGATGCATCGCTATACTCAAGGAAAGGATCTATCATAATGTTCAGCTGACCGCCACCTGCGTCAAATTCACAATACTCGCTGTGCCTTGGTGCACTGAAGGGACCACAATCATGATTATCTGCAGTCGGTACAGAGTTTAAACTAACGTATGCGTCCGGATCTCCCTGATAGCCACCCGGCATAACCGCAACAGTGCGCAAAGCATCTGACGGAATATCAAATTGATACGTTTTTGGTTCCGCGCCTTTAGCAGAGCTTAAACCTGTTACTTCAGCCAAAAACACACGCTCACACCCATTACACAGCGTATCGTCCACACCAGAAATTACGCTCAGCGTCGCATTAGAGTATGCGCTAAATGCATCGATCGCTGTATGGTAAGAGTCTGTGCTTGAAGGCGCTGAGATCGTGACCAACTCAGGTGAGCCGGCGCTTCGGAATGAGATAAAATCGGCGTCCCAGTTATCTCCATTTTTTACAGGCGCTTTACCTTTAGAGACATACATATCCGGGTCTTCATCATAGCCATCCAGATAAAAAGCGACAGCCTGAGTGCCTGCCGGAATCGTGATCTCATAGTTGTCTATATCGCCTTTTTGACCAGACAGATTAGAAAATGACTGGATCACATCACCTTTTGGCGGTAATACTACGCCAGAAGTACCATCCCAGGGGTGGTCGGCATTACTGGTATATTCTTCAAGGCCTGTTGCAATCAGGTTTGCATTAGACCATAGCGTTGCCCTGGCCGGGCCATGAAGCGCAGCGGTCATTCTGTCCACTTGGTCCTGCGTGAACATGGCATAGTTATCCGAATAGTGCATAAAGTTTTCGGTATTTGTCGGCTGATCCAGACAGTTCTTTGCATTATTTTGTAATATGCTGCTACTCATTTGTGGTGTATCACATGATCCATCACCGGTCGCGTTACAAAATGCCTCAGAGTGGATTGTACATACATTGCCGTCAAACGTGTGGGGCAAGTTTAACCAGTGGCCAAATTCGTGAGTTAGCACAGAGCGGAAGTTTTCGTTGGTGTTTGCACCAACATAATCCCCGTTATAGACAACGCGAGATAGACCGTTTTGCGACATACTTAACTGAGGGTACCAGGCAACGCCTGAGTTGTTGGTTGAACCATCATCATATAAGTCTTGCTGAATATAGATATTCATGTACTTAAAATTGTCCCAGGCGTCTGCGGCAATCTGGTCATCAACACCGCTTCCTTTACCGTAGCCTGCTTTTTGCGGATGGCGCACGATACCGTTCGTAGGCTGACCATTTGGATCTTTTTTGGCGAGCACAAACTCAATATTCAGATTTTCGCGTATAGCCTGAAATTCTGGCGCGATCGGACCGTCGTCTGTGATCAGACCCAGAAAATCCTGATTGGACTTGTTCAGACCGTCAATCACTTTCTGTTCGGTTAAGCAATAGGTCCCTGACTCACAGTTGTACCTGTCGCCATAAATATGTACGACCACAGGAATGTAATAACGCCCGGGGATACCATTGCCGTTTTCTGCCGCCAAGTCTTCCTGATTAGCCAAAGATGACATAATTTGCGTCGCGAAGCTGGAGCTAATCGACTGCTGTCTAACATTTTCTTTTTGGATAGATGACCAATCCTGTGAATTGTGGTCCGTCCCACAAATCTGGCCTTCATGGGTATGGCCCTTGGTCGAGGTTGCACTTAAAAGCAGCGAGTTGTTAGATGCAGCCAAGCCTAGCTCTAAAGATTGACCGGCCAGAGCCGATCCACACGTCAGCGTCGACAGTGCTATTAACATAGCATGGCTAAGTTTATTTCTGGCCGGTGTCTTTGCCAATACCTGTTTAGCAAAAGGCATAGTATTCTCCTGTTGTTGATATATTTGTTAACAAGGTGATGCTCAATGCGAGTTCTCTTGTCCACCATGCAACTTGTAGTGTTATTATTTTTTACCGTTTTCAGTACTCTGTTGTTTTTCTGAACTACCTAAAAGTGCATTCATATCAGTCACCTGACTATCACACCTCAACAGCTGGTGGATTTCTGTACGTCATGAAAGCTTTTTGTAACTTACATGAATGAAATTATATTGTATACAGTATAATTTAACATTTTGCATAATTGTTATTTTGAAGAAGTAGAGCAGGGATGCCCAAAAGTGAGCTAATGGGTTGTTTTTAGTGCTTATGTTGGTTGGTCAGGTAGCAACGTAGAAGTGATTTAGCTGACTTGAAAAGACATTTACCCATAGATATTCACCGCTTCCTAGTCCCTTCAAGAACAAGCATAACAATTTTAGAGGCGCCATTTTTATGATGTCACAATACCGGATGGGTATTGGTTCTGGTTGCTTCATGCCTGACTTTTCTGTGAGTTTGGAGCCTCGTCCTTCTCAAATTACGGATAGCTATATACAAACTTCCTAAGGCTCAATGGTAGCCCCAAAAGCTTAATTTAAAAGAAAACTCAAGGTGTGGGATATGCTTTGCTCTTGTAATAGGAGCAAAACACCAAGTTTAAATGTATGGAATAATTTAACACCAAAAAAATCTTTTGTGAATTTTATGGCATAATGTAGAACATAGGTGTCGACTATAAAACGCTTTTTCTAATGGACACTCTATCTTTTCAGTACTTACCTTAAACTAGGATTGAACAAGGAATTAGAAGTGAAATTTTATGACATTTTGAACATATCGCCCGAAGATTGCAAAGTACATTTAGCGCAATGGAATGGGGCGCAAGAACCTCTTGATTTGTATTTTTCAGGTGAGTTTCAACATTGGCAAGAAAGACAATCAAAGAGGTACTTTGAGAGAAAATTTATCCTCAGCTTAATACGGTATCAAAGAGACAATCTCTGGTTGTTTGTAGGTGTATATGAATCGAAAGGGGTAAAAGAAACAGATCGTGAAGGACGCCATTACTATAATACCGAGCTGTCACAAATAGGAGAATCGTTAAGGGGTCGCTTAATCATTAATTACAAAAGGCAAGGTCGAATTGCTTATCCAAACGGAGAAAGCCTAGATAACGTAGCGACGGTATATAAGATCACCCCCGAGCCAATTGCAATAGCTGACTTTCCTGGTTTCAAGGACGTACTACTATCGAGAAAACAACTTAATATCATTTTTAGCGAAATGTATCCTTCGTGGAAATCTGCACTTTCTTCAGCTTCTGGTGTTTACCTTATATCTGACACACGAACCGGCAAACTATATGTAGGTAGTGCTTCAGGTGGAGAAGGCATTTGGCAACGATGGATGACATATAACAAAAATTATCACGGCCAGAATGCTGAACTACGACTGCTTTACGACGAACAAGGACCACAAGCATTTGATACTTTTTTATACTCCATACTTGAAGTATGTGACATAGATTTAAGTTCTGATTTAGTGATCGAGGCTGAAAATAGATGGAAAAAAAGGCTATTGTCCAGGGAATTCGGGTTAAATAAAAACTAACACATTGCCTTTAAAGACCGATACTGGTTAGTATCGGTCTTTACTTTACTAAAAGTCACCATTACTAATAACGCCCACCGACAGCATTGTTGAAAATTGGCAAAAGAACGGGGTAAAGAAAGGCTCTTCGGGGGCCGAGTAAGAAGTTTAATAACTATAAAAATCAAAGCTTGCGAATGACGGATAAACGTCGTGAGCAAAATTGAACGCAAATCTATACCTTTAATTTAAGTAAGAGGTTAGCCATTGCTGATACCGATATAGGCTAGATAACACAGATACTATGAGGGCATAAACTAGAAAACAAACACATTTAACATAATATAATTTATAGGATATTTAATAATTAGTCCTATTTTGAGTATCACAAGTGTATTCTCCGGTTTTCCAACGTCAACAATTAGCTTAAAACGAGATATCACAACTTGGAATACCTTAGAGCTCGCAGTACACTGCCTATCAGCCGGAGAACTTAGCGCTATGCCTCACCAAGAGGTAGATTCTGATACTAAGTAAAGATCTACCTCTCGAGCCAAATTCTGACGCGTCTACCGTAGCTGTATTGTCAAACAGTTGATAGCTAGTTTACTGCTCAACAATGATCCGAAGCATACGGCGCAAAGGCTCTGCGGCGCCCCATAAGAGCTGATCACCCACAGTGAATGCGCTGATGTATTGCGGGCCCATAGTCAATTTACGAATTCTGCCGACCGGAATGCTTAACGTACCGGTGACTTTAACAGGCGTAAGTTCCTGCTCCGTAATCGTTCGATCGTTTGGGATCACCTTTACCCATTCGTTATGTGATGCCAGAATTTCTTCTATTTTTTCAACAGGAATATCTTCGCGAAGTTTGATCGTCAGCGCCTGAGCATGGCACCGCATTGCGCCAATTCGAACACAGATCCCATCAACAGGGATTGGTTGTTTACTTGAACCCAGAATCTTATTTGCTTCAACCTGAGCTTTCCATTCTTCTTTGCTTTGGCCACTTTCCATTGGTACATCGATCCAGGGAATTAAGCTGCCAGCAAGCGGGACGCCAAACTGATCAGTTGGCAAACTGTCGGATTTTAGCTTTTCAGCGACCAGTTTATCTATTTCCAGTATTGCCGCACCTGGGTCGTCCAATTGTGCTTTAACTGAACCATGTATGTCACCCATCTGGGCGATCAGTTCTTTCATATTACGCGCGCCGGCACCCGATGCCGCCTGATAGGTCATCGGACTCACCCATTCTATCAAGTCTTGCTCGAACAAGCCGCCAAGTGCCAGCAACATCAAAGAAACGGTACAATTTCCGCCAACAAAGGTCTTAACGCCCTGCTCCAGGCCTTGCTTAATAACGTCTTTGTTAACTGGATCCAGCACAATAATACTGTCGGATGACATTCTTAATGCTGATGCCGCATCTATCCAATAGCCATTCCACTCTTTGCCTTTTAAGTCACTGTATACAGACTTAGTATAATCTCCGCCCTGACAGGATAAAACAATGTCCATTTGCGACAGGCTGTCGAGATCATAAGCATCCAAGAGTGCTTTAGACTCGCCGTTTACTTCCGGTCCTGGCTGCCCGGCTTGAGATGTGGTGAAGAAATAAGGTTCAATATCAGAAAAGTCACTTTCTTCATGCATACGTTGCATCAATACAGAGCCGACCATTCCACGCCAACCAATTAGTCCTACTTTTTTCATGGTATTACCTTTTTTTGATTCATTGAGTACTTTGCGTGAGAGGCATGTCTAGACGTCTAAAAATAGCAAACATTACCTGAAGAAACTATACTTTTAGCGTTAAACTTGTACATAAATTATAAAAAACCCCGCATAAGCGGGGTTTGGATACAACATGTAAAGGTTGTGTCCCATACTGCCGCCTAAGCAACAGTTTAGAACTGGGTAGTTAGCAATCAGAAACTCATTCTAATTGCCAAAATTCTGATTTTGTATGTGAGAACAAAGTATGGCTTAATTCTAACAAGGGTTCAAGAAATTTTGATTACAACGATCTGAAAAGTAAGAAAATATTTTCCCAATTTAGCAAAACCGCAAATATCACATAAGTTTAACCTTATCACCAACTTAAACCACAAAAATTGACTTAGAGCAAATTTACGAACACCACAAAAGGGTCAAACAGGCATCACTTTCATTTTGTACCCACCTTTTGACGAGCATACTCTTCTGAAATTCAGTTTTATGCAAGAATATTGGCGAGTTTCCAAGGGGGAATTTTGGATAAAAAAAGCCTTCGGAACTCAACGGACCGAAGGCTTTTGGATTTCTAAAAAACTAACTTAGAATTCGTACTTGTAGCTCAGACTCACGCTGGTGCCTACTTCTTTTTGCCGCACTATATAGTCAGACTGAGTCACTTCTTGCTCTTCATCGAGTAAGTTCTGAACCTTGAACTTAACCTGTGAATTGAAGTCCGGGTACCAAGTGTAAACAAGGTCTAGTGAATGGAATGGCTGCTCAAACGCGTCTTCACGACCACCGATACCAGATGCCAGAATACGTTCACCGAACACATTATATACAAGTGAACTACTGTGCTGACCATCTGCAGAATCGTAGTTAAGCTGCAAGTTGACTACGTACTTAGAATGGCCTGTCATACGCTTAGTTGGGTTAGTCAGGTTACCCGCCCTTGCAGGGTCAATTTCAACTTCTGAATCACTCAGAGTAATGTTACCAGAAGTGAATAAGCCGCTAGCGACACCAGTCAAATCGTATAGCCATTCAGCTTCAACGCCATATACTTCGCCGGTTTCACCGTTAACGAAAGTGGCCGTATAATCTTCGTCACCAACTTGTAAAACAGTTTCAATCGGTGCAGTGATGTCTTTATAGAAAGCGCCAACGGAGAAATTGTCGCCGTTATCCATATAGTATTCGAAACGGGCGTCATAGTTAGCCAATTCACTACTTTTCAAACCTGCAACACCGAACGTACGGATGTCGGTAAGCGGATCGAAATAAGATACCGGTACCAATTCACGTAAGTCAGGACGAACGACTGTCTCACCATAACCAAATCGGATTTGATACTTCTCACCACCCAGATAGGTCATCGATAGCGCATTGAAAAAGTCATCTTCGTTAACTGTACCAGCCAGGATACGCTCTTCCGAATAGATAGTACTGTGCGTGATACGATCAAAAATCAAGCTTGATGTACCAATCGACACCTGTTTGAAGTCTTCATAGCGAATACCGCCACTTAAACGCCAGGTATTATTGAAAATAGCGTCAAACTCAAAGTAGCCAGCGTCGATTTTCTGAGCTGCAATGTAGTCATCAGCACTGGGCGCGGTTGGCTCATTGAAGCCGACTAGAAAATCGTTGTTAGCAACAAAATCATCGTTCAGATAAGCCGTAATGTCATTGATGCCCTCTGAACCAGTATTAACCGGAATAGCAATGTTTGTTTCGTTGTGGATAGCGAAGCTGGAAGTCGAATACACACGAGCACGGTCTACAAAGTCGTAACCCGCTTTGAATGTCAGTTCGACATCTTCCAGATACACAGGCAATGTCAGGTTGCCGCTATAAGATTTAACATTGTCTTCCATTTCTGTATAAGAATACAGAATACGGTTGTCATCACCGGTGACTATCGAATCCTGATATGTCTGGTCTTCGTTATAGTTATCGATGAAATCATAATCAATGTTAGTTGGGATCTTAGTTTCAGCTTTAGACTCAGTGTACTGCCAGTCCACACCGATACCCATATAGTCCATAAAGGTATGCTGACCGACAACCTGATCAATGTCCAAAATACGCTCTTCGTAATTGAAGTCGTATGTACGATAGGCCTGGTTGGTTGCGGCAATCGTTCTTACAGTACTGCCATTTGGGCTCTGTGCAAGAGACAGCTCTGATTCGTCTTCTGTATCTTCCAGGTAAATTTTTGAGTAAGAAACATTATGTTGTTCGTACTTATAACCCAGATTGAATACACCACTCATGCGTTCTGTCTGAGTCGTTACCTTAGAGTCCTTAACCGTCACGTAGCATGAATTAGCGGCGTCTTCGGCTGTTTCGAGCTTAGTCGTACAAGACTCGTCAAATGACTGATCCAGCACTGCCGTCATACGCTCAGAGTATTTCCAGTCATTATCGTAAGATACAGCCGCCAACACGCCAATGGTGCCACCCAGCCAATCTTCATCAAAGCTGTTACCAATACTGGCTTTCACATCGTAATTAGGATCTAGTGACTCTTCTTTAACCCGGATATCACGAGGCAATTCCAAAACCAATGCCTTATTCAATGCAGTAGCCTGATCAGCGGCGGTTTGGGTTTCTGTGCCAGTAATCCCTTCTCGCTCTACAATACCGCGTAATGACAGGTCACCCCGATAACGCACCACCGCTGTTTGCACAGCAACAGGGATCCCATTTTCATTGCGGTTGTAGGTAAAACCATCTCTGGAATTCAAATTCTGGCCAACACCGACTTCGATATTAGCGACAAATTCGCTCGGAACAGACTTAGTACGAATGTCGATGTTACCACCACCAAACGCCGCAGGCATGGAAGGCGAATAAGCTTTTTGAACAGCCAAGCTCTCGATGATGCTTGATGGGAATATGTCTAGAGGTACAACGTTACGGGTCAGGTCCGGGCTCGGAACTGCCGCGCCATTTAAACGTGCACTTGAGTAACGTTCACCCAGGCCACGCACATAGATAAACTTGCCATCTACCAGCGTCAGACCCGTTACGCGGCGAAGTGCAGATGCAACATCACTGTCGCCTGTTCGCGACAATTGCTCTGCGCCAAGAATGTCTGCAACGAAAGCCTGATTTTTACGTTCTTCAATCACGGCCGCAGCACTGCCTTGTAAGCGTGAACCGACAGCTACCACTTCTTCGATTTCCTGCGCTTCTTCAGCAAACACGGGCGCAGTCATACCAACTGACAAAGAAGCACCTACTGCCAAAGCGACTTTTCTTAATTTTATCTGCGTATTCATTTGCAATCCTGATAAAACTCGTAAAAAAGGCGCAATCAATGCGCCTACTTCGAAATACTTATTGAGTTAACACAAAGTAATCGCAGGGATTAGTCTTTGTCAGCAGCTTCCAGTGCTTTTTCAACCCACTTGTACCAATCGCTTGTAGTATCTGTGCTTGAAACCGCACCTACATAGTCAACTTCTTCGAAGAAATCATCATTCAGAGACTTCAGGTCATTTGCTGCAACTGTGATGTCTGCAGACTCTTTGTTGGTAGAGAAGCCGTCATCAGCCAGTACGTCACCTGCTTTGTCAAGGATTTCACTAGAACCTGCGTTATCCCACCACGCTGTGTAAGACTCGTTGCCAGGCAAAACTTTGCTTCCATCAGTTACATTCTTCACACATGCAAGTACAGAGCTGTGGAAGTTAAGAACGTCGTTAGTCGCGTTTTGTGCAGCATCGTCATCTTTGAAGTGAAGACACGCTGTACCATTTTCTGCGTTGTCCGCTTTAACGAATAATGTGTTGTAGTATTGACCACGGATTGCATCATCAAATGTTGCAGCCTGTGATGGGTCGTTGTCACGAATCGACTTACCGTCTGTTGTAATTACAGTAACGTTTGCGATAGTAGGATTAGACGGCTGAACATCATCGTACTCTGCACCTTTGTTCTTTTCGCCATCAGTCTCGAAACCATTGTTACCCATGAAGCCATCTGTGCCCGCGTCAATGATTTTTGTAATTTTATTACCATCATCATCTTCACCGGTATAAGTTACAGGCTTCTTAGTTTTAATTGTGCCGTGTTTGATGAAGATGAACTGAGCCTTACCTTGCCAGCCAGCGTCGATATCAATTGAGTCATCCTGTGTGTCAGTAACTACGATGTTTTTAAGGTTAGCTGCACCACCGAAGAACTCGATACCATCATCAAAACCCTGGTGAATGTGAAGGAATTCAAAGCTAGAGCCAGAACCTACACCGTTCAGAGTCAGTGAGTTAAGGTCGTCACCTACACCGCCTTCACGCGGGCCAGAACCTGCATACCAGATTTGTGCAAATTTGATATTTCCACTGTTGTCGGCATTGTTTGTTCCACCGAAATGGCTGGTAATACCTTCAGTTTTTGCATTACACAGGTTTGCTGCACGCTCTTCATTGGTACACTGGTTAGTCAGACCCTTACCATTGATCATGATGCCACCCCAATCAGCGAACTGAGGGCCAGTTTCTGTAAGGTCAAACTCTGGTATTGCGTTTGCTGAAGTAAAGGCAATTGGCGCCTCAGCCGTACCTTCAGCCATGATTTTTGCACCACGTGCGATACGAACAATCGCTTCACCTGAAGCAAACGCCATAGTTGTACCAGGCTTAACAATCAGAGTTGGTCCTGTTTCTGGTACCGTACAACCTGTGTTTGAGCTAGTATCGCAGTTTTCACCAATTAGTAGTGCGCCAGCGAAAACATGCGCGCCGCCATTTGGTAGAGCATCAAAAGTGATGTCCTCTTTAATTTCTAGTGCTTTGCTTGCAAATGAAGAATCATAGTAACAGTGTTTGTCGTTACGGAATTCACCCTGAACTTCTACGCCTGCAACGGTACGGCTTACACATGGATTAGTAACAACTGGATCTTTATCACCATCGTTATCGCCACCATTACCGTTGTCACCACCGGAATTATCGCCGCCTGTGTTAGTATTATTATTTGTTGTTGTGTTATTTGAATCTGTAACGCTTGTATCGTTTACAGTCGGTGTTACTTCGATGTCACCGCCACAACCAGCTAGTACAAGTGCAGATGTAACAAGGCTTACTTTGAATAACCCAGTAAGTTTCATTTTATTCTCCGTTGAGTGTTTATTTGAGCTGGCGTTATCATATAAACCATATATTTCATTTGTGTGTCTGTTTATTTTCAAAAAAATGAAAGTATCTATTTAGGGTAAGTTCTTCTATTTTTCAGACATAAAAAAACCGCCCGAAGGCGGCTTTGGTGTTGCGATTATAAAATCATAACAAAGCTTGCTTTAACGTTTCAGCGTGAATTTTTTCTCGCTTAACGTATTTTATCCATTGCTTGGCAAGGTTAGCCGACTTTTTGTGCTTTTCTGCCTGCTCAAATGCGAGTATAGAGGCATCAAAGTTTTTCAAGTTATACTGTGCCATTCCCAGTGCAACATACGCATTTGATTCAAAGGTAAGATCCCCTTTATCCAGTGCGCTACGGGCTGCATCTGCGGCCTCATCAAACTTTTCCAGGTTGATATACACTTCAGCTATGCGCTGTAGGTAGTTACCATGGCTGACATCTTTGTCTGCCTTAACAAAGTAGTCTATCGATTTACTCTCATCTTTTGACTGTACATAAGCCTCAGCAATAAATGCGTAATTTTTGGCATTGCCTTCAACCACGCCTTTTTTAATACCTTCGTCCAAGGCTATCGCGGCTTTGTATGGTAAACCGTTAAACAGATAAACCTGAGCGAGCTGAATAATGTCACTGCGCTTTTGAATAAAGCCTCTCTGCTTAGCCGTTTCCAGCAAAGCCAATTGCTTTTTCTCTTCGCCTAACTCGCCAAACATACCCGCCAACTGAATCCAGTATTCAGACTTATCAAACAGCTTAACCATTTTTTCGAGTACATCAGCAACCTTCTGTGGCTGACTTAATGAGTAGTATAATGCCCTTTGTAAAACCAACCAGTTTTCCTTAGGTACATTTCCCTCACTCTCTGTTAACGATACAGCTATATTGATATTCTCTACCGCTGATTGATAATTTTTATCCTGGTATAAAGCCTGCGCTTTTAATACGTAGTAATTACTTTTAATTGGTTGGGTATTTATTTTCTTCCATCTGTCTAAATAATCAACCGTTGCCTTGTAATCACCATTTGCCATTGCCAGCTGTGCCAGACTGAAGGTTGTCGATAATCTCAATGATTCTGGAATCGCTTCCTCTGCGACAACCAACTCAAAAGAACCGATAGCTTTATCAAGCTGGTTTTCGTTGTAGTAGATGAACCCATAGAAATTGTGCATCATGGCAATTTCGTAAGAGTTCATACTTCCTGAGCGTTCCTTGATGGAGTCGAGCACCTCAAGGCCAGCTTTGACATCACCGTCATCAGCCAGTTTTTGTGCACGTGCAAGCTGGCTGTAAACCTTTTCACGCAGTGCAGGAACTCGCTTAGTTTTAGTTTCTGCATGAGCAACAGCCAGGTCTACACCGGGTAACACCGAGACCAAGCTTGGCGCCACCAGACCCGCGCAACTCAATGCACTTACCAACAGAGCTTTTTTAAATAGTTTCATAATCGCACCTTTGTCTGTTAGCCGTTGATCTGAAATGAGATCTTGTTCTGAACTCCGGCCACTTCTACCGCTTCACCGTTCACAACACGAGGCTTGTACTTAAATTTCAACGCTGCATCCATTGCCGCACGTTCAAAAATATTCTCGGGCTCAGCTTTAACGACAACAGGATCTCTCACTGTTCCCTGTTTAGTTACAATAAACTCAACGATGACATAGCCTTCAATTCCTCGAGAAAGTGCACGTCTTGGATAAACTGGTGCCACTTTAACGATTGGTAGATATTCACCATCGCTGGATTCAAGCGCCAAGCCACCAGCGAGGTCTACATCAGCTGCCACATCTGCGCTAAAGTTGAAGTCTGCACCAGCTGCATCGAGATTATTACTTTGCATCTGCGGTGCATCCATTGGCGGAGGCGGCTCTTTTGGTGTTGGCGGCTTTTGAGGTTTACGTTCTTTTTTCTGAACTGTTTCTTCTTTTTTCAGGCGTACAAAGTCAAGAACATTGCCTTTTACCGGCTCATCCATCTTGCCTTCACCGCCTGTGATCAGTGCTTGCATACCGAGAAACAAGAAAAAAGTCACAATACCTGCAATAACGAGTGCTAGTAAGTAACGCATTTTCTAATCCTATGATTCCTGTGCAGCAATTGAGACATCAAACGCGCCTGCGGCACGAGATGCATCCATTACCTTGATTAAGGTGTCAGTCGTTGCTTTTTTGTCTGCCTGAATAACAACGCTTCCCTGAGGATTTTCCGCTTTAAGACGTTCAATATTTGCCTGTACAGCGCGAATATCAACCTGGCGTTTGTTAATCCAAATCTCACCTTTGTCAGAAATCGCAACCAGGATATTTGCACGCTGCTTTTTAACCGCTGTTGCGGCTTCCGGGCGGTTCACATCAATACCAGCTTCTTTAACGAATGACGCCGTTACGATGAAGAAGATAAGCATGATAAATACAACGTCCAGCATGGGTGTCATGTTAATTTCTTCGGCTTCTTCTTCCTGAAAAACCTTAGCTAATGGAGCTCTCATTATGTTTCCTCAAATCTTTTCTAGTGATCAAGCAACAGCTTGTCTTCTAACAGTTCTACTTCGCGCTTTGCCTTACGTTGTAAGAAAGTCGAGGCAAATACCCCGGAAAGCGCGCCAACCATTCCCGCCATTGTTGGGATAGTGGCTTTAGACACTCCGGCTGCCATCGAACGCGCACTGCCGGAACCTGTGATTGCCATTACATTAAATACTTCTATCATACCGGTGACCGTACCTAGCAAACCTAATAGCGGACATAAGGCAACCATCACATTGATGTAAGGCAGATTACTGTTAAGCTGAATACCGGCTCGTGAGATCATGGCCTGGCGTATCTGCTCTGCATTCCAGCTGTTTCTCTCCTCTCGGCTGCTCCAGCTATTCAGTAGATCTTTGCGATAAGTTCTGAATTTGCCGAAAACAAACATAAAACGTTCGAGGATCAACAGCCACATCAGAAAAGTGACCAGTCCGATGACCAGGAGAACCTGGCCACCTGTATCTAGGAACTCACGTAGCGCATTAATTGCATCTACTAAAAGAACCACAATTACGCTCCTTTCTCGCTACGTTCAGCGATGATTCCAGCGCTTTGCTCTTGCAAGATAAGCAGCAGGTTACGAGAGCGAGTGTTAAGCAGGGTGTAAAGGAATACGGTTGGGATAGCCACTACCAGACCAAGTACCGTTGTTACCAGCGCCGTAGAGATACCACCCGCCATTAGTTTCGGGTCACCTGTACCGAACAGTGTGATTGCCTGGAAGGTGTTAATCATACCGGTTACGGTACCTAACAGACCCAACAGTGGCGCGACTACCGAGATAATTTTAATCAGTGTCAGGTTACGGGTAATTTTTGGCATTTCACGCAGAATTGCTTCGCTTAATTTCAGCTCAAGCGTATCGTATGCAACATCAGGATACTGCTCTTTAACTTTCATTACACGACCCAGCGGGTTGTCTTCGCGTGCAACCGAGTCTTTCAGCTGGCGATTAATCTTGGCACCCATAATCATCAGTGATACGAAACGCTCTAGCGCAATCAATAATGCCAGCAGACCAACACCAAGGATGACATAACCTACTGCACCACCTTGCTCAACCTGCTCTTTAGTGTTTGGCGCCTGAACCAACAGACCCAGGATTGAACCACCAGTCGGGTCAAGGGCAAAATCAACAATGCCTGATTGTGCACTCTGAAGCTCAGCAGCACTTTGTGTGAAACGAGCCGTTGGCTGACGCGTTAGTTCAGACAATGTGTTAGTTTCTGGGTTATAAGACAGATATTTACCGTCTGCAATCAGGTTAAATGCGCCAACACGAAGTACTTCTTTTTGCGTTTTAGTACCACCAGCAACAATAACGTCTGACGTATAACGAGATACTTTACCCTGCTCCGTCATTTCACGCTGCAGCTCAACCCACACCTTCTCAATATCTTCAATTGAAGCAAGCTTTGTGCTTGAGCCCATACGTTTTGCCATATCGTCCATAAAGGCGCTACGGTTAGGAATTTCTGCAGAAACAACTGAGGTACGGAACTTGTTGCTTGAGTCGCCAGCAACCTGCTGCAGAACACCAAACAACTCTTTTAGTGAACCCATGCGCTTTGAAAGCGTATCGCTCAGGTTACCAAGTTTAATTTCGTTTTCTTCAAACTGAGTCTCGAGGCGCTCTGAACGATTTAGCTCACCATCGCGGTTAGACGTTAACTCGCGAAGCATTCTTACCTGCTCACTCTGCTGTGCTTTAAATTGAGCTTCACGTTGAGCGTTTTGTGCATTTTGTGCACTCTGGCCTTGTTCAAGTTGCTTTAACAGCGTATCCAGGTCCATTGCCTGCTCGGCTGCAAATGCGGAGCTCGACAGCGCCAATGTCGCTGCCATAACGGTTTTTAGGCTGAAAGATTTAAAAAAGTTCATCATATACCTCTTATTCTGCAGCCTGAATTGGCAGAGTTAACATATCCGGGGCAAGTTGCTTACGTGCAATGCGGATACCTTTGTTGATTTGACTGATATTGGTGTCTGGCAGTGCTGTGAATGACTTGCTGTCTTTATTCCAGCTACCAGCTTTGCTGCCGTCTTTCGTTACATAAAGAAGTTCAAGACGTCCAATGCGCAGCATATCAACTTCGCGTTCCTGACCATCAACAGTTAACAGAGCTGAATACGCTTCAATCGTACGACCGTATTCAACTTCTACCTGATAGGCTTCTAGAACACGACGAAACTTTTCACTGGAAGACACGTCTGCGCGGTCCATCATTGCCTGTAGCTTAGCAATACGCTCTGCACGTTCTTCTTTCAAAAACGGCACATCCAGAGAAACGAATTGATCAAGACCTGTGATCATGCGCATCATCAGAGGGGTGATTTGACGCTCGATCACGGATACCTGATCCATTGACTCATTGATAGCAGCCATTTCTTCTAGTTGATTTTTTATCTGCTTATCGAGTTGGCCGTTATACACTACCAGGCCATCGATCTCTTTATTCAGCGTTCTGAATTTCTGTAATCTTGACTGCATATCGTCTGCAATCGAGTTGATTTTATTTTGAGACTGTAGAGCGGACTGATTGATTTTCGAACTTGAGTCAATGACTTGGTTCAGATCATTTGCCTGAGCATTGGCCGCAACTGCGACCATACCTGCTAATAGCAAGTGGTTAACGCACTTCATCGCATACACCTTTTAATATTTGCTTGTTGCTATATTGGAATTGCGTGCAGTCTAATGTGCCTAAATGACATCCATGTTGCGCTAACAATACAGTTAGGTTACAGATGTCATATATAGTTCATGGAAGGGATTATTTATTTTGATGCAACAAATAAAAAAGGCTGCATTCATGCAGCCTGTGACAGGGTTATACTTTAAACTTGGCGAGCATATTTTCGAGTTCATCAAATTGCAATTTTAGCGTCTGGCATTCTTGCAATGTTTTTGTCAAGCTGTCGCTGCCCTCAACACATAAATCACTTATCCCGTGAATGTCACTGTCAAGGGACTGGATCACTGCATTCTGCTCTTGTGTTGCGCTCGCAACAGCATGATTCACACCATCAATAGAGTCAATAGCGTGAGTAACTTCCTGCATCTTAGTTCCAGCAGATTGGGCCTGTTCAGCACTATTACTGGAATCATCAATACTTGATTTCATCACGGCAACGGCAGATGCTGAACCCTGTTGCAGCTCACCAATGGTATTTTCAATTTCCTGTGTCGACTCTTGGGTACGCTGTGCAAGCTGCCTGACTTCGTCAGCAACCACAGCAAACCCTCGACCGGCCTCACCCGCACGTGCCGCTTCTATCGCGGCATTGAGTGCCAGCAGGTTAGTTTGCTCACTGACCCCTTTGATGACTTCTAACACCTGACCTATGCTTGCGGTCAGTTTATCCAGACCATCGATTGTCGATTGTGCTTTTTGCATTTTAGCGCTGAGAGAACCAATCTCTTCAATGTTGGCATTTAATGCAACCTGCCCCTGACTCGACAGGCTGTTTGCTTCAGTGGCAAGCTCAGACGCATGTTTGGCATTATTAGAAATCTCAACCGCACTGGATGACAGTTGGTTAATTGCTGTAGCAACACTGTCAGTACGCTTGGTTTGCTCAGTATAAATGTCCAGGGCCCCCTGTGTTTGGGATTGTAGCCCAGCCATAACCTGCTCAAGTGCTAGCGTGGTTTCTTTGACTTTAGAGATACTCTCGTGAATTTTGTCTACGAACAAGTTGAAGTAATTTGATAGCTCACCAAATTCATCGTTGTTCTCTACATCCAGCCGACGAGTCAGGTCACCTTCCCCCTGCGCTATGTCTTTAATTGCTTCATTCAGGTGAACCATAGGTCGCATCAGGTATTTGAGCAACAGTTGTAACATCACCACTATCACCACGACACCCACCAGCATGTAAATTAGCGCCATATTGCGAAATGATGCGACAGAGCTATAGGCAATCTCTTTGTCTATAACTACGCCTAAATACCAATCAACATTTTTGATGCCGCGCATAGCCACAAAGGAAACCAATTTTTCTTTACCATCGATTTCTAACTCTGCGAACGCTTCAGTGAGGGGTAATTTAGTGCCAAATAAATCCACCATTGGTTTGTCATTCAGCTGCGTGTCCGGATGGCTCAGGATCCGCCCTTCGGCGTCTAGCAAAAAGCCATATCCATAACCAAGAAAATCAATTTCATTGACGATATCAGTGATGGTGGCCATATCTATGTCGCCACCGGCAACACCAGAGAAGCGACCATTGTTCATAATAGGCACCACAGCTGTGATGGTCAGCTCATTACTGGTTACATCTATATAAGGGGTCGTAAATGCAGTATCTCTTTTACGTTCTGCCAGTTTATACCAGGGCCTTTGGGTGGCATCAAAGTCGCTTGGTAACACCACCGTCGTATCGTTCAGGACGAACTGGCCGTCTGGCGTACCAATAAAGGTATTCTTAAAGTGTCCGGCTTCATGTGCAGTTTGTACCCGGCGCAATATATCAGCGGTTGCATCATCACGGCGATGGCCGCTGGCTACAGAACTGACAATATCCAGCCTGTCATTCAACCAGTTTGCAATGTTTTGTGATACAGATTCAGAGATTTCCTGCAATACCAGAGTCAGCTGAGCCTGAGTTTGCGAGCGCATCAGAATAAAGTTGTTCACGGTAAAAAGGGAGAGCACGATCACCAGCACCAATGAAGCGGCCAGTGTTATTTTAGTTGTAAATTTAAGCGCACTAAACATGGGGATCCTGTCTTAATTCTGCTAATACAAATTTGTTTTACCAAATCTTAACGAGTTTGTCTTACCTTATCGGCGAAACTTTTACTGTCTTAAGTCAATTATACACTTGTTTTCACGATTTATTTTTCAATTGAATGGTTATTAAACAAGTGTCAACTTCAGGAACGAAAAAAGGTGAGATATTTCTCACCTTTGTATGACACACAATAATTATCAAAAAACGCTACAGCTGTGATTGATAGGCCTTCCAGCTAAGCGACCAATCAATCCCTGAGTGCTTAGAGAAAGTCTGCCAACTCCACTGTGTGTCATCATTTGGGTCTAGCTGTCCATTCAGGTCAACCAGCAGGTTCGGGTAACCGGTTGCTTCAAGCCAGTGGATAAAAAACGCAGTGGTTTTGTATCCTGAGTCAAAGTTACCGCCGGGCTTACGAAAGCCCGGATCAACGTATCCGGCTTTCATACGCACCACATCCGCAATCCCTTCTATCACAGGACCTATTTCTTTGTAGTTGTTATCGTCAAATTGATAAGCATGAGCTATCTCATGGTATAACACACCAATCAACTCATCATACAATGCTTGTTGCGACTTACCTTCGGCAAATTTCGCAAGGTATTGAGCGCTGATGTGTATTTTCGCACCATTAAAATCCCCCTCTTTATACGCAACCCCTTTCATGTCTTCCAGAATGATTTCAATTTCAGGCAGCTGAGGGGCCACAGACATATCCTTATAGAGCAGCCTTGCAACATTATATGAAATCTGGCTTATCAGTCTGATATCAACATACTGCCAAACCTCGGGGCTAGATTCGCTGAAATTTCTGATTGTGACATTTGGCAGCGTAAACTGCTGCCATGCAATATCAGCATCAAAAGCGAGTGGCTTTAGCTGTGTGTCTATCTCTGCAGCAGATAGTGATGCCGACATCAATATCGCACAGGCTGCGGTACATATCGTAGACGCTTTCATTATTTATACTCTGACAAAGAAGGCGGTCTGGCAGTAAAAGTCTTGCCCCATTGTTTATTCGGTTTGTCACCCATAACGTATTTAAGCTCTCCGCCAGCCATAATGTCGTCATGAGTCAGGTAACTGCGTTGCAGCGCCTTGCCATTTAGGGTGACTGACTGAATGTACTTATTGGTATCGCTCAAACCCACTGCTGTGGTTGTGAATCGTTTACCGTTTGCCAGCTTCAGAGTGACCTTAGGGGTCTGAGGCGCACCAATCGCGTAAGCCAGATCGCCCGGCGCTACAGGATAAAAACCCATTGCAGAGAAGATATACCAGGCAGACATTTGGCCAACGTCATCATTACCAGCAAGTCCGTCAGGCTTATCTGAACTCAATGTATCCATGATCTGACGGATACGCTCCTGGGTTTTCCATGGCTTACCCGCATAGTTATATAAATAAGCGATGTGATGGCTAGGCTCATTGCCGTGCGCATAATTACCGATAAGGCCCGCAATGTCCTCGTGCTCTTTGATCATGTCATGTGATAGTGGCGTATCGAACAACTCATCCAGTCGTTGAGTGAATGCTTCATCTCCACCCATTAACTCAATAAGGCCAGCGACGTCCTGCGGCACGTAAAAGCTGTACTGCATTGCGTTACCTTCCGTGAAAGGTCCCATGTACTTCGCTTTAAACGCATTGAATTCAGGATCCCAACGGCCCTGGCTATCACGACCGCGCATAAAGCCGCTTTGTGGGTCAAACACATTCTTGTAGCTCATTGCCCGGGCATAGTAGTGTTTAGCCTGCTTGCTTTTACCCATTGCCTCGAACATTCTGGCAATAGCAAAGTCGTCATAAGCATATTCCAGCGTAATAGAAACGGATTCGGGTAGCACATCCATAGGAACATACCCGTACTTTTTATATTCCGGGATCGCATCGTAAACTGAGTTGTTTGCGGTGTTAATAATGGCTTCTACGGCCAGATCAACATCATAGTCCCGGATCCCCTTAAGGTAAGCATCAGCAATAACAGAGACCGCGTGATAACCAATCATGGTCCAGGTTTCGTGTGCGTGGAATGACCAGATAGGTAACATTTTTTCGTAGCTTTGCTGATAGTGCACCAACATTGACTGGATCATACCCGAAACCCTGTCTGGATCTATGTAGGTCAACAGAGGGTGTAGCGCGCGATAAGTATCCCACAGCGAGTAAAGTGTGTAATGCTCGAAATCCTTGCCATCATGAATTTCACCATCTACACCGCGATATTGCCCGTTCACGTCCTGATATAGGCTGGGTGCCTGTAATGCATGGTACAGTGCGGTGTAAAATTGACGCTTCTCAGAGCGAGTACCTTCTACATCAACTTTGTCCAAATAAGATGCCCATTGAGCATTGGCGGCCTTGCGTACTTTGTTGAAGTCCCAGTGCGGGATCTCTGCCCTCAGGTTTTCTAGTGCATTACTGCGACTGACAGCAGATAGCGCCACTTTGATTTGCAGCGGTTTGCTCTCTACATTGTCAAAACTGGCTACGAATTTAACCGCTTTGCCCGCTGTCATTTTGACTGCTTTGTTTTCAATCGTTGAGTGCTTTTCCTTACCAAGGCAATCCATACAACGATAGCGCATGTTGTCTTCATTGATGAAACGGTAGCTATCTATTGGCTGAGAAAACTCAATGGCAAAGTACATCTGGCGATTACGCGCCCACCCGTTAGTTGCTCGATAAGCAACCAGTGTGGTGTCATTGATCTTGCGAATATCACTCCAAATCACTTTGTTTTCAAAATTATAAATTGCACTGGTCAGATCGAACAGAACATGACCCTCGCCGCCATTTTTAAACGTGTACTGGTGCATACCAACACGGGGACTGGCCGTTAGCTCTGCCTTGATATTATAATCTTGCAGCTCTACCCCATAGTAACCAGCCTCAGCCCATTCCTGATCATGCGAAAATCGCGAACGATAGCCCGCGTCTGGGTTTTCTGCGGTGCCGGGGTCGGTTTTAACCTCCCCGCTAATAGGCATAACCAGCAAATCACCAAGATCCGAGTGGCCCGTGCCAGAAAAGTGCGTATGAGAAAAACCAACTATGGTGGTGTCATCATAATGGTAACCTGCGCACCGCTTGTAAATTTCAGGCTGCGGTGATACCCCACGCATTGGATTATCCGTATCCGGGCTGAGCTGAACCATACCAAAAGGGACAACCGCACCAGGAAACGTATGACCGTCTCCGCCGGTGCCTATAAATGGGTCTACCCACTGAGTGTTTGACTCTTTTGCCATCCCCAGTGATGAGACAGATATCAAAGTAGCCATAGTCGCTACTGATACGATGCGATACATGCACCTCTCCTTAATACCTAATTGTTATTATTTGGACCGTTCCAATTAGCACTATCTTACACCGCAAATGAATACGTATTCAATAGAAACAGGATAAGAAATAAATGCAAAGATAAAAAGTGAGAAGTTAAAAATGATGCGTTGGGAGGATAAAAAGCCGGCACTGAGGCCGGCTTGAAAATATGATAATTAGCTATCGACTTTCTGCTGCCATTGTTTGTAAAGAGACACCACGTTCAAGCCGTACCATGCGATAAATACATAGCAAACCATAGGCACAACAAAGCTGATCTGTATACCCGCGCTGTCTGCAACCAGACCCTGAACCAGAGGGATCAGCGCGCCACCTACAATTGCCAGACACAACCAACCTGAACCTTTGCTGGTTAGTGACCCGAGTCCCTCGATGGCAATAGAGAAAATCGTCGGGAACATGATTGAGTTGAATAAACCCACCGCAAGTACCGCAAACATAGCCAGTTTACCGTCGGTTGACATAGTGAGCAGCAACAGCGCAATTATTGCAATGGCGTTAAACATTAGCGCTTTAGAAGGAGAGATTTTTTGCAACGCGGCAGAGCCAATAAAGCGGCCAACCATAGCGCCACCCCAGTAATAAGATATATATTTTGCTGCGGTATGCTCTTCCATGCCAGCAATCGAAGGCTCTGCAAAATAGTTAACCAGGAAACTGCCAATCGCAACTTCTGCACCAACATAACAAAATATGGCAGCCACCCCCATAACCAGATGTGGGGCTTCTGTCAGCTTGTGACCACGTGCCTTACAATCACCCTCTTCTGTGTGCGCTTCGATTGTCGGCAATTTAAGAAATGCAAATACAGCGGCTATCAACAACAAGGCGCCTGCAAGTATCAAATAAGGGACTTTAACAGAATCAGCACTCGCATCTGTCGCCATGCTAGCGCCTGCACCAAACAACAGAATACCACCGACAGCCGGACCAACCGTAGTTCCGAGAGAATTCAGCGCTTGCGCTAAGTTCAATCGACTGGACGCTGTTTTTTCCGGACCTAGTGCTGCAACATACGGATTAGCAGACACCTGCAACACTGTAATACCTGATGCCAATACAAATAAAGAAGTCAGGAATAACCAGTATTCATGCACGACAACCGCTGGATAAAACAAGAGACAGCCAGCCGCTGCAACAACAAGGCCGGTTAATACACCATTTTTGTAGCCATACCGTTTTAGGAAAGCACCAGCAGGTAAAGAGACGATAAAATAGGCGCTAAAGAAGCAAAACTGAACCAGCATGGCTTCGGTGTAACTCAGGTCAAACACCGCTTTAAGACGCGGGATCAGTACATCATTAAGTACAGTTATGAATCCCCATAGAAAAAACAGGGTGGTCATTGCCGTCAGTGGTAACAAATAGTTGTTGTTCTTTGCATCTCCACTGGCAACATAACTTTGGTTAGTGTTGATTTCGCTCACTTGGAATACTCCGTGTTATAGGATTCAGTGATTCTACACACTGTTACAGAAAAATCACAAATGTTTTATTGGACCGTTCCAATTTAATTTTGTTGGTGCTAAAGTAAGACGCAAAGAGAGTACCGCCAAGTCACTAGACTCAGGCCGAATAACCACAGACTGGAAAGGTTATGTCTATAAATTTCAAAAACGACGACTTCTTACTTAAGCATATTAACCGGACAATGGGCTTTTACCACCCTCGATGTATCGACCCCAGTGGTGGCTTCTTCCACTATTTTCTGGACGATGGCACCGTTTACAATCAGCATGCTCGTCATCTGGTTTCCAGTACCCGGTTTGTTTTCAATTATGCGATGGCCTATTTGCAGACCCAGGAACCTGAGTACCTGAACCAAGTACGTCACGGTCTGGATTTTCTGGAGACGGTGCATAAGCAACCAAATGGTGGATATGCCTGGGTGATCAATAAAAATCAGGCTGAAGACACCACCAATCATTGTTACGGCCTCGCTTTTGTGCTGCTTGCCAATGCCGTCGCACTTAAGGCAGGAATTAACTCAGCCGCGGACACCATTGAATCTGTCTGGCGCATGTTAGAAGAAAGATACTTTCAAAACGATTGCCAGCTGTACCTGGACGAATATAACAGCGATTTTAGTATCGCAGACCCTTATCGTGGTCAGAATGCCAATATGCACATGTGCGAAGCGCTGTTAATGTGTTACGAGGCCACCAGTGACGATAAGTTTCTCGAACGTGCTCATACCCTGGCGTTCACGATGACAGTACAGCAGGCCGAGCTAGCTGATGGCCTAATTTGGGAGCACTACTCTGAAAACTGGCAGATAGACTGGGAATATAATCTGGATAATCCCAAGCACCTTTTCCGACCCTGGGGGTTTCAACCTGGCCACCAGACCGAGTGGAGCAAGTTACTCTTAATTTTATATCGACACAAGCCACAAGGCTGGATGATAGAGCGTGCGCGCTACCTGTTTGACACTGCGCTTGAAACAGCCTGGGACAAAGAGCATGGCGGAATCTTCTATGGTTTCGCACCAGACAATAGTATCTGTGACGCCGACAAATATTTTTGGGTTCAAGCTGAAAGCTTTGCCGCCGCCGCCCTGCTTGCTCACGCTACGGGCGAAGACCGCTACTGGCAGTGGTACGACAAAATATGGCAGTATTGCTGGGACAATATGATAGACCATGAACATGGTGCCTGGTATAGGATCCTGGACAGTCGTAACGAAAAGTACAGCAACGAGAAAAGTCCTGCTGGTAAAACCGACTATCACACCATGGGCGCCTGTTACGAAGTACTAAGAGCTAAGCAGCTCGGGCAGGAGAAACAATGAGTTTAGTATGTTTTGGCGAAGCCTTGATAGATTTTCTGTCTGATGGTAAAGAGCCTGAATCTTTTACTAAGTATGCAGGCGGCGCGCCTGCCAATGTCGCAGTCGCTGTAGCCCGTCAGGGCATTGCAGCGAGCTTCTGTGGGATGGTTGGCGATGATATGTTTGGCCAGTTTATCAAACGTGAACTGCAACATCACCAGGTAAATTGTGA
The DNA here is from genome assembly GCF_015356275.1 of Pseudoalteromonas sp. PPB1. Taxonomy (NCBI): domain Bacteria; kingdom Pseudomonadati; phylum Pseudomonadota; class Gammaproteobacteria; order Alteromonadales; family Pseudoalteromonadaceae; genus Pseudoalteromonas; species Pseudoalteromonas sp. PPB1. The sequence continues at coordinate 258,248 of NZ_JACEQV010000005.1, read as the reverse complement.
TTACCTGATCAGCACAGATAAAGCAAAAACGGCGCTGGCGTTTGTTTCTTTGGATAGCTCAGGAGAGAGGAGCTTCAGCTTCTATCGTCCGCCAGCGGCTGATCTGCTATTTCGCGCAGATGACTTTGACACAAAGATGTTTGACACCCATTCACTGTTGCATGTCTGTAGCAATAGCCTGACAGAAAACAACATCTATAAAACAACCCTATCTGCATTGACTCAGGCACGCGCAAAGGGGATGACCACCAGCTTTGACATGAATCTGAGAGAGAACCTGTGGACATCCCTGACGCACTGCTCAAAGCGTATCTGGCATGTTATTTCCAACGTAGATATTGTAAAACTGTCACTTGAAGAGCTCGAGTTTTTAAATACCCAAAGTCATCCGGGTCTGCCACAATCACATACCATCGATGCGATTATGGCCGCAAATGTAAAACTGCTCATCGTTACAGATGGTGGCAATCCGGTTCGATTTTATGGACGCTCATTTGAAGGGTCTGTCAATGTCCCTGATGTCAAAGCGGTAGACACCACCGCAGCCGGAGATGCATTCGTAGGAGGGTTACTGGCAACGCTCATCCGCCAGCAACAAAATCAGCCTATCGATTCATTACTGGGCGACCCAAATAGCGTAAACTCAGCTGTCGAATATGCCAGCCGCTGTGGTGCTTATGCGGTGACCCGTTATGGGGCATTCGATTCTTTGCCCGGGCATAAAGATATTACATAAAGATTTGTGAGAGTGGGTGCACGGAAGCGCCTTTATTCTTATGCACTGGTCTGGTCTCTGACACTTTAAATGTGGATCAGATATTCGGTGTAAACATAGTAGAAAAGCGGTAAGCAAATTATGAGACCAACCAGATAAAGTTTAAAAAAGCCATCCCGCTGTGCACTCAGCTGAGCAACCACAGACACTGAACTTTCATTCTGCATTGACTGCGTTTTCGGGCGGTATCGGCGATATACCTTCATGACACCCCAGCCAATAATAAAAGGTCCCAAAATAAGCGAAAAAAATAACCCAACCGCATACCAGGTTTCTGGCGCAACTCTGTCCATTCTCTACTCTCGTCGATAAAAACACAGGTACATTCATACCTGCTTACATCTAAGCGTTTGATTTAATACTGATCAATTATGCTATGCTAGGCGCAAGCGTATCACAGTAAAAAAATAAGAAAAGAACCGATTCATGAACAAACCCTTTGTAGTGTTTCCTTTCGCCGTCTGCCTTAGCGCCTGTATCGCGAACCAGGTTGAGATCACGCAATCAGAACATACAGTGGTCAAATATAAAATCACGGAAGGATATACAGACAGATTTGCCAACCTCTACAAACAGCCAGAAAGTTACCCCTATACTTGTGAAGAATCCTGTTACCCGGATACCCCTTTCATTGAGTGTCAGGAAAATATGGAGCGATGTACCTATGTGGGTGAGCAACCCCATGTCGAAAGCAAGTACGGCTTTCAGGTAAAATGGCTGGGCCATGCAAGCTTTTTGCTGACTATGCCTGATGGACAGCAAGTGCTCGTAGACCCTGTGAGTGAACAGTTTGATTGGCCAATTGACCTGGGTTTTAAGTTGACTGGCGGATTTTACCGCACCGAACCAGACTGGCCCGCGGGCTCTGAATTGGACAATCTAACAGGCGTTGTGTATTCCCATATACATTATGATCACTTTAATAAAGCAGATATAGCCGCCTTAGGAACTCAGCCAACCTACTATACCCCGCTCGGATTTGCTGATTACTTTGCTGATGGCGGATACAAAATTAACGAGATGGCATGGTATGCAAGTGCACAGCAAAAAGCGCTCACCGTGCACTTTGTGCCCGCACACCACTTCAGCAGCCGAGTGATCGTGCCCTACCTGACCGAAGACAACGATGCTACATTGTGGGGCGGCTGGTTATTCGAGTATCAGGGCAAAACATTGTTCTACGCAGGAGATACTGGCTACTCTGCTCACTTCAAAGACATACAAAAGAAATACGGTGATATTGATGTTTGCCTGCTGCCAATCGCGTCGTATCACCATGAGAAACATGGTAATTGGTATAGAAATGTCCACCTAACACCAGAAGACATGTTAGCAGCCGCCGATGATCTTAACTGTGAGCAGGTAGTGCCCTGGGGATATGGCAATATGAGCTGGAAAATGGGAGATTTAACCTCCCACTCTGCGCTGTTTCGGCTACTTCACGTAAAACAAACGCTGGCACCAACACGCCCTGTCTACATACTCAATGAAGGAGAGAGTGTGACTTTCTAGGCAAAGTCACAAACAGACATTAATCTCTATCCTGCTCAGGCCAGGTAACAATGTAATCTTCGAAGTCATTTTCAAGATCTACGTCATTCTCACTGATGGCTTTGCCAAGGATACTAATCCCGGCGTCATGCATTGCCTGTTTTGAGCCATCGTGAAGCAATGGGTGCCAGCTTGCGAGACCACGTCCCTCGTGCAACCTGCGGTAGCTACAGGATTGTGGCATAAAAAAGATGTCTTTAAGGTTATCTTTGGTTAATTGCACACAAGATGGTACCAGTATCTGGCGCTCAGTATATCGCGTACAGGCACACGTATTTGCATCACTGTATTGACACACAACATCAGTGTAAAGTAACTCTTCCCCTTCCCTGAGTACATCAGTGCTACTAAATTGTTCTTCCTCTTCTTCGTCAGAATCTATAAAGGAATGCAAACAGCACTTACCGCAACCATCACAAATGGCTTCCCACTCCTGCTGGTTCATTTCTTCAAGTGATTTTTCTATCCAAAAAGGAGTTGTACTCATAACGCCAAACTTGCCACATGTTTAAGGGCCGCAAATTGTACTAGAAGAAACAGGCCAGCGCAAAACTGCCCTGCTTCTGTGCGGTGGGGTTATTTCTGGGATTTGACCCAGCGCTGAATTTTAGCTTCTAATACAGGCATGGGAACAGCGCCATCAATCAGGACCTGATTATGAAAGGCGCGAATATCAAACCGTTCACCTAACTCCTGCTCGGCATACTCTCTGAGCTGTCTGATTTTAAACTGGCCTACTTTATAAGACACGGCCTGCCCGGGCCAGGCGATATAACGCTCTACTTCTGCTTCTACATCACTTTTCGCCATCGAAGAGTTATCAAGCATAAAATCAATAGCCTGAGTGCGTGTCCAACCTTTGGCATGCAAACCTGTATCCACCACCAGCCTCATCGCTCTTAACTGTTCGTCAGACAATCGTCCATACCACTGGTACGGGTCGGTAAACAATCCCAGCTCTTTACCCAGGCTTTCGGCATACAATGCCCAGCCTTCGACAAACACCGTTGAGCCTCCGAATTTGCGAAACTCTGGCAAATCATCAATTTCCTGCTGTAACGCCAATTGAAAATGGTGTCCAGGTGCGGCTTCGTGAATAGATAGTGTTTCAACAATAAACTTAGGCTGTGCCTTAAGGTTGTGGCTATTTATATAGAATACACCGGGTCTTGAGCCATCCGGAGCGGGACTCTCATAGGATGCCCCCGGGGCAGACGCTGCACGGAAGGCTTCAACAGGCTTAACGACATAATCAGCCTTTGGCTTAATATCGAACAATAAAGGAACGCGTGCATCGATTTTCTTTTTCACGTCTTCATAGGCCTTTATTAACTCGGCCTCAGACTGAAAATAGAACTCTTCGCTGTTCCGCAGATGCTCAAAAAATGCCTGAAGGTCTCCTTCGAAACCCACTTTCTCTTTAACACTGCTCATCTCGTCGCGAATACGCTTCACTTCACTCAGACCCAGCTGGTGGATTTCGGTTGCGGTCATATCAAGCGTGGTATTTTCTTTGATATAGTGCTGATACCAGGCCTGCCCATTGGGTAACGCACTATAACCAACCGAAGCTCTGGATGCAGGCAAATAAGTTGTTTCTAAAAAACTCACCATGTCGCGATATGCTGGTACCAGAGTACGCTCGATGTAATGTTTGTAAGACTGCGTAATTTGGCGTTTTTCTTCGTCAGAAAATGAATCAGGTAAATTCTGGATTGGTCCCCAGAAAACAGAGTTTTCTGCTTTATCAACAGCATGCGTTCTAAATTGAGGGATCACTTTGAGTGTGATTGCACGCGGTAATACGACATTGCGCTCAATACCCTGGGTCATCATAGCCTGCACAGACTGCAACCAGATAATAAAGCCATCAGCGCGTTTAAGGAAGTTACTGTAGTCATCAACCGTTTTAAAAGGTTGCGCGCTTTCACCGGACCCCATGGCTGCGAACACGTGATGAGGACCATACATTTGGTCAATGGGCATAAACTGATCATCAAACTGTTCAGCAGCTTTGCTTTGCACCAGCTCATAATGGAGAATATCGTAAGATAGTTTTGCCTGGCCACTCAGTTTACTGCGGTCAAGCGCTTCCAGGCGTGCGAGATATCGAGCAGTGAATGCGCGTGACTGTGCAAGACTATCAGGTCCAAGCGGTGGCTCGAACTTATCGTTGTACTCAGACATACCAAAAAAAGTGGCTGATAACGGGCTGAGCGTAATGCTTTCATCGAAGTAAGTCTGTGCAAGCGTCATCATCTGCGTATTCGCATCCGCTTGCTCAACAATGTGTTGTTGAGACTGCACATTGACGGATGTTGCTTCACATCCAGTCAGTGCAACACCAACGATGAGCGCTACCAGGGTTTTTCTTATCATGTCTGTAACCTTACTCTTAGTCTATATCGCAGCGCAGTCTGCCAGACATCAAGCAGATTACAACTATTTTCTATGCCAAAGCCATGTCTGTCTCTGCGGTAGGCAGGATAATTTCAATACACAATCCGCCCAGCAGGCTATTGTGCGAATCAATTTTACCCCCATGACACTCGACAATTTTTTTGCACACTGCCAGACCCATGCCTTTGCCCCCACTCAGCGAGCTGCGCGACGCCTCTTCCCGAAACAATGGCTGAAACAACTGCCTGTGCGCATCATAGGACAAGGGCATACCTGAATCTTCGATTCTCAGTACCAGATTTTGCTCTGTCACCAATGCGCTCATTTTAATATCAACGCCTTCACCACCATACTTCAGCGCATTTTTCACGACTTCCAAAATGGCGTTGCCAATAGAGCGTTTATCAAACTGCATCGTAAAGTGCGGGTCGAGTCGATTAATCACTTCAAGTCGCGCTTTTTTGGGGTCCACATAGGTCATACAGGTTTGGAAGGTTTCGTTGATGAAATGCGCCACTTTCACATTTTCTTTGTTGAGAATACTCGCAACGTCTTTATCGCCCGTCACGAGCATCAACTGATCGATAAACTTGTGAAGCTCGTCGATCTTTGCCATTAATTTGGCATAAGAGTCTTCGACATTTTCAACAATATTATATTGCAATGACTCAACCTGGATTTTCATCACAGTTAACGGTGTACGTAACTCATGCGACAGGTCAGTGAAAAGTTGTTCTTCTTTGGCTTTGAGCTGATTCACCTGCTCATTCACCACCTGCCTTTCACTATCAACGGTTCGGTTAAGCGCATTAACCTGTTGCTCCAGATGTCTGACTAATTGCCCCTGAAGTGATTTATGCTGCAATGCCAGTGCGACAGTAAATAACAGCACTTCTATGAGATAGCCCACTTTAATGAAGGACGTGATCTCAAACACGTCAATCAGGTTACCGTAACTTGCCCCAACTATGGTAAGCACATTTAGAAATAACAGGTGATTAATCAAACTATATGTAAAGGTGCGCATTCCGGGCCCTTTTTGTCTGAAACTCCATATACAGGTATACACAAACAGTGGGATAACAAAGGTACTGGCAAGTAAGTTGTAATACACGCTTTCGAGATACAACGCGGTAGGAACTAGAATGATATAAAGCCAGGTCCCACAGACGTATACAGTATTAAGCGTCGGATGATAGTGTTTTAGTTGTAAAAAGCCGCGTACGAACAACAGGTGAAATATGGGAACTATTGCCATCAGTGCTATTGAAAACTGGCCGCTGAAAAAACCATGATTGGGCCAAAAATACTGAAATGAGAAGCCCGCCATATCAATCACAATAAGCAAAAATAACAAGGTCCACATGGCATAGAAGACATTGGTGGTATTGCGGTTGAAGGCCAGATTAACAATGACGATGAGCAAAATGGCAGCGACGACACCGGCCAGGCTGGCATTGGTAAGTATGCTGAGTTGTGACGTGGATAAATAGTTAGCATTGGAGTGTAAACGCAAATTAGCTGGTGCATTTGCAAACGTTTGGTACTCAATCAGGAATTCGCTGTGACCCGGCTTCAAGTCTAATGGTAAGTACATTTGCGGGTCCTGGACAGGCCGTTCATCAAACCTCGCGTCTTCGTCCTGCGATAGCACCTGCTTAAACTCTCCCCCGTCCACCTGATAAACCACCAGTTTGGGCAATCTGGCAAAGCCAAATGAGAGTACCCAATCCGCTGAACTTGATTGATTGTCGAGTTTCAGCGAGACCCATTTAGAATAGAGTTTATGTTGAGGCCGCTTATCAATCTCGTTCAGGGGGACAAATTGCGGGAGAAACTCGGGTATATCGCCGGGCGCTTTGATTTGCGTGTCGTAATCATAAAAAAAGGTGGCGTTATTCAAAGTAAGCTGCGTGGTAGTGTCGTCAATGACAAATCTTTGCTGCTGTTCTGCGCTAGTGGCATGACCTGCAAACAAAAAGCTCGCTATTAAAAGCATTAAGATAAAACGCATGAACAAGACTCGGTAACCATTTGTAACTATCATAGGTCTAAATCGTGTATGAAATGTGGAGTAAGGACGAATTTGCGTATCGACCTGCGATTAATGTAAACCAATGTAACACTATTGCGAAATCCAAAATAGCACCAATTATTAGAAACTTAAAAAAAAATCTATAAATTCTTCATAGACAAAGTGTCAAACTGTCGCCTTTAACTTTGAGTACCTGGTTAAATGACAATCGCATTGAAATATTTCTGTCATATAACTTTGTTTTAATCCGCCCTGAAATAAAAACGTCATCAAAGTGCCACATAGCTTGGCCAGACATAACTGAGTAAAATCATGAGTGAACAAAATCAAACCTCTCTTTTTGCAAAGATCTTAAATTGGACCGCGATTGCATTACTGGTCTATCTTGTTTTAGTTGCTGTAGGCACCGTAAGTGGTGGTTTTAAATTAGCTTCAGGCGGCACAGAAGGTGCTAAAGAAATTTTTGCATTTGCAACAAACCCATTTGTGGCGTTAATGCTGGGTGCATTTGCCACCGCGCTCGTTCAGTCTTCATCTACCGTAACTTCAGTTATTGTTGGTCTGGTTGCAGGTGGTCTGCCATTAGGCATCGCCATTCCTATGATCATGGGTGCTAACATTGGTACCACTATCACTAATACACTGGTTTCAATTGGCCATATCCGTGATAAAGAAGAATTCCAACGTGCATTTGCCGCATCGACAGTGCATGACTTCTTCAACTTGTTTGCAGTTGCAATTTTCCTGCCGCTGGAAATTATGTTTGGTCTGCTTGAAAAATTCTCTGCAGCACTGTCGCACCTGTTCGTTGGTGATGCAGACTTATCTCTAAAGAGCTATAACTTCATCAAACCACTTGTAAAGCCTGCAGTTGGCCTGGTTAAAGACGCAGTAAGCTTCCTTGACGGTAAAGCTGTAGGTATTGCGATGGTTGTGGTTGGTATTGCCATGATTTTATTCGCAGTAACCACCTTGGGTAAACTGCTTAAGAAAGCACTTGTAGGCCGCGCAAAAGAGCTTCTGCACAGTGCAATTGGTCGTGGCCCAATCGCTGGTATCAGCTCAGGTGCAGCCGTAACCGTGATGGTTCAATCTTCATCAACGACAACTAGCCTAATGATCCCTCTGGCAGGCAGCGGTGTATTCAACACGCGTCAAATCTATCCATTCACATTGGGTGCGAACATTGGTACAACTATCACAGCATTACTTGCTGCAACATCTATCACCGGTCCTAATGCAGAAGTTGCACTGACAATTGCATTGGTACACGTTATGTTTAACGTATTCGCTGTTGGCCTGATATACGGCTTGCCACTGCTTCGTGAAATCCCGCTGCAATTGGCCGAGAAACTGGCACGCATTGGAACACGTAATAAATCTGCGGCATTTGGTTATGTACTAGGTTCCTTCTTTGTATTGCCTGGCCTGTTGATGCTTGCAATCAAATAATCTGGCAGACAAAACAACGAGTAATTCGTTACTCGTAAAAAGGGCTCACTCATGAGCCCTTTTTTAATAATTTTGACATATAACCCCGGCATAATGACGTCGGTTTAATCTTTCGGCAGAATCATGAATACACGTAAACGGTCTTTGACTTTTGATATACAGGACCAGGCCCAACAGCTGTTTTTCCTTGAGCAAGGCTCACCATTCGATCAACTTGAGTTTTTCATCGAGCAAGACCAGTTGGTCGTGTCGTGTCAGCTACCTCAGGATGCAGTGTCAGGTAATCAAATCCGTATTACGGCAAATCACCAGGACAACCGTGACGTTGACTTTGTAGGCATGGCGAAGCTCAAAGAAAAAGATATTATGACCGGTACCATTGAAGTACGTCTGAGCGGGGCTGGAAAAAGTGGCTCGTATAATCTGCAATTGAGTTTACTGGGCTACAAACAACGCGTAAAAAACAGCATGGATTACATGGCCTACCTACCGCGTGAAATACACCCAAATGAAAATCAAGTTCTGGTTACGGCCAACAACGCAAGGCATGCCGGTGGTTTGTTTCAGGCTGTCATCCAATATCTGCGTACAGAAATTAATAACCTGCTAGGCTCAACCAGGCAGGCTTATCTTACCGAACGAAAATGATCCACCACCAGCCACGCATTCATTAGCCAGGACCGCAAATAATGCCGCTTCTTTAGAATCAACACACACGCCATCTTGCGACAGCTCAGACACCTCATAATCGTCTGGCAGTCCAGACCCAATCTTACTGACCAAAAATGTGTTGTGCGCACCACCACCACTGACAATCAATTGCACGGAACCATCCAACTTAAGACGCTGTATATGTTCCAGCACACACCAGACAGTTAACTCATTGAGTGTAGCGAGCACGTCATAAGAAGACAGTAACTCTGGGCATTTGGCCCGCATTTCTTCCAACATGGTAAGATTAAACACTTCAGGTCCGGTGGTCTTTGGCGTGTCGAAATGAAAAAAAGGTATGGTTTTTAGCAAATCGAGCAAACTTTCACAGACTTCTCCCTTTGCGGCTAACCGTCCACCTTCATCGAAAGGCACATCAAAATAACGCTGACAAAATGCATCCATGAGCGTATTGCCCGGCCCGATGTCTGAACATTGCACATCGTCTACTTGGCCATTACGCGGTAACACAGTGAAGTTTGCAATTCCGCCGAGGTTTAACAAAATACGATGCACCTGTGCGCTTTGATATAACAGATAGTCGCCGTACTGTGCCAGTGGCGCACCCTCGCCTCCTTTTGCAATGTGCTTTTGTCTGAAATCCGAAACTGTGATTATCTGAGTATGTGTTGCAACCTGATCTCCGTCCCCTAGCTGCAGTGTCCCGTCACCGAAGTCGACATGCATATGCTGATGATGAGGGCAGTGAAATATAGTCTGGCCATGGCTGGCTATCAAATCTATGTCTGACGTATTGACTTGCCACTGAGACAGAGTTTGATTGATTAATTTTGCGTGGTATTGCCCAATCCAGGGGTTAAGTAAGGTGAGGTATTCGAGGTTAATGGTCTCTTTGGCAAAAACTGCTCTCACCTTGGTTTTAAATTCGCTGTCGTAGGCGTAGGTTTTAAATTTTAGCAACTTACATTGTGTTTCTGTGCCTGAGCCAGTCACCTCACACAAGGCCAGATCCAGGCCATCGAGAGACGTGCCGCTCATCAACCCCAGAATTCTACGGACAGGTTTGTTTGAGATTGCGTGGAGCTGACGAATTTGTTTAAGTCCCATTGTATTAATATCCTTCGTTATTGGCTGCCACTACTGCCACAACAGGATAATCATTTTCGCCTAACTCCAGTGTGAAGTTGCGTTTTTCGTAGCCCTCTAGCAGAATTTTTTTTGGTAATGCGTTAACCCGCAATGCCGTACCGTCAGCATAAATCACCATCAGTTGCTCAGGTTCGAGGATACGCCTGCCCGAGGAAAGGTTTTCAAGGCTCAGTATCACAGCACGGTGTCCATCGTCATTCGACATTGCCACACTGCGGTTGACCTTAAAGTCACTTTTTGCTGGCCTCATGCGATCTGCACGGTCAAAAAATAAAGCGCCGAGGTTCATTTGCATGCTGTCAAAACGATAGGGCTTAAGATCGTCGGCAATAGCAGAGACCGAAACCACCATCATCAAACTCATTATCAAGCCAGCTTTGTGCATCTATCACACTCCGTAAAATGACTCGAGGCTCGCACTTTTTGGTCGTGCCTCTGTATTTATGCCATATTGACCAATTAAATCGGCTATCTCGTCTTTCAGGGCGTCGATAGCGGCATTAATCTCATCTATTTGCTGCTTATTAAATGATTTTCGGCTTAACATAAAATGAATCGCGTTGTCATTTACCACATAAGGGTGTATTCGCATCTGCTCAAAACCCAACTTCTCTATGTAGTAGAAACCCGAAAACTCATCTTCAATTAAAAAATCGACACGTTTGCGATTCACCAGCTGCATGCGCTGGTTGATGCTCGGTACTTCAAGCAACCGTTCTCTGTACCAGGCAATTTTTAAAATTTGTTCGAGCTCTTTGCCGTAGTACGCGCCAGGATTAGACACAAACGTGTGTTCTGAAGCAAATAGCTCAGTCAAACTTCTGACTTCTTTAACCCGTTCCTTGCGTGTAAACAAGCGCATTCTCTCTCGACGATATGCCTGGCTAAAAAAAGCCAGTTCAGCCCTTTGCGTATTGAAGCTGGCAGAAGGCAAGATATCTATGAACCCCTTAGATAGCTCAGTGATACCGCGGGCCGATGAAGGTAACTGTACAAAATCGATACACAGCTTAGCTTTACTGAACACCCTGCGGGTGATGTCTACATCCAAACCGTAAGGCACGGTGTCTCGGTACATCACGTAAGGTGGCCAACTGGTACCAACACCAACCTTGTAACGTGTATCACATTGTTCACTGGCAAGCGCAGCGATGGGCAGGAAAAACAATAGAAAAATTAAATGCACGATGTCTAACTATCATTAATATTAGCTAGATTATGAAGGATAACTGGAAGAAAACAAAGGCGCCGAAGCGCCTTTATTGATTATTGTTGGCCAATCCCTTGGTCAATCAGAGGCCAAACCCTGACCTCTGATATCAACATACTTTATAGTGCTTTCCACACCATCGCTTTGCCTGGCTCTTCACCACGCGTCCACCATTTTGCTTCGTACAAGTTACCTTGATAACTAACGCGGTCGCCTCCGACATAGACTTTATTTCTATCCCAAGGATCTGCACCTACTGAAGAATCAGTCACAGTCACATCAAATGACGCTGTAGTCGTCGCAGTACCGTCAGATACAGCAACGGTCACCTGATAAGTTGTATCCAGTGTTACTTCCGGCGCTGTAATTGTGGCGTTCGCGCCCTGACCGTTGACAGTCAGGCCATTGCTTGCCGACCAAGTGTAAGTGAGTGCATCACCATTTGGATCCGTTGCACTTACCTGTACTGATGTGCTGGTGTTTTCCGCAAGTGATACTGCAGCGATTGGTGATACAACAGGTGCATCGTTACCTGTTGAAGGCGCTTTTACCAACACAGTAACATTGCGCGTTGTAGTCGCTTCGCCATCAGATACAGCAATCGTTAACGTATACTCGGTATCCTGAGTAACCACTGGTGCCGCAACACCGACTGAAGTAGTCGTTGCATTAGTCAGCGTCAAAGCGCTTGGCGCACTCCATGCGTAAGTCAGAGGCTGATTATCTGGGTCAGACGCTGTAGCTGTCACTGTGATTGAGCCACCTGACTGCACTACAACGTTACTATCTACAGACACAACTGGCGGCTTATTAACTGGCACGCCACCAGTCAGGCCATCGTACATTGCATTTAGAATATCACCATTATCCGCGTCAATTTCCCAGGCAAACAAACCACCCAAGTCATACAAGTTAACGTAACGGCCTTTCGCTTCTACAGAACGCGCGCTATCGAACGTCAGCAATTTACCATTGCTGCGATTCCAAACGTAAGCTGCTTCAGCTTGATCGTCATAGCCTACTTCAAATCCATTCAAGCCTGTACCATTTGGACCGACCAGATTAGCAGCAATGGCTTTATAATCCATGATACCTGGTTCCCAAACCCCCTCAGAAGTTGAACCTGCGTATTTACCATTACCAGGTGCAGTCATTGGGTTGCCCGGGATAGTGGTATTCTGGTCTAGCACGCCTTCCCAGCCACGGCCATACATTGCAGCACCCATTACAATTTTCTTGGAATTAACGCCCTGTTGAAGCAACAGTTGTACCGCATTGTGGGCTGTATAAGCAGGACCCTTGCGCGGCTCACCATTATCATCTACACCAGTGCCATTACATTCGTCCTGGCTCAGGTGCGAACCACAATATAGTCCAGTCTGGTGACCTGTAACATTGTTCCAGCCGCCGTAAAAGTCATAGGTCATTGCAAAGATGTAATCCATGTACTGCTGAGCAGCCTGATAGTCAACATCTTCAATTTTGTCGTAACCAGAACCGATTGCAGAAGTAAGCTCATAGGTGCGGCCAGTTTCGGCTTCCAGCTCATCAAGCATGGCACGAAGCTCAGCCATTAACGCAATATAGGCAGGACCATCATTGACTGGATCGCCCAAATCAGGATTTGGACCATCACCACCAGGGAATTCCCAGTCAATGTCTACGCCGTCATAGAATTTCCAGGTTTTCAGGAATTTCTTCATTGAAGCGACGAAAACGTCACGGTTTGCTTTCGTTGTAAAGCCGTGGAATGGGTCAGAAAGCGTCCAACCACCAACTGAAGGCAGAATCTTAAGATCAGGGTAACGCTGTTTAAGTGCCATCAGCTGAGCATATGTGCCACGGATTGGGTCGTTTTGATTCACGCCAGGCAGTGTTTTCTGCACAGCAGCCCAGGGATCGTGAATGACGACTTCATAATCAGCTGTTCCCGCACAAGCCTTTTGCAATGCGCGCCAGCTGTTACCATTTTCAATTTCTTTCAGCGACTCATTCGCGCCACAGATTGGAATAAATCCATACAGCAGGTGACTCAGGTTTTGTGCAGGAATGTTGGTAACGTCAAAGTCACGGCCGTAGATTCCCCATTCTACAAAGTAAGCACCTGTTACTTTGCCCGGGATTGTGCCGTTGTTACGGTTATTCGGGTTAACATCCATAGGCAGAGGCTCAAGATGACCACCATCTGTATCGGCAATCACTATCTCTTTACCAGCACTTCTTGCACAACCCGTGCTATCACACAGCTCAACATACAAAGTATGGCGACCAGATTGCATATAAGGGAAAGTGATAGTGCCGCTCTTTGTGCCGGCTGTTAACGTACCTTCATTAACAAGCTGATTGTCAAAGTAGACTTTATAACTGTCACCACCTGTACCACTCCAGGCGTTCCATTTAATCTGAATATCAACTTTATCTTTAGCAGTTACCAAGTCTTTGTATGACCCGTTTCCATCGAGTACAACATCTACAAAAGAATACACTTGTGGCTCCCAGCTCAAGCTAGGTGTTGAAGGTGCAGCTAATACTGAACCGCTCATAAGTGCTAAGCCTATCGCTGTACTTATCTGTTTAATCTTCATTACTTTCTCAACCTTATTTACATGTTATATCCAAACCCCGAGGGGTGAGTTATTGGTACTGCTTAAAACTTTTATGTCTCACTAAAGTGCTTTCCAGACCTGTGCTTTTCCTGGTTCCTCACCACGTGTCCACCATTTGGCTTCGTAGTTTTTATTACCATGAGAGACTTTATCGCCACCTACGTAAGTTTTAGAGGCCTTCCACTGAGGAAAAGTTGATACAGGTACATCCTTAACCGTGACAGTGAAGTCTCTGGAAGTCACTAATTCACCATCCGATACAGCTACCGACACGGTATACTGTGTATCTGCTGAGACTTCACCGCTTTGTAAAGAGATAGTGGCGCCGCTGCCTGTCATAGAGAGCCCAGCAGGCAGTGTCCAGTTGTATACAAGCTCGGTCTGCTCATCATCAAAGGCATGCACGTGTACCTGTACTTGTGCATTCTCATCCATCACAACCGGGTCAGGTTGATGAACCGTAGGAGGCGTGTTTGGCGCCTTAGGTACGATAGTGAGGTTATAGGTGTACGCCGCATCTGTTACGAACACTTGATTACTAAGCAAATTCGCTTCATCGAACACCACGTCGCCATTAGTCTGTTTGACACCGACCTGAACATCATTGGCATAGGTTGCATTCAGCTGACCTGCCAGCACAGTCGCCCAGCTGGCCTGATTTTGCGCCGTGACTGTTAAAGAATGTTTGACAATTTCCTGGCCGTTTTGGTCAAAAACGCGCGCCCACACAAGGTCGCCAGCGTTAGCCGTCTGTCCCCGGCTAACAAAATAGCCAGCTGCGTACCAGTCGGTAGGCTGCGAATCAGACACTATGTTAATGTCGCTACAGTTGTAAAAGCCTTCTCCAACGACATCATTGCGCTGCCAGCGCGTATACAAAATAGCGTCGCCACTACGGCCTTGAGGTATCTGAATGGTCATTTCGTAAATACGTTTACCATCCGGATCTTTGACAAAATCTACGTTACCGATCTCTGTGATCAAGTCGATACTGCCCCACGTCATGACGTCTGTCGCCGGGTTAAACCCAGGCTTGGTCAGATAGAACTTCCAGAAGCTGGGGTTGTGCGGTGTCGTCGCATGAAAGCGAATTGCCAGCTCACCATTTGCATTAGGACGAACCTCTGTCTTTTGCCAATCGGCTGACGGCAGATTCATGCCACGTTTTTCATGTGAGCCCGCCGCACAGAGAGTGCCGTCTGGTATATTCTTCTCTACAGCCTGTTGGTTGTTGTAATCTGGCGTATTAACGGCGAATTCGTGTTCCTGAATAAACTGCACGTAGCCTGATTCCAGATAAGCAGCCCGACAGGCAGCATTGGGGATATTGGAACCATCTTCTGGCCACCAGTACCCTCCTTGGTCTTCACAAATAGCCTGCCTCGCAAGCGGAAAATCCATGTAACCATGGCTTGCAGCCAGGTCGCTGTAGCACAATGCTGACAATACCAATGCGCTGATTGCGCTCTGCTGTGATAGTAATTTAAACGTTTTCATAGTTTGCCTCTATCATAGGGGCCGAAGCCCCTGTCCTTTGAAATTAGGTCGGTTACAAACTACAAACCTTGGTGTAATCCGAACTTACTGATGGCTGTTTATTGCTCCACCACTTCGCTTTGTAAACACCATTTCCATCGATGATTAAGTCACCCTGAGCAGCATGAGTGCCCTTTGGAAACTCTGGGTATACTTTAATCTGAGAGATAGGCACACCTTCACAGCTTGTGATTGGACCGCCGTTACCATCACCTGGTTTTGCATCTGGCAATTTCGGATACTCGAACTTAAATGCGTAACGTTTACCGTCTTTCTCAGCAACAAAGTTAACCGGACCTGTAATAGGCATGTAGTACATTACCTGAGCATTGACCGTTTCACCCGGTGCGAACGACTTCGGAATGTTGCCCCACTCGTCTACCAGGGTGATTGAGAAGCGGTGGAACTCATTCTCAAATCCGCCAATGTTGTTGCCAGCAGCGTTAGAGGCATTCGCTTCAACCGCCATACCCAGTTTCTCTTGCGCATTCCAGTTCGACTTAAAGATTGCCGATGTTGCAACTGGCACATCAAATGTGATCTTCGCACCTGACAAATCAATGGCAGAGTTGTTGGTAAACGCAAATGTTGGCGCAATTGGATAGTTATCATCACCTAGTGGGAAATCTTTTGCGGTGAAGGTAACATCAACGGATTCCGCAGGAACCTGGAAGTTCACATTCCCCGGATGAATATCGTAAGGCGCACCAGACTGATTAAACTTATTGTATGCTAGCGTTGTCAGGCTCGACCCCATGAAGTACTCACCTTTTGCGGCATCGTAGTCAAAGTCACCAGCAAGTTCCCAGAACATAATGCCGCCCAGACCATTGTTGATAACATAGTCAACTTTGGTGCCCATCGACTCCTCGTCTTCAATAGACAAGAACACTTTTTTCTCTGCGTTCCATAACCAAGGCGCCACGGCAACAGAGTCATAATGACGTGCATATGTACCGGTCAATGCATCTTCTGGGTCTGTCACCGGGTTCAGACCATAGTCAGCCAGGTAGCTTCCTAACACGCCAGACTGCAGGTTCTTAACATGCCACAGCGGGTTAGAACCGGCAGGTACTTCCAGGCCTACGTCATTCTTGTCATGCCAAAGGTTATCGATACCCACTGCGCCATTGCCGCACTTATTCTTCTCGCCTTTACCGGTGCCCGGAGGACAGTTTGCCTGATCTGGGAAGGCTGCCTGGCCCCACAGTCCATTAGTCCCACCCTGGACATCCTTGAAACCACGCGTGTAGTATGGAATACCAATGTTAATACGACCGCCCGATAGCGCACCACGGAAGTACTTAACAGCCCAGTCTGTATTCAGGTAACCGATGCCTTCAAACTCAGCAGTGCCGTATACGTTCCATGCTTTAAGCTCTGAATCTTCACCAGTATCAAACAAAGAAGCATTGTGGCCTACGTGTTGGTTCCATGCGCCATGCAGGTCATAAGACATAATGTTGACGTAATCCAGATACTTAGTAACCTGGAAGGTCTCCATACCACGCAGCAAATAGCCAGAAGAAGGTGACGCAATAGTTAGCATGTAGTGTTTGCCATCTTGCTGACCGGCTTTGTCTAACTCTTCACGTAAACGCTTCATCAATACCTGATAAGAGGCATTCAACCCGGCACGTAGCGCATTAGAAATTGGGAAGTCATCTGGGTGACCTGCGTCATTCATTGAAGTCGGGTATTCATAGTCAATGTCGACACCATCGAAGCCATAGGTGCGAATGAACTCGACCGCACTTGCCGCAAACGCATCGATACCAGCCTGATTAACACTGCCATCAGAATTGGTCGTCATAGTGTAGAAGCCACCACTGTTAACGCGCTTGCCATCGCTGCCAAAGTAGCCACCGGTTTCTGCCCAACCACCTACAGAGATGAGAGTTTTAACATCCGGATGTTGTTTCTTATATTTGTTAAGTAAGTTGAAGTGACCTTTATAAGGTAAGGCAGGGTCCATCTCAGCACCCGCTTCGCCTGGCCATTCCATATTTGTAGCCGGGTTGCCTGGTGCGGCTGGGTCACCAATTGAAACCTTGTTGTTCGCGTCAACATGAGCAAAAGCATAATTAATATGGGTTATTTTGTCCCATGGAATATCATTCACTAGGTAAGAAGGCTGGCCATTGGCACCGTTTCTCCAGCTCGTGAAGTAACCGATAACCCGACGAGGGTGATCTGTACCCATTTTTTCACGACCATCGACATCATAGATAGTACAGTAAGGTGTGTTCACACCAGGTGTTTGGAACAAACCTTCAGGTTTACAGTCGTCGCGTCCACCCTGGCCCTGCTCAACAACGGTCAGAGATTGAGAAACGCTAGCCGTAGCGCCTTTATCGTCAGTTACTGTTAGAGTAAATGTAACTGGGCCAAGTTGCTGCGCTGTCCAGGTATGGTCCGTTGCACTACCATTGGTTGTTACAACATCAACACCATCTACCGTAAACGTCAACTTGGTTACCTGGCCGTCTATATCGCTACCAGACAAGCCGAAAACGACCTGCGAACCAACAATCAATTCCGCTGGCTGACTCTTAATAACAAGCTGCGCTTCAGGTGCTTTGTTACCAGTATCTGCTGGCTTTACAACCACTTGACTAGTCAATACGTTAGATGCAGCACCTTTATCATCATAGGCTGTCGCGCTGATATCATGCGTACCAACACTGGCATTCCATTGCGCGTCAAACATATCCGCGGTGCCGCTTACGTCAGTGGCAACCAGGCTTCCGTCAACAAAAAACTCGACCTTGCTCACAGTGCCATCTGAATCGACGGCTTTAACACTGATGGCAACGCTGTCATTTACAACGAATTCAGTGCCGGAAACTGGCTGTAAGTTACTAGCTACTGGCGGTTTATTTTCGACAGCGCTGTCACACAAACCCAGCCAAGTCCACTCCTGCCAGTCACCGGAATTCGTTGCCGGCTCAGAACGCGTCCACCAGTTCGCTTCATAAGCATTATTATTTTGTTCGACCTGCTGACCACCCGTATAGGCATTACCAGATTGCCATGGATTTAGACCGGTACAGTCATACGCGTTTGCATGTGTTGAGCCTATAGCAATAGCGATTGCGCTGAGCTGCAGTGCCATCTTGAATTTGTTTCTCGTTTTCATACTTTCTTCAACCTTTACTGTTTTTGTGATTAACATTTTTAAAGTAAAGCTAACATAGAAATGAAGTACGTCAACGTAAGCGTGACTACTTTTTAATCAACAAAACCTCACAAACCATCCTTTTTACCTACCAATTATTCAAATGAATGGACTTTTTCTCATTTTGACCCTACCCCAATTAAATGAGTTAAATTCATATATTACAGTTCATATATTCAAAGCTATTGCATAAAGAACAATCAGTTAGAAACAAATTAGAAACATAGGAAAGAAAAACTTATGTATTCGGATAAGTTTTTCTTATCTTTTGCGTGCAATTCTGAAGATCACGTTTAAACATATATTATAACCAATAGTTATATAAGAAACCAACCAGGTCAGACCAATAACATCACGTTAACGTTAACGTTAACGCTGTAACAAAGGCATGATTTGACATTAAATGAGGTACAACGAGGTTGTTCAGTAGTTATTTTGAAGGAATAGAAATCTTAATGAAGACTATCTGCGTGATTAACTGGCAATGATGACAGGCAATGTTAGCGAGACTTTAGCACCTTCATTACGCTTACTTTCAATATTAATGGTGCCTTTATGCTCTGAGATAATCCCATACACAACAGCCAGACCCATACCGGTCCCCTGCCCAACAGGTTTGGTGGTAAAAAAAGGTTCGAATATATGCGGTAATTTGTCGGATTCTATACCGGTACCATTATCAATCATTTCGATCAGGATATGGTCCTGCACCTGTCTGACGATCAGTTTGATTTGAGGAGTTGGGCAGTTCCCTAGTGCTTTACCCTGCTCACAAGCATATTTGGCATTCATCAATAAGTTAATGATCACCTGATTTAACGCAGCAAGATTGCAATAACTAAGTGGGATATCTGCTTTTTCGACCACCAGTTCAATGTGCTTAAGCTGATTAGCAAGCAAGCCCAGCGCACTGTCAATCGCTTCTGTCATATCAGCCATCACAAATTCATTGTTTTTGGGCCGAGCGAAATCCAATAAACTTGCGACGATAGTCGCGATACGCCGACAACCGTCCTGGCAATCTTCGATGAGATCTTCTGCATCTTCCGCAAAGAAACCCAGCTGATATTGTGCTTCCAGGTTCTTAAACGCCTCTTTAAACGCCTCCTGATCAATTGCGTTGTCTGAAAATTGCTGACTTGTATTAATCAATTCCGCAACGCCTTTAGCGACCTGCCCCAGTGTAGCCACATTACTGTTAACATAAGCCAAGGGATTATTTATTTCGTGTGCCACGCCCGCAGACATAACACCGAGCGTCGCCATCTTCTCACTCTGCAAAATAGCGGCATGTTGTCGTTTTAGCTGCGTCAGATTAGCCTCAAGCTCTTGGTTGGCAAGGTATAAAGAGCGTGTTTTGTCTTCTAATAGCGTTTCAAGCTCATCACGAGCTTGCTTTTCTCTGCGGTACGCCTTGTAATATTCATTGTCACCTTGCGACATAGTCACCTCTTGCACTCAACCTTGGGAACCAACAGCATCAGCCCTGCTGCCGGAAAAGACAGACCTAACCCATAAATCGCATCATACTTTCGGCACTCACGCCAAAATTTTCACCATAAACTGGGTGTGTTCACCACTTTGCGTTATAGATCGACTATGCGATATTTCTATTTGCTTATTAAAGTAATCGGCCGCACCATAGATAAGCCCTTCGGCACAGAACCCTAGCTTTCGGGGTGATTGGTAATCTACTAATATCTCCGTATCATTGACAATCGTAGCTTCAATCTTTGGCAGATTCGGCTCATCATATAATTTGGCCACCTCAACATGGATCACGCTGTCTATTGCCATAATCAACTTTTCGAATGTATCCAGCTCTGCAAGCACAGTAGTATGCTTGGCAGCCAATGAGCCAAACAAAAATCGACCAAATACGCTTAATACGTCAGGCAAAGGTAAAGCCATTTTTTCAGCAACACCATTTGCCAGCGCATACAGTTCTTCGTCCGGATAAGAGACAGCAGATACATAACTGCGATGTTCCGGGCTATGCTCATCCAATAGTGCATTCCATGCGCTCATACCTAAGTTTTCGATAACTAGTTCTTCTAAACTACGGAATATTATGCCTTTCATTGTTCACTCCTTACACCACATAAATTAGCACCAAACTCGCTACAGTAATTGTTATAAAACAAAGTTTAGACTAATTTTTATATTACCTATTGCTTTACGTCATTGATTTATGATGGAACACAGCCAAGAACCTGAAATTGCTACGCCTCCCTCCGGGCCTATTCGAGTATTGTGCCTGGATGATGAGCCGGGCGTGCTTAAAGTACTCAGAAGAACGCTGGGTATGGCTGGCATGCAGGTCGCCATATATGAATGTGGAGAGCTTGCACTCAAGGCACTTGATGAAAATGATTTTGAAGTGATCATCTCAGACATGAGAATGCCAGAAATGGATGGGGTTGAATTCCTGACCAAAGCGAGGCAAGTATCACCCGAGTCACAACGCATCTTACTTTCTGGCTACGCGGATATGGATTCAACGATCGCAGCCATAAATGAAGGCGGGATCCATAACTTTCTTCAAAAGCCCTGGCAGAATGAGGCCCTTATCCACGTTATTAAAGATGCTGCCGAAAAATATCGCCTTAAACAATACAACCTGGCACTTCAAGAAGAGGTTAGGAAACAAAACGAACAACTGAAAGTGCTCAATGGTAATCTCGAAGAGTTAGTAGAAAAGCGTACTGCTCAGATCAGAACAGTACTTCGTCAACTTGAAACGGCTAACAAACGAGAACAAGATGAGCATAAAGCAACCGTAGAACTTCTGTACAATTTTATTAATGCTAACCCCTATATCAATGCTGATCTGGCAAAGCACATTGCTCATCTTTGTGGCCTTGTTGCACATAAACTTGGGCTCAGTGAAAAAGTCATACAACTAACCAAGATGGCTGGTTACTTGGCGCAAGTAGGGCTGTTGGCAATGGATCCCGCCCTTTATAATCGACCTGTCGAACAGTTAAGCCCCCAGCAACGAAAATTATTTTTCACGCACCCAGCGACCGCACAGCTGATGCTCATGCCGGCACAGCATTTGAGTGATGTTGGCGAAGCTATCTACCATCAGTATGAAAAGTACAACGGGCAAGGTATCCCTAAAGGCTTGAAAGGCAAAGAAATCCCCATAGGCGCGCACATTCTTGCGGCAGTCAGAGATTACGTAGAACACCTGCTAAAAACCAATAACCCAGAAAAAGAACAGCGCGCTCATGCATTGGAAATGATAAAAATGTACAGTGGATCCTTTTATCACCCTAAGGTAGTGGCTGCATTAGAGCAATCTGTTCAAGCTGACGGAACAGGCTCAGAGCAAGTGGGGTCAATGAATATCCTTGATGCACAAAAACTCAAGCCAGGCATGGAACTGGGCCTGGCCATTCATAGTCATAAAGGCATAATGCTGTTACCCAAGGGGCATGTTTTTACCGCTGCAACGGTTGCGAAACTGCAACAGCTCGAATCACAAAAACCCACCCCGTTTAGAATACTGATTAAAACTTAGCGTTTAAATCTGACAACGAGTTCATACATATCATTTGCCACTGTGGTCAATTCTTCACTGATCACATGCATTTCATTTGAGCTATTTACGCTTGTGTTGGCGAGTGTTGCAATGCTCACCACCTGCTGATTAATATCCTCAGAGACCGTTGCTTGCTCTTCCACAGCCGTGGCAATTTGCATGCTACTCGCGCTGATTTTCTCTATCAGTTGATAAATCCCTTCTAATTTTTGAGAAGAGTGTGAAAGCTGCTCAATGCCCTGACGAGATTCATCTTCTCCTCGCTTTGCAATGAATTCGGCGTTTTGTGTGCTTTGCGTCAACTGTTCGATGATCGCATGGATTTCTTTAGTCGACTCCTGCGTGCGTTGTGCTAAATGACGCACTTCATCTGCAACTACAGCAAAGCCTCTACCTTGCTCCCCGGCTCTTGCCGCCTCGATTGCAGCATTCAGAGCCAACAAATTAGTTTGCTCAGCAATTTGCTCAATGATCTGTGCCGCCTCTGCAATTTTAGATGTTTGTTTTGCCACACCTAACACTGAATCCTTAATATCAACAACGGTTGCACCCAAACTTTCTATTGAAGCGCGCGTTTCTTCCGAGCTGCGTGCACTTTCCTGGGCCAATACGAGTACCCCTTTAGCATCTTCTGAACTGGCCTGGACACTATGCGAGACTTCATTGATGGTGGTTGCCATTTCATTCATCGCAGTGGCAACCAGCTCAGTTTCGAGTTGCTGTTTTGTCAGGCATTGAGAGGTTTCGATACTTTTACTATTACTCTCTTTCGCACCACCAGCGACACCCTTTGCAGCGAATTCAATACGCGTAATAATAGTATCCAAGTGCGCACGCTCACTTAGCAATTTAACGTGTAGTTGAGCCATCTTGCCACTCCATGGGGAGTAAACCTGAGTAGCAATATCATCACAGAAACTGTGCGACATCACTTTATCAATCCTGCCCAGCTGTTCGTTATCGCGGTAAGTGTTATAAGCAAACAACGCCAGTGTGTTGGCAATCAGCCACCCGAATCCAAGCATTTCATTCACTGATAGATATAAAAAGAGTGCCGTGAGCACTGCCAGTGAAGGCCAGATTGCACGTAGCTTGGGTAGTTTCACTTGATCACGTTGACCTGATTTAACCCGTTTGTAAAGCGCTTCGGCTCTAGTCACAGATTCACGGTCCGGACAGCTACGGACAGATTCGTAGCCGATGATTTTTCCGCCTTCCGTCATTGGCGTGACATACGCATTTACCCAGTAATGGTCACCATTCTTGCAACGGTTCTTAACGAGTCCCATCCAGGGTTTACCCGCTTTTAATTGATCCCACATAGTCTTAAATGCGATTTCGGGCATATCCGGGTGGCGAACCAAATTATGTGGCTGGCCAATTAATTCATCTTTGGCATACCCACTGACTTCAACAAAATGTTCATTACAGTCAAGTATTGTGCCTTTCAGATCGGTCACTGAAATTAGTCGGGTGTCAGCGGAAAAGCGTTTTTCCTGATTGGTGACGGGGTGATTTAATCGCATGTTTAAACTCGAATTCTATGCTATCAATTGCTTCTGCGAAGCGAGAAAATACGACTAATGCGCTGTTTTTGCAATAACAAATCTGTATTTTGCCATTTTTTTAAGACAAAATAACGAGATCTAACTCAACGCCAAGTACGTACAACCAAAAATCGTTTTTTCACTCTAGCCTTTTATGTAGAATAGCAAGGCTAACAGAACACACCAAAGGAGCCGTGAGTGCCAAAGCTTTCTGCCATTACTGATAATCCACACGAGAACAGATTTAATGAAAAAATCGGCGTTCTGGTAACCAATTTGGGTAGCCCGGATGCCCCGAATGCACCTGCACTAAGAAATTATCTTCGTGAGTTTTTATCTGATCCTCGTATCGTAGAGCTGCCCAGAGCACTTTGGTGGTTAATACTGCACGGCGTCATCTTACGAGTCAGACCAAGCAGATCGGCCAAAGCCTATGCAAGTATCTGGACAGATCAGGGATCTCCGCTGGTACAAATTACACAAGACCAGTGTAATAAACTGAGTGCATTACTAAAAGAACAAAACTACGACAATGTCGAGGTGGTCATGGCAATGCGCTATGGTAACCCGTCTATCCAAAGCGGCCTTGAAGCACTTCGCTCAAAAGGGATCACTAACATCGTTGTCTTCCCTCTTTACCCACAATATTCAAGCGCTACAACAGGCTCAACGTTCGACGCGGTTGCAAACGTACTGAAAACCTGGCGCTGGGTGCCGAGCCTCAGCTTTATTAATGGCTATCATAAGCAACCAAGCTATATCACAGCCCTTGCCAACTCAGTTCAAGAGCACATAGACAAACATGGCCTGCCAGAAAAGCTACTTTTTTCTTATCATGGCACACCGAAACGATTCCTCGATAACGGCGACCCTTACCATTGCTTCTGTCAACAAACCACACGGCTTGTGTGTGAGCAGCTTAAATTAGACAAAGACATCGTCATGACGACTTTCCAAAGCCGATTTGGCCGGGAAGAATGGTTACAACCCTATACGGATGTCACGCTAAAAGAGCTGGCTTCTCAGGGGGTAAAGGAAATTGCTATTCTCAGCCCAGCATTTAGTGCGGACTGTCTGGAAACACTAGAAGAGCTTGAAGAAGAAAACCGCGAGTACTTCATCGAAGCGGGTGGTGAAACGTACCACTATATACCAGCGCTGAATGACAGAGACGATCACTTAGCGGCTTTATTCGACATCCTGAAACCTTATATCAGATAGAGCGATATATAAAATAAGGGGCCGATTTGGCCCCCTATTTTCAGTGTTGTTGTGATGATTTGCTTATATAAATAAGCTCGTCATTGAATACCTGACCTGAATTGAACTCCTGTAGCAGACGTAAACAAGCAGATAGTGGCTGCGCCGGGCTGTAATAAAAGCCCTGGATATGGTTACACCCTAACTGTTCCAGCATCGAAAGCTGGCTCTGAGATTCAACACCCTCCGCAATAACTTTGATGCCTAACTCCTGAGCTAAATTCAGCAAACAACTGATCATCACCTTTTTGTTTCTATCTGCCATTAGACTGTCGACAAAAGACTTGTCAATTTTTAGATAATCAACCTGATTTTCTACCAAATGGCTCAGCGAAGAGTAGCCTGTACAAAAATCATCTAACGCAATTTTGACGCCTTGCGCTCTCAGTTTCGATAACAGTTCCCAGGTATAACGATTCGTCGCCATAGACTCAGTGACTTCCAGCGTCACTTTATCGTAGGGTACTTGCGCTTTTTCAATCGCTTCTGTCACCAGCTTAAACTGATCATTACTGGTTTTGAACTCATTGACAGAGCGGTTAATCGAAATGCTAACTTCGTCATAGCCTTGCGAATGTAACACTTTCAAATCTTGACAAGCTTGTTCAAGAACAAACTGCCCTATCAGGTGTATCAAACCGAATTCTTCAGCAATCGGAATAAAGGTGCCCGGCGAGACCATGCCCTGCTCGTCATCGAACCATCTGACAAGCGCTTCAAATTTAACAATTTTACCGCGCTGCACATCAACGATGGGTTGGTAGTAAACCGTCAGCAAGTTGGCTTTAAGCGCTGCTTTCAGTTTGTCTTTGAGTTTAATTTTATTCAGATAGGCGTTTTGAATTGCGGCATTGTGAAGTGCCACGTGCCCGCGATGTGTTTTCTTGGCGCTTTCAAGCGCATGCGCTGCATTGCGAATAAACTTAGCAGCCGTGATCCGACCGCGGTTTTCCAACTGCGCTATCCCTGTGCTCGCACTAAGCTCTACCGTCAAGTCATTAAATACATAGGGCTGCTTTATTTTGTCGCTAAGCTTTTTGGCAACCTGTAATGCACTTTTAACGTCGGTATTATCAAGCAAAATTGCAAACTCATCTCCGCCATAGCGAGAAATCGTGTCATTTTCCCTAATCCCATTCCGCAATCTTTTTGCTACCGAAACCAGCACTTTATCGCCAATTTCCGGACCATAAATATCATTCACTTCCTTAAAATGATCCAGGCCGATAAACAACAAAGAACAGGGTGTGTGCAGGCTACGACTTGCGGAAATTTTTTCTTCAACGATATCAATAAAGCAGCGGCGATTAAGTAACGCAGTCAAAGGCTCGTGATTCGCGTAGAACATGAGCTGTGCTTCGTTGCGCTTCCACTCGGTGATATCCCGGAAAATCGCAACATAATTGACAATGTCACCTTGCTCATCCTTTACCAGGCTAAGCGTCAACTCTTCAGGAAAGATCTGGCCGTTCTTTCGGCGGTTAAATATCTCGCCTTTCCAGCAGCCTGCACTCATCAGGCTATTCCACATTTGATGATAAAAGTCATCACCATGTTGCCCCGAGGACAGCACAGAAGGATCACGCCCCATCAACTCATGACCGGTATATCCAGTTAGACGCTCAAAAGCACGGTTTACCATTATGATTTTATTTTCACCATCGGTGATCATGATGGCTTCAGTGGCGTGTTCAAATACAACATTGGTTAGCTCAAGCTGCTTATTCAATGAATAAATATAGGAAACATCCTGAACCGTTGCGCTAAAAACACGCTCGTCACGTTGCTCTTCACACTGCTCGACACGACCTATAATGCGATACAGGCCACGCAAATTAGTACGCTTTTTGTGCGCCACATTAACGTCAATGTAATCAAGATGGCCCGTCCTGAGCTTCTGTATAATGACCCTCAGCCGCTTTTGATCAGCTTCTGTTAAGCAATTCGTAAAGTCATCAAGAGTCAATGTTTCTTCACGATGCTGCAAAAGGCGACGCATTTCATGGCTGAATATGTGCTTATCGCGGCTAATATTCCAGCTCCAGGAGCTTAGCTTAGCGATACGCTCTCCCTTTGCCAGTTGTTTAACGAGGATTTGCTGCGCCGCAATTTCAAGGTTGTGATTTAACTCAGCCCCAACAAGCAAACTGAGCTCTCGGAACCAATGCTTATCTTCGTCACTGACGGTCACCTTTTCATCGAACAAGCAAACCATTATACCAATCGGTTTATGATCCAGTGCTCGCAATGTCACGCCGAGGTATCCATCAATATTAAAGATCTTTAGGATTTCGTCTTCTGCGTACATTTGTTGCAGGTTGCAACTAATAGAACAGACCCCCTGACTGGTTTTGGCGTCGTTACAGGGCGTTCCTTCGAGGTCGTAGATAATATCGTTTGAGCGATTACCATCAACAGAATAGGCAACCGTTTTAACCCGAGTATCGGCATCAATGAATTTGCCAATCAAACAATGAGCCGGCTTGAACTTCTCGTAGATCAAATCGAGCGCCAATTCATAGCGCGCCTCACTA
This sequence comes from Pseudoalteromonas sp. PPB1, assembly GCF_015356275.1. NCBI lineage: Bacteria > Pseudomonadati > Pseudomonadota > Gammaproteobacteria > Alteromonadales > Pseudoalteromonadaceae > Pseudoalteromonas > Pseudoalteromonas sp. PPB1. The sequence continues at coordinate 230,796 of NZ_JACEQV010000005.1, read as the reverse complement.
CTACACAAATTGTAAAATGTACTAAATGAAAAAGTCATTGTTCGGCTAAGTTCTTATATTTTATTGTTTTCAATATCAACAGGTATTTTAACAAATTGCAATGATAGAATTAAAAGCAAGACTTGTTCTCGATACAGATCAATAAATCGAACTTATTTCTTAGCATCGTCAATCCCTGTGCTCTACAAAGTCAAATAAGGATAAGTAGTAAACCTAGTCTGACCAGCTGTATGATATTATTCATACCACAACGCGGGATCAGGTTCAAACACTCCTTAGTAAAACCGAATAATGTTTACAAAAATTAAGCGCTAAACAGCGTGACGCGCCACATCATGATTCGCGGCATGTGTAGAGAGCTTAGCCTGACAAGTTTGATTTCGGCCTTTGTTTTTCGCCTGATAAAGTGCCTTGTCTGCCATTTTAAGTGTTTCATCTATGCTTTTACTGTGCGCTGGCCAGCAGGCAATGCCAATCGACACCGTCACAGGCCTGGACAAAGGCATGGCGTGTTCGCTTATCGCAATACGTAACCGCTCTGCTATGCTAAATGCGCGGTTTGCATCCACAAATGGCATAAAAATCAGAAACTCTTCCCCCCCACTACGACACACAAAATCATGACTGTGCGCGTTCTTTTTCATCACACTCGCCAAAGCACACAACACCTCGTCTCCAACAGCATGACCAAACTCATCATTGATAGACTTAAAATGATCCACATCCAGTGCCATAACTGAGAACTGATAATGCATGTTTTTGACATTATCCAACCATAATTGCATTGCCAGCCGGTTATTGAGTTTAGTGAGCGGGTCCATTTTTCTGTCTTCTTCCAATTCCCTGATCTCCTGACCCAGTAGCTCAGAGCTGTTCAGGATCGCTGACTTTAGGTTTTCTGCCTCAAAATACCAGGCCGGCGTTTCATCGATACAACGTAGATTTCCGGGACTCAGTGAACTAACATTTTGAGCTAGCTGCGCCAAAGGCCTGGCAATAAGAAACCCGGCGCACAAAGTCGCTACAAATATAGCCAGTGCAAACGGCAACGTGGAATACAATACGTTAGTATGTGTCAAATCTAACTCAGCGATGATACTAGTTAGGGCACGTTGGCTAATTATGCCCCACCCCGTGGTGGATACTGGTGCAAACCCCGCGAGCATGTCCACACCTTGACTATTGAGTACCTCAACAGCTCCAGATTGACCACTCAATACAGCGTTAATCGCGTCATTACCCGGAATATGTTCGCCCACTCGAGTATTATCTTTGTGATAGATCAGCCGTTTACTTTTATCTACAACATAAACATAGGAATGCTCAGAAGCATGATGAGTACCCAATAATTGATTTAAAATGGTATCGCCTTGCAGATAGATCCCACCGGCAATAAAACCGAGATAAGTACCGTCTGGTGTAAAAATCGGAAATGTCGGACTCACCAACAAGTTACCGGCAGGCGAGACAAATGGATCAAGAATGTGGGGTTGCTGTAGCTCTATCGGCAAGGATAATGATGGATCTAATGTTAGGCCTTTGAGCGCGAGGCTGGATGGCTGAGCCGAGATGATCTTGCGCTGCGCATTAATGACAACCAGAGAATCAAAACTGTTCGTTTGGGTAAGCAAGCGCGCCAATTCGACATCGATAGCATGACTATCGTCAAAATGATTAGCAATGTGACCGGCACTGACACGTAACTGGCTATTAAGCGATTGCAAAAATAGCTCAGTAACAGTGGCAAGCTTTTTTGCGTATGCCTGATTCGCAGCAAGCGTGTCTTTAATAAATGCTCGTTCGTGTACACGATAGCTAGCCATTAATGCACTATACACAGCTAACACGATACCGGCACTGACCAGTATTAATATGAGCTGCTTAAGATCCAACTTCCAGCGACGGATGATTTTCACTATTCCCTCCAACATCAGCACGAACATGGCTACTGATGTCATTGTAAAATACTGTGGGAGAAAGAACTTATTCTGGGTCAAACTCTCTGTGCCTAAACCGCTTACACATGCTTTAAATCGCAACGGACACACGGGGGACATAAGCATAGTTCACTCAAAGGATGAGAAATGCACAACCAATAAGCACTTTTTAACTACACAGAAAAATAAATTACGTAAATTACTATCATGTTTAAACGCTGTGCCTTATAATATGTTCGATATTTGACCAACTCAGTTTTACCGTAATGAAAAAGAAAACCCGAATGAACCCACTCGTCACACACTTTACTTTCGCAAGTATTGCGTTAGCTATGCTGTGGATGTTTGTTCAGGATAAAGACACCCTGCTTACCGGCAGTGCCTTGGTGCTTGCCTACATAGCTTGCGCACTTGGGTATCGCATGATTGCAGCACGCGAAGCATTAAAAAATACAGGCAAAACTGCTCACAAAAAGCCTTAACCCTCTTTTCCCCAACGCTTGGCGTCTGAATAAAACTGTGTAATCATCCAGAAACAATTTTATAACAGGACCTTGCACATGTATCGTCGCTCACTACTACTACTTTTTTTACTGGGTGGATGTACCTCTTACGAGCAACCCACCCACGTAAAAACCTGCCAGGATCTCGTTTATAGCTACCCGGAAGTACGCGATAAAGGAAACGAGGATCAATATGCTGCACTATTCACAGATAATGCACGCTTTAACGTCGAGAAACTCAATATTTCACTCCATAACAAGACCGAGATTGTCGACCGTTTCAATAAAGCGCGCAGTAACACACAAACCGTTCATATGATGACTTCCTCTCGTCAGTTCCGCCAAAACGACGTTCTTGCCGGCGAATCTCACTTTATTTTACTGCTGAAAAATAATGCGCAGCCGACGACGACAAAGATCATCAGCGGCCGTTACTTAGATATCTTTGATTACGACACAAACCAATGTCGCTTTAGCAGTCGAAGAGTCGAAATCGATCGTATGGATGCCTTATAGTAAAAACTAGCTCTGCCTGCTGCGTTTATACCAGCGCTGCATTTCCTTATGATCACGTGTCACTGCTTGTCCCTGAGCTTCCATTTCGGTGACTTCATTGGCAAGTATTTCTTCCGCGGTTAATTCTAACTTCATCAATAAGGCACTTAATTGTGCCTTTTCATCATCGGACATATGCTCGGTAAGCATTGCTTCTCTTTTTTGCACATGAACGGTGACTTCTCGATAGATTTTTTCACCCGCCTCTGTCAATACTACAGGTTTACTCTTGCCAGTTAATTCCATTGCATGCACCAATTCAAGTTTTAGCAAGGCATTAACAGCACGCGTTACTGAGTAGGGGTCCAGTCGGGACTGATAGCTCACTTCCGCAGCTGTAATGGGTCCATAGGACCCAACGTTCAACAATACTCGCAATTCGCGGGTATTGAGCTCAGTCAAAGAGCGGATCACCGGGTCCCTATCGAGTGATAACAGGTTACTGACTACCGCGACCTGAAATGGCACATGCTCAGCCAAATCAAGTGCTTCCTTATGTGGATTTGTTACTGCCAACGCGCGCTTTCTGTTAGCAATGGCATTTTTCATATCATTGTCACTGGACAATTTGTACCTCTACACATATAGTTGTTGCATATGCAACACAATGAACATTTACAGGAAACCAGTATGCCTTTAGTTAAGCCTTTGTCTCAAGAGCATGATCAGGAAGTGGCAGAATTAGCCAAGTTTTTCAACGAAACGCTTGGCTTTTGTCCTAACAGCGTGTTAACCATGCAAATCCGCCCGGCAATTGCGCGTGCATTCATTAATCTGAATAAAGCAGTCATGGAAAACCATGGTCGGGTTACTTCGGAGTTAAAAAGATTGGTTGGCTATATCACCAGTGCCAATACTGGATGCCGCTACTGCGAAGCCCATACTATCTTAGCGGCGCAACGCTACGGCGGCAGCGATGAAAGACTGGCTCAGATTTGGCAGTTCAGGGAGAGTGACGCGTTTAATGACGCTGAAAAGGCCGCTTTTGAGTTTGCACTAGCAGCCTCCAGTGTACCAAATGCCGTCGATGACGAAATAGAAGCCGCAATGCAGGCACATTGGGATGATGGTGAAATCGTCGAAATATTGGGTGTTATCGCTTTATTTGGTTACCTCAATCGTTGGAATGACTCTATGGCGACTACACTGGAAGCAGGCGCCATTGATGCAGGGGAAACACTGCTTAATGAGCGCTGGGAAACAGGCAAACACACCAAATAACCATCCAGTCTCGGATTAAAACGAACATCCTTCAACCGATGGGAAAGCAGTGCTTGTCTGCTTCCCATTTTTGCCTGCCTGAACCGCAATTAAATTAGTTGAATATTTGGGTTGATCCAAATCAAAACGCACTATATATTAAAGTTTCAATAATTACTGAAACTTTAAAAATGCAGCTATCACCTAAAATCGAAAACTTCGTTCTCCACTGCGGAGAGATGGGAAGCCGCTGGGGCTTCAACCGTACCATAGGCCAGATGGTTGGCTTATTGGTTATCAACGAAAAGCCCCTGACTGCTAATGAAATTGCAGAAGCGCTTAAGATTTCCCGTGGTAATGTCAGTATGGGTATCAAGGAGCTGCAATCATGGCAACTGGTTAAAGTCCATCATATCCCTGGAGACAGAAAAGAGTATTACTCCCCTAATGGCAGCATTTGGGACCTGGCTAACCGGGTGTTTGAAGAACGCCGCAAACGCGAAATTGACCCGACCCTGACCCTGTTACGTGACCAGATTCTGGACAGCGCAAATTCACCAGAAGAAAAATACGCGCAAGAGCAAATGCAGTCTATCCATGATCTACTAGAGACAGTGACAAAATGGTCGGCGGAATTACAAAGGCTTACGCCTGAACAACTGCAATCCTTAATGAAATTGGGTTCATCTGTTAGCAAAGTAATTGATTTGAAGGATAAGCTGCTCAGAAAATCCTGACTGAGTGGCTTTGAAAAGGATTTCTTTACAATGCGCGGCTCGTGCCCGCGCATCACAGTCGTGTCAGCCAGATTGCTTTACCCAACCCAGGCAAAGCTTGTGCTGATATAATATGCGAGGTGCGTCATGCTTGATACCCTACTGTTGTCGCGTATTCAATTTGCGGCAAATATTAGCTTTCATATTCTATTTCCAACCATAACCATTGCTTTGGCCTGGTTCCTGGTTTTCTTTAAATTCCGTTTCGACCAAACTGGCGAGCAGGTATGGCTGAGAGCATATCGATTTTGGGTTAAAATTTTTGCACTCACTTTCGCGCTGGGTGTGGTGAGCGGCATTACTATGTCTTTTCAGTTTGGCACTAATTGGCCCGGATTTATGGAACGCATAGGTAACATAGCCGGTCCGTTGCTCGGCTATGAAGTGCTCACAGCCTTTTTTATGGAAGCAACTTTTCTCGGCATTATGCTATTTGGTATGAAACGTGTTAGCCCGCGTCTGCATACCTTTTCTACTCTCATTGTAGCGGTAGGCACTACCCTGTCGGCATTCTGGATACTCTCTTTAAACAGCTGGTTACAAACCCCCACCGGTTACACACTAGTCGATGGCGTGTTCTATCCTGACAACTGGTTTGAGATAATCTTCAACCCCTCATTTGGTTATCGCTTTGCTCATATGCTCCTGGCCAGCGGACTCACAGCATCCTTTCTGGTAGCAGGAATTAGCGCCTATCGGCTATTAAAAAACGACCACAAGCATGCCCCCAAATTGACATTGAAGGTAGCGCTAAGTGTTGCTGCACTGCTGGCACCGCTACAGATGTTTGTCGGAGACCTGCACGGCCTGAACACATTTGAGCATCAGCCGCAAAAAGTAGCCGCAATGGAGGGGGTCTGGGAGACTGAGCAAGGTGCCCCCCTGTTGCTATTCGCAATTCCTGATGAAAGTACCCGAACGAATCATTTTGAGGTCGCTATTCCTAACTTGGCCAGTTTGATCCTGACTCATAAGCTGGACGGTGAGATCAAAGGTCTGAACGAGTTTAAAGGTGAGCACCCTCCGGTTAAACCTGTCTTTTTTGGGTTCCGAATAATGGTGGGGATGGGTTTACTCATGATCCTGGCGGCGGCAGTGACACGCTACACATTGTGGCGGCATTCAACGCTGCCAGATTGGCAACTTAAAATACTAGTAGCCATGACCTTCTCTGGCTGGATTGCTACTTTGGCAGGCTGGTATGTCACAGAAATTGGACGCCAACCTTTTATGGTCAATGGGCTAATAAAAATTGAAGAACTAGTCACCAGTGTCCCGGGAGAGCATGTGCTGCTTACATTAGTAGGCTATCTTACTGTCTATGCTGTACTACTCACAGCGTATATTAAAACACTATTTTATACCGCGCGTAATGCCATAGAAGTTGAAGAGTATCAGACAACACCGATTCAGGGAGGTCAATATGTTTAGTGCTGAATACCTGGCTTTGCTTTACAGTTCACTCATGGCACTTGCGATCATAGTGTATGCTGTGCTCGACGGCTATGACTTAGGGGTTGGTATATTGTTGCCGGGCCAAAATAAACCCGCTGCCGATACTATGATTGCTTCTATTGGCCCTTTTTGGGACGCCAACGAAACCTGGCTGGTACTGGCTGTCGGTCTTGCGCTCATTGCCTTCCCCACCGCACATTCAATCATACTGCAGGCACTGTATCTGCCTATCGCTTTTATGTTGCTGGGTTTAATTCTAAGGGGCGTTGCATTCGATTTTCGTGCCAAGGCCAAAACACGCTACCGTGAAACCTGGGATCGCTGCTTCAAACTGGGCAGCCTGATCACCGCTTTTTCACAGGGGTATATGCTGGGCCTGTATGTGATGTCGTTTGAACACAGTCTGGCGAGCCACCTGTTTGCGGCACTCAGCGGGGTTGGTGTCATAGCAGCTTATACCTTAATAGGCGCTGGCTGGTTGATCATGAAATGCGAAGGTGAGATACAAAACTCGGCTATCCGTTGGTGCCGGGTGAGCAATCTCATTGCTTTGTTGGGCGTATTAGCGGTCTCGGTGGTAAACCCACTTATAAACACGTACGTTCAGACGCGCTGGTTTGGCACCGAGATAAGCCTGTTATTGTTGCCACTGCCCCTTATCTGCATGGTACTTTTTGTGCTTCAAGACAGAGTGCTAGTAAAGCTCAAACAGACCCCAGATCAAGGTTGCTGGTTGCCCTTTGCCATCACAGTGGTGATATTTTTACTGTGCTTTTTTGGTCTTATCTATAGCTTTTTCCCTTTTGTCGTCCCTGGCACATTAACCATATATGAGGCACTTGCTGACCCGTCTGCACTCACCTTTATGCTATACGGCGTCGTACTGGTGGTACCAGCAATCATCGGTTACACACTATTCTCTTATCGGGTTTTCTGGGGAAAAACACAGGACCTGAGCTACTACTGATTTTCACTTGCATTAGCCCAACCAAAAAGGCAGCCCGCACGCTGCCTTTTTTATTTGCTTCGTTTAGTTGAAAACTAAATTTTCGGATAGCCAATGCGGTCAGACAAATACCCGACACTGGTGGCAAAATAATAGCTGCGATTCCAGTTCATCAGCGCTTTGTAGTTATTGTAAGCCAGATACATACGGCCGTTCATGTCATCAGGCATCACCAAAGCCGCACTAATATTCACTTTTGGCAAATCTGTGCCATCAGCACGTCTGACGCCCAGGCTTTGCCACTCTTGTAGTGAGCGTTCAGAATCTCGCCAAAACTCAAGCCACTGCTTGTGATTTTTTGAACCGCGCTTCAGGACATACTGGCTGGGGAAATCCTCCGGCAACTTTACCTGACGGCCCCAGGTCAGACTGTCATTCCAACCAACACTCTTCAGATAATTAGCAATAGATGCCAGGGCATCTTCTTTGCTGGTCCAGATATCTTTCTTGCCGTCTTTGTTGTAATCAACAGCATAAGAATTGAAGGAGGTCGGCATAAACTGGGATTGACCCATTGCACCAGCCCAGGAGCCTTTGAAATTGTCGACATTCACATGGCCATCTTTAAGAATGTCCAGTGCAGCCCATAGTTGTCGTTTATAGAGGGCTTCCCGGCGACCATCAAATGCCAATGTCACCAGTGAGCTAATCACCGGATAGCCGCCCTGAACCCGGCCAAAGCTACTTTCAAGTCCCCACAGTGCAACGATAAAGCGTCCCTGCACGCCAAAGTCTTTGCTGATCTGATCGAGCAGCTCTTTATTCTCTTTATACAGCTTACGTGCACGCTGAACCTTCCAGTCCGGTACACGTTTTGGCAGATAAGTTTCCAGCGTCTCAACAATTTCAGGCTGGTTCTTATCTTGTTTGATGACTTTCTTTTTGAATTTGACTGTGCTGAACGCCTTTTCTATAAGAGCGGGTTTATAACCGCGCTCAAGCGCTTCAGCCTTTAAAACTTCTACATAACTGTCGAAACGCGCCTGATCATCCGCTTTAACAGTTTGCGATGCCAGACATAAAGATACTAATAATGCGGATAGTGTTTTAGTCACTTTTTACTCCGTTTTGTCTTTTTAATTCGTCCAGAAGATTCTCTTGTGGAGGCGGCAGCTGCAAATAAAACCCATCATCGATTAATTTCTGCTTAACGTTACTTAAATCAGCAGTACCGAGTTTCTTGCGTTTTGCTAAATCCACAATGATTACAAATATTGGCGTACCAAAAGTAGCCATTAAAGGGTCAGGGACTTTGCTAAAATCGTCTCGTTTTTCAATAAAAAGATAGGTATCGGCTTTTTTACTACTTTTATATACTGCGGCTAGCATTATAACCCTATAAAATCTTGCTAATCTGAGAGCAGCACTATACCATGACCTATATAATATTTGGAAAGTTTTGCGACTCTCAAACGTACAGAGTACGGGGTCAGAACAATATTAATCAGAGATCGCACTGGTATTGAGCGCTTATGTCTACACAGTCTTTTGAATTGAAGGGAAACCTGTTTACTCTCTCAGTTTTACACCTCTTCGATGCCGACCTTGGTAATGTAAAACAACAACTGAGTGATAAAATTTCCCAGGCTCCAAAATTTTTTAAAGGAGCACCTATCGTAATCAATCTTGCTGACGTCCAGGAACAGAGCATTGTACTCAGCGATTTAAAACGTATTCTTGCAGCGTTAGCATTAAACCCGGTTGGTATTTGTAATGGTACAGAACAACACAATGCCGAAGCCAAAGAAATTGGCTTGTCTGTACTAAACTATACTAAAGATGTTAAGCCTGTTACCCAAGATAGCCAAGACACACAAATTGTTGAAAAAGAAGTTTATCTTGGAGCCCAGGTCATTAACGGCACTGTGCGCTCCGGGCAACAAATTTACGCGAAGGACCGGGACCTTATTGTACTAGGCGCAGTCAGCCATGGTGCAGAGGTCATTGCCGATGGCAATATTCACATCTATGGCACGCTCAGAGGCCGTGCTATCGCTGGTGCGCAAGGAAATCATGAGGCGAGTATCTACTGTCAGAAACTTGAAGCAGAGCTTGTTTCGGTGGGCGGCAGTTATTGGATCAGTGACTCTCTTCAGGGTGAGCACTGGGGCAAGGCCTGCCAGATTTCACAAAATAACGAATCATTAGAATTAACAGCATTGGTCAAAGGATAATTCAGATGGCAAAGATTATTGTCGTAACTTCAGGTAAAGGTGGTGTAGGTAAAACCACGTCAAGTGCAGCGATCGGCACCGGTCTTGCTCTTAAAGGATACAAAACAGCCATTATCGACTTTGATATTGGCCTGCGTAACTTAGATCTCATCATGGGCTGCGAACGCCGTGTCGTTTATGATTTTGTCAACGTCATTAATGGTGAAGCAAACCTTAATCAGGCACTGATTAAAGATAAACGCGTTGAAAAACTCTATATTTTACCAGCCTCACAAACGCGCGATAAAGATGCGCTGACAAAAGAAGGCGTTGAACGTGTTTTGAAAGAAATGTCAGAAGACTTTGATTTCATTATCTGCGACTCACCCGCTGGCATCGAAGCTGGTGCAATGATGGCACTCTACTTTGCCGACGAAGCAATCGTAACAACCAACCCGGAAGTTTCTTCCGTTCGTGACTCTGACCGTATTCTGGGAATTTTGCAAAGCAAATCAAAGCGCGCAGAAGATGGTCTGGATCCCGTGAAGGAACATCTGCTGCTTACGCGTTATAATCCCGAGCGTGTAGAAAGCGGCGACATGCTGTCCGTCGAAGATGTTCAGGAAATCCTGGCAATAGACTTACTCGGCGTGATCCCAGAATCCAAAGCTGTGTTAAATGCGTCTAACTCGGGACAACCTGTGATCCTTGATACAGAATCTGATGCAGGCCAGGCATATAGCGATGCGATTAATCGCTTGTTAGGTGAAATCATCGACTTCAGATTTTTGAATGTTGAAAAGAAAGGACTGCTAAAGCGGATTTTTGGAGGTTAATGTGTCTTTACTTGATTATTTTCGATCCGAGAAAAAGTCCAGCGCTTCGCTGGCTAAAGAGCGGCTACAAATAATCGTTGCCCATGAACGCTCCAAGCGTGGCACCCCCGATTATCTGCCTCAGTTAAAGCAGGACATACTCGAGGTGATCCGTAAGTATGTCAAAGTTGACTCCGATGCAGTCAATGTGCAGTTTGAGCAAAACGAAGACGATTTGGCCGTATTAGAACTTAATGTAACGCTTCCGGATGACGAACAGAAGTAACAGCCAAAAAAACGCCGCACGATGTGCGGCGCTTTTGTATCTTAAAGCTATTCAACCTGCCATTTAGAAAGTGCGTCTTTTAACTGACTATGACGCCAGCCCAAAAACAAATCTGGCTTCATAAATTTATTTCTCTGCGCATCATCTAGTTTCCAGTTCCACCCTATTACCTGATTAATTTGCTTTTTAGATGCAAACACATCCAGCGGGATCCCCTGCTGTTTAGCCACTTCCGCTATCGATTGTTTAATTTCCTTTGCCGCCCCTTTGTAACCAGGGTAATCAATCAATCTCTGAACCCGTTTTGGCAACTCGGCCTCCGCTACTGCTTTACCAGCTTCAATGCACGCTAGAATTTCTTTGCCAGAACGATTTACTTCCATTTGTTCCACTCCTGGAACATTGCGTAGGCTATTCAATGAACCTGGTCGACGTTTTGCTATTTCAACCATGTTTTGTTCTTTCAATACAAAATTAAGTGCCAGATTTTTCTTCTCAGCCTTGTTTTGTCTCCAACTCGCCAGCTCACGTAATACAGCCAAATCACGAGGTTTGAGTTGCCAGACATTTTTCACACTCAGGTAAAGATAATCATCCGGTGTTCTGAAAGCGCGCTTTTGAGCGATCAATTGGGACTCGGATATCACGATATCTGACAGACCTTTCTCTGCAACCTTTTGACAAAGGCTCTCATAGCAGGGTAACAGATAAAATACATCCGCTGCAGCATACTCTAGCTGGCTTGCCTGTAAAGGACGTTTGAGCCAGTCGGTTCTGGACATACTCTTATCCAGTTCAACATCCAACATCGCTTTCACCATATTGGCAAATCCCACACAATTACCCTCTCCGAGCAACTGCAATGCAAACTGTGTATCAAATAAAGGCGCAGGTACAAACCCAGCAAATTTCTGGAACACCTCGATGTCTTCAGAGGGAGAGTGAAGTACTTTTACGATCTGCTCATCACGAAGTAAATGCCATAACCCTGAAAAGTCGAGCTCACTTAATGGATCTATCAGAGCAAGATGCTCCCCGTTATAAACTTGTATCAAAGCGATTTCAGGATACAAAGTTCTGCGACGCATAAACTCTGTGTCTATCGCAAGCACTTTGCTATTTGATAGCTTTGCTGTAAAAGCATCAAGCTCAGTTTGGTGTTGGATAAATTGATACTGCACATTTACTCCCTATAAAAAACCGGCTTTCGCCGGTTTCTTTTTACTTTAATGCCCTACGCAATATTTTGCCAACATTGGTCTTAGGCAATTCATCTCTGAATTCGACCAATTTGGGGACTTTATAATTGGTTAGCTTGTCGCGACAATGACTTATTATATCTTTTTCTGTCAAAGATGGATCCTTTCTCACAACAAAAACTTTTACCTGTTCACCGCTCACTTCATGCGGTACACCAACCGCAGCGACTTCCAGCACGCCTTCGTGCATCGCAACGACTTCTTCTATCTCGTTAGGGAACACATTAAAGCCAGAGACCAAAATCATATCTTTTTTACGATCTACGATATAGAAGAACCCTTCTTCATCGTAAATAGCAATATCACCAGTTGCAAACCAACCATCCTGCAAACATTCAGCTGTTGCATCAGGACGATTATAGTAGCCAGCCATAACCTGAGGCCCTTTAACACAAAGCTCTCCAGGCTCTCCCAACGGCATCTCTTCACCCTGATCATTAATAATTTTCAGGTCTGTACTTGGCGCCGGCAAACCGATTGAGCCGTTATAGCCATCGATATCCCATGGGCAAATTGTAACCAAAGGCGCACATTCTGTCAGGCCATAGCCTTCCATAAGTTTACTTTTTGTGACTTTCTGCCAACGCTCTGCAACTGGTCGCTGCACGGCCATTCCACCACCAAGAGACACTTTCAGTGTTGAGAAGTCCAACTCTGAAAATCCGGGTGTGTTTAGTAAACCGTTGAACAATGTATTTACGCCGGTAATAACCGTAAAGGGATATTTTGATAGCTCTTTAACAAAGCCAGGCATATCCCTTGGGTTAGTGATAAGCAGGTTGTGACCACCATACTTCATAAAGGTAAGGCAGTTCGCTGTAAGTGCAAAAATATGATACAGCGGTAACGCAGTAACAACTACTTCACGGCCTTTATCAAGTACTTTATCAAGGCAGCCAGAAACCTGCTCCAAATTCGCAACCATGTTGCCATGAGTCAGCATTGCGCCTTTGGAAACCCCTGTTGTACCACCCGTGTACTGGAGAAATGCCAGATCTGTCAGTGTCACCTCAGGTACTTTATATTGCCCGGGGTCTGCACTTATGGCGTGTGCAAAAGGCTGTGCATCAGGCAAGTCATAATCTGGCACCATTTTTTTAAGCTTTTTAACCACGAAGTTGACTAAATGCTTCTTGACGCCACCAAGCATATCACCAATTTGTGTCACAACTATGTGTTTAACACCCGTCGTTGGAAGTGCCTTTTCGAGTGTATGTGCAAAGTTTGCCAATATGAAGATTGCTTTCGCTTCTGAATCATTAAGCTGATGCTCGAGCTCCCTCACTGTGTACAAGGGGTTTACATTAACGACCGTACAACCAGCTCTCAATACGCCTAAAATGGTTATGGGTGTTTGTAGCAGGTTTGGCATCATAACCGCCACTTTGTCCCCTTTACCTAATTTAAGGGTGTTTTGAATATAACTGGCGACTGCCTTGGTAGCTTCATCAACTTGTTGGTAAGTCATTGTTTTACCCATGTTACTGTATGCTGGTAACTGGGCAAACTCTCTAAAACTTTTGTCGAATAATTCAAGCAGCGAGTTGTAGTGTTCTGGGTCGATTGTTTCCGGCATCCCTTCGGGGTAGCGCTTTAACCAGATTTTTTCCACTCTTAGCTCCTGTGTTCTCGTTATTTTTTATATTGGTCTTACCTTAATATAATTAAGGTACACAAACAATTGAGTAAATACTCTAAAGCTGAGATAGTCCCACATTTGACACAAATATACAATCAGGAAACGTCGGGATGTTTTATATGTGTTAAAACCTGTTCTAACACTTGCTCCGGATTTTCCATGTGACAATGGTGTCCACCTGCTACCTCGATACATGTAAACGCTTCAAAGCATTCAGAAAACTGCCCTAAGCTATGCTTCATTTGTGCGTATCCAGACATACCCATAATTGCCAAAGTTGACGTTTTAACACCTTTCAACAGCGACTGTGCCTGAGCACGTGAGAAACGCGTCGTTGAAGGCAACTTCAATTTAGGGTCCGTCGTTAAGCGTGCGCCCTCCTCAAGCTCTTCTATATTTCGCTCCATTAATATAGCAGCTATTTCTTCATTGAAATCGCTAACTTTAAGCCGCGCTTTGATGATAGCTTGTTTATCAGCAAACAGACGCAATGTTGTTTCATTAAATTGTTCAACTACCTGCCTTGCAGCAAAGGCGTCAAGCAATTGTTGCTTAGCATTCTTATCGCTTTGATATAATAGACCAATACCATCTATCAGTGTCAGTGTATTTACTTTTTCAGCATATAGACTGGTGAACAGTCCGCCCACCAAAGCTCCCATTGAATGCCCGACGATGTGACAATGCTCTATGTGCTTGGCACGAAGAAAAGCTAAAATATCATAAACATATTCTACAAAATAATAATGCGCATCGGCACTTCTCCAGTCCGAATAACCATGACCCGGAAAGTCCAATGCAATAAACTTAAACGCCTCTAGCGCACTGTTTGGCAAGTTATCCAATAGGGGTAAAAAGCTGTTGCTGTTATCCTGCCAGCCATGCAGCATCAGGATAACTTGCGCTCCCTCTCCCATTTCCTGGTACGCGAACCCGTCCACTCGCCCTTGTTTTATCTTGTTTTTATTAGTAATCAACATAAATTCATATTCTTATTGAACGTATTACATTAATATTCTACGCATTATAGCTCGCGTGCAAAGTACTAATCACTGTTCTGACAATGGTTGACTCATTGCCAAGACGAGCAAAAACACGGGAACATTAAGGATCATCTATGACACGCAACATTAGCGCTCTGGCGTTTGCTCTGGGCTGTACCTTGTCAAACTCAGTATTTGCTGCACCAAAAAATATCATTTATATGATTGGTGATGGCATGGGGCCAGCCTTCACTACAGCCTATCGTTATATGCAGGACGATAAAGCGACCAAAGTCGTCGAACCAACTGTATTTGACTCTATCCTGGTGGGTATGGCGCATACCTATCCAGACGACGATACCGTAGTGACGGATAGCGCAGCCGGCGCTACAGCACTCAGTACAGCAGAAAAAAGCTACAATGGGGCAATTGCGGTAGATACACATAAACAATCGCTAAAAACAATGCTGGAAATTGCAAAAGAGCGAGGGATGACAACAGCACTTGTGGCCACATCCCAGATAAACCACGCCACCCCAGCGAGTTTCGCAGCGCACAATGAGTCAAGACGCAACTATGACGAAATTGCTGACGATTACATCGACAATAAAATCGCAGGTAAGTTACCTGTCGATTTATTGCTAGGTGGTGGTACCAAGTACTTTGTTCGTGAAGACAGAAACCTGATCACTGAATTTAAAGAATCCGGATATCAGTATGCAGACGCGTTCAGCGAGCTGGATTCGCTCAGCCGCCTTCCTGCACTGGGTTTATTCGCAGAGGTTGCGTTTCCTCATGCAATAGACAGTGAGGAGCCTAAGCGACTGACTACAATGACTAATAAAGCCCTGGATTTGTTGCACAATCACAACGAAAAAGGCTTTTTTGTAATGATCGAGGGCAGTCAAATCGACTGGTGCGGACACGCCAACGATATTGCTTGTGCAATGAAAGAGATGGACGATTTCGCTGGCGCAATCACTGCCGCTAAAGCCTATATCGACAAAAACCCAGACACGGTATTAGTTGTCACTGCTGATCACTCTACCGGCGGCCTTACTCTGGGAAGCAATGGCGTGTATCAATGGAAGACTGATGTTGTCGCAAAAACGAAGGCCTCCGTCAAAGAACTCACCAACGTAATCTCTGAAGCCAAGCCAAAGCAAATGGCCGAGACCTGGACGCAGCTGACCGGTTTGCCCTTTGACGAAGCAACTAAAGAGAAACTTATCACTGCAAAAAAAGACTCAAAAGAGGCCTTATATAAAGCAGCGAATAACATCATTAATGATGCCAGCTACACAGGCTGGACAACCAAAGGGCACACCGCAATCGATGTGCAGGTATTCGCCTACGGTGAAGGACGTGATGCATTCATTGGCTCCCTCAACAACACGCAAATTGCTGAAAAATTAATCTCTTATATAGAGAAATAACAAGTATACTGCAAAGCGGATCGGCACAGCCGTTCCGCTTGCTCAGGGTGCGGGATTACTAACAGTTTCTTGTCTGTTACTGATAGCCTGGTTCTTTAGCAGCCCCATGGCATCATCTATTGGCATGGCTTTGTAATATAAAAACCCTTGCACGCAGTCTACCTGTGACTGTTTGACCAGGTTTTCCTCTTCTTTTGTCTCTACCCCTTCAGCGACTAACCGGAAACCGAGTTTAGCGATCATCTCAGAGAGGTTCGTATATAGAGACACAGACTTACAATTATAGCTCTCAGGCAGCAAACTTCGATCTAGCTTAATGGTGTCTATATTAAGTTTTGATAACACTGATAGACAAGAATACCCTGTACCAAAATCATCCATAGCACAGGCAATCCGATGCTCACGAAGTAAATTAACCACATCAACCGTGCGATTAAAGTCCTCGATGTAACTGGATTCAAGCAATTCCACCTCAACCTGACCCGGGTAATCCGCAAACGCTTTCACGATCCGTTTGTACCCGCCCGTTAACAAATTTTGCGGCGAAATGTTAAAACTGACTTTGGGCCTGAATCCAGCTCTGGCAAACTGTTCTAGGTCTACTTCTAGCTGGTCTATGACGAAGTTATCTATGATATGTAATAACGAATGCTGCTCCAGGGTTGCCAAGAACCAAGGACCCTGAACCTGTCCATCCGTCTCTTTCAACCTCAATAAAGCCTCAAAACCAACAACTTCTTTTGTGTAGGGGTTGATCTTTGGCTGATAAAATAACATTAGTTCACCGCGATTTAGCGCATCTGTGACTTCTTTCAGACTGTGTACGTTGATCTGCTCTTCGCGTTGAGAGCGAGTGTACGAACTTTCTGCTCCCGCCTCTATCAATCTGCCAGTCGTGAACCGCTTCAGCAGTACATCCAGCGCCTTACCAGACAAATTATGATCACGGTTAAATTTCAAGAATGGATAGTACAACGCAGCATTAAGCGCGATCAGCAGGACCTGGAGCACGACACCACTGATACTTTGCGTCAATAACCAGCCACTGATAAACACGGGCGTAAACCAGGGAATATCCATTGCCGGTGCGAGTGCAATAACGCCAGTTGAAATACACACGTAGGAGATCAGCGCGTTCAACAAGGGGCTAAGCAAAAATGGGATAAGCAGATACGGATTAAAGACAATAGGCAATGCGTAGAGCATCACCTCACTGATGTTAAATAACGCGAGCGGTGATGCTATCATTGCAATACTCCGCTCGTGACGCGCATTTTTGAGCAGCATAGCCGCGATGATCAGGCCCCAGATACACCCCGTTCCGCCTATAATGACGAAGCAGGTGTAGAAGTCGTAACTTGAAAGCTGAGGTAACACCAGATAATCGGTCAACTCCCCCGACACTAATAAGTGATATGTGTTATCTCCATGAACGCCAATAAACCACAGTAGATGAGAAAAAATAAGCTGTGCCGAAATTTTCTCGAACACACTCCAGGTCGGATTAAGGAGCTTTAAGGTACTATGAAGCTGGCCGGTAAAATGGTCGAATAGCGGGATAACTAACAAAATAATCGCGGTAACGAGAATATAGGGAATAATCAAATTCAGATGTTTACGCAAAAACAAACTAATCGAGCTGATCCCCACCAATCTGAGCCAGCGGATCCGCTCAATGTAAGCCAGAAGGTAACAACACAGGACCGGCATAAGCAGAGAATATAGCATGCCATTACGGTGCACTATATTCAGCGCCCCCTGACTGATCTCAATGTAACCTGTCGTCGCTGTGAAACAAGCCAGCACTAAGACAGGCCCGGCAATGGTGTGTATTTTAAGGTTCTTAGAAAGATAGTAACTGAAAGAAATGAGCGTAAGTAACGGAAAAATCCCCCATACCAGCGTATTAAAGTCACCAAGCGCCTGATACTTTAATTTACTCAGGTCGTCGCCAAGCCATTGGTTTAGAAGAGTAATTACTGATGCAACAATAAAAAATGGGATGAGCGCGATATAACCTTCTCGTAACGACAAAACAACCGTATTTGAAGAAAGCTTGAGTGCAAACTGGTTAAATCTGTTCAGCAAACGCGTGACCATAAATTGTTATTTTCTTTTAACATTACTCCAAAAGCAGATTAAAACAAATGAATTGACTAAATTTTTGCTGAAAAATATTCAAGCCGAAAGACGTGGCTCAGGGAGGCGCTTTTAAGACAAAGAATAATTATAACCGATTAGGTAAAATGTCAGGCGTAAATGCTGACTCCAAGTAGTGACTGAACTTCGCTTCGCCGTTCTTGGTTTTGAATCGCACTATAGGATTGTATAGCAACACTGGTTTTAAAGTTTGGCTGATCATAGATGACATCTCTTTTATCATCAGTATACTGCTGGGCCAGTGCGACACCCGCATCGGAGTATTTGAGTTTAGCAGCTTGCTGAACTGGCGCTTGGGTGTCACTCGCAGCAGGTTTAACAACTGACTGTCTCAGTTGATAAGTATCCTGATTTTGAACAAGCTGGTTGATTTTCATCAGTCTATATCACCAAAAACCCAATGCACCAGTATAAGATTAGCCCGTTACTCGCGTCCGGGCAACTTCTTCCAGGTCACAGTATCCCTAACATACTGGGGCTGAGCGTCTGCAGCATTAACAACCTTACCGGCTTCAAACTGCGCAATGCCGGTATCTAACATATATTCAGCATGCGGCAGCGTAATATCGTTATGTACTTCGAGCCCGAGCTTTTTAGCGACATCCGAATAGGTCTGCCAGCCAGTGCCGACTGCAAGTACGCCTTCAAATTCGCCGTCAATAAGCTCAGGCTTGATCACTCTTTCTTCACCCAAGGCAATCGCCTGATTATTATCCGAACGGGTATAATGACAAAGATAAACCTCACCCATACGCGCGTCAATCGCAACCAAAACCTGCTTTGCTTGGGTTTGCGCAAATGCCTGTTGTGCCATTGCCTGAAGCGTCGAAACACCTGCCAGTTGCAAGTTTCCGGAATACGCCAACCCCTGGGCAACAGCGACTCCGATACGTACCCCAGTAAAACTGCCTGGTCCACGGCCAAATACCAGACCATCCAGATCTTTAAGCTGACAACCTGCTTCAGTAAACAGTTGCTCGACTAAAGGCAATATTTTCTGACTATGTTGCTGAGGGCACTCTTCAAAGTGGCGATACAGGTTGCCGTTGTACGACAACGCCAGGCTCAGAGCTTCCGTTGAAGCATCCAGGGCAAGCAAATTATATTTCATGCTGGTCAATATTCTCTAAAAATGACAACGCCTTATCCAAATCGCGAGTACGTGACATGGGAGGCAAACTTTTAATAAAGGTTTCACCGTATTTTCGCGTAACCAGACGATTATCGCAAATAATTAGTACACCTTTGTCTGTCTTATCACGGATCAGGCGCCCAACCCCCTGCTTTAACGCAATAACAGCCAGTGGCAGCTGAATTTCATCAAATGGTTCCTTATCCTGCAATTGGGCGTCTTTCATCCGAGCCTGCAATAACGGATCATCCGGCGAAGTAAATGGCAGCTTGTCTATAAGCACACAACTCAGCGTATCACCACGTACATCAACCCCTTCCCAAAAAGACGCGGTGCCCATTAAAACCGCATTACCATGGCGGACAAATTGCTCCAGAATAATCCGCTTTGATGCTTGCCCTTGCATAAACACCGGGTATTCTGTCGCAGTACTCAGTCCTTCATAAACCAAGTGCATCACTCGATAACTGGTAAAAAGCAAAAACGTACGACCCTGGGCTGCATTGATCACTTGCTTAGCGATTTTAACCAACGCATGCGGCATCATTTCATCTTTGGTTTCAGGCAGATAACGGGGCAGACAAAGCATGGCCTGCGATTCATAGTCAAACGGGCTGTCGACAATGGCCTGATGATCTGGTGCCAGGCCCAAACTGGCGTTAAAGTGCGCGAGGCTATTGTCCACCGATAAAGTTGCAGAGGTAAACACAAAGCTCGCTTCGCTTTTAGCCATCATGTCTTTAAATCGATTAGAAACATCCAACGGCGTGATATGAATTGTCAGGAAACGACGGGTGGTTTCGAACCAATAACTAAAGCCCGACTGAGTAACATCAAAGGCCCGGTCGAGTTGTCCTTTAAACGACAAAACCCGCTCCAGCGGATGTTCTATCTTATCAGAGCGGTCGAGGCACAACTTAAGCACCTGATATAAAAAGTCCAGATTACTGATCACCCTGTGCAGCGCATCGCAGATCACTTTGTCCTGCAACTTTTCTCGCCAGTCTCCCCTTGCACCATCCCCCCCAAACACAAGTCGCAGATCGGCTACACTGGTCTCCAACTTATTCAGCGTTTTGCCCAGTTGCAACATATCCGGAATGTCACTTCGGTAAATCAACCTTAAATCATTAATGAGCGCCTGTAGCTGTTTAGTACTGATTGACTCACCAAAGTAATCAGATGCGATTTCACCAAGCTGATGCGCCTCATCAAAAATGTAGGTATCTGCGGTTGGCATTAACTCTGCAAACCCCGATTCTTTCACCGACATGTCAGCAAAAAACAAATGGTGATTAATCACAACCAGATCGGCCTCCGTCGCTTTTAATCGGGCTTTACGTATATAACAGTCGGCAAAATCCGGACAATCCTTACCTAAGCAGTTGTCCGCAGTCGAGTTAACATAAGGCAGTACTTTGGCGTCTTCTTCAATACCCACACAGTCTGCGAGGTCGCCGCTTTGTGTTTCAGTAGCAAACTTAGCAACCATGGCCAGCTGGTGCATCACATCGGGGTCGTCACTTGGCACATGGGCCACATGTTCATTCAGTCGATAAGTACACAGATAATTCGCTCTACCCTTTAACAAAGCAACCTTACGGCCTTTGCCAAGCGCTTTAAGTAGCTCCGGCAAATCTCTATGATACAGCTGCTCCTGCAGAGCTTTTGAGCCGGTTGAGATGATCACCTTTTTATCGTTCAGAAGTGCAGGAACCAGATAAGCAAATGTCTTACCTGTCCCGGTACCCGCTTCCACCACACACTGTCCACCCTCTTTGACCACCTGATCTATGGCTTCGGCCATATCGATTTGAGGTTGTCTTGGCTGATAACCGCTAAAATGGTGAGCCAGGGGACCGTTTTCTGAAAAGTACTGAGTGATAGACAAAATTAAAGCACTGCATAATGACTGGGCGAGGCAATTTTAGGGTGGATAAGGGGCAAGCGCAAGTAGGCATGGTTGTGTATCGTGGTCCGTCAGATCCTTTAAGTTCTGTATTCTCTGGTGCACCTGGAGTGATGTTATACCACATTACACGTACTCCGAGAAAAGAGGTACCTGGCTCTATAGCCCTAGAATAGTTGAGTTCTGTCAATATACGGCGCCAATTCACTTTTATGACCTAGGTGGCTTTTCGCCTGTGAGATAGCCAAGTTTTACAATAGGTTGGAGCAAGACCTAATTCCTTGAAAGGAGAATTTCACTAGGCAAGCTTAGTATCTCAGGTTATAAACCCTATGGTTTTAACATAAAAAAAGCCAGCTACTGCTGGCTTTAAGTAATAAGTATTCCGAAATTTTAACTGAGATATAGTTCCAGGTAAAAGAACATATTAAGCGCTATAAGTTTCATTTAGAATTTGCCCAACCTATTACAACTTCTTTTAGCGGGACATTCGATTCAATAATGATAATGTCATAACTTTTTCCTAATTCAGCGTTTTTAGGATACTTAAATGATAAATCCATTGAATTGTTACTTGTCGAATACCCAACACTCCTTAGCGTTATCTTATCTCCAGCACTACTTTCAATTAGGTGAACAACAACACTGTCTTTAGGAAATTTTTCAGACAAAACATCCAATTTTTCTATTACATTCCCGCCTAAAAATTCATCAACCATTGCTGTAACATCAATATTAATCCTCGCATTGTAATTTAAAGCGTCAATAGACTCTGTTAAGTTGAATTTATGCTGGCCATTAATAGTGATAGGCTCAGGTGTTAACAACAAAAACTTAGACAAGAAAAGTATCTTCAAAAGCTCAATCATTATTTAATAACTCTCCCTTTAAACTTCTTTTTATCACTGGCTATTCTCTAAAAAAAGCGGCGCTGTAATGCTTCAAAGCCTGTTAAAATAATTTTTCCAACAGTATCTATACCAGATAACTGAGAGGTTTCCTTTGCCTGTACCCTGAACTACTGTACACTTTTCTTCGACCATATCAAATTAAAGGTCATAGCTGATGACCATTAAAGTGGCGATCCAATTGAGCATTTTCTATAACGTACAAATTGGCAGACAACGTCAAAGCACTGGATAATGGCTCACTGGGAGGTTTTATATAGAAAAAATAATATGTAAGTTAGCATGTTATAGAAAAGCTTGATTTATCATACAACAACATAGAAAACAAAAAAGTTCAAACAGGCATCTAACTACTCTGACGACGATACCTATCAAGAAAAATTCAGAAACCTAACTAGTCTACCAGATCAGCTGGAATTTCATATTCAACGAATAAAAAAGTAAAATTAACTAAAACAATGATTAATGAAAGAAAATCATTAACTTAAAGAAAACTCAGTGAATTTAATAAAAACCAAAAAACCTCACTCAAAACACACAAACCAACCGGCATTGTAAATCATAAAAGTGAAGCAGAATAAAAAATAAAACCGCTTCACTTTAAAAGATTATAACTTATAAAGAAATAAGCATAATAATCAATATCAACACCCAAGCCGCTATAGAAACCGCCTTATATTTTTTACCAATTGAAAATATCAAAAAGTAAAAAACACAGAAAAATAGCAGCAGTACAATCACATAACTGATTTTGCTAGCTTCAGTTACACTTGGGTACTGAACAAAAAAGAATAAGACAAAAGTAAAAAAGTATAATACTTTCAATCTAATCTCCTTGATGCTTGGTATTTTTCCACGGGTCTAATGTTAGTACAGGATCATTTGGATTGTCTGATATTGCTGTTACCCACCAATGAGCTAAGTTTGGAAGTGTATAACCTGGCTGGAATGAATATAAGTCACTCCCTGTAAGTTTAAACTTCCATTTATCATCATATTTCCCACCTCTAAGCTTCTTTATCATAGCATTAGCCTGTTCATAGCAACCTTTATAATCATTGCCAAGCTTGCCACCGCTTATATCACTTAAGCTTCGGTTAAAGTTGTTCCAACTTCCAGGACTGGTCCGTTGCCCTGATTGAGTCATACTCTGCACTTTATTGTCGAACGCTTGATATATTCTAGACACATCTTCGGGGCTCAAACCAAGAGAATCTACTTTATGGAGAGGATTACCTCCAACATAAGCATAAGTGTTCATTCCCCCCGCCAAACCAATAGGATCTGACTGAAGATATCTACCTAAGTTTGCATCGTAGTCCCTGAAAATATTATACCACGAGTCTTTTTCAGCATCGTAATATTGACCAGGGAAACCAATATTGAAGCCTCCGACGCTATCCAGGATCACACTGCGGTTGAATGCATAGAGTTCAGCCTGCCAGACTATCTGTTTGGATGCATCAGTTAGTACTTCAGGACGGCCCAAGTGATCGTTGTGTACGTAATAGACTTGGTCATTGTTGATATAGGCAACAACCTGTCCGTTGAAATAAATGTATTGCTTTTGTGTCCCCTCTGCCATTAACTGCCCGTTCCGGCTGTAAATAAAGTGGGTCTCGGTGTTACCTAGCTTCTTAGACACTCGTAGGCCTAAGGCATTGTATTTGTATTGCACACCTCCGGACACACCAACAAGGCGATTGAAGTTATTATAGGTATAGCTACGTTTGCCATCATTAGTAATATTACCGTTGCTATCATAACTGAGCGAGAATGTCCCCCCCGATCCAGTAACTTTACTCAAGCGGTTGTTGTGAGATGCGTAGGTAAGAGTGTCGCTCCCTTTCCCTGCTCGATTAATAAACGGAATAACTGTTGAAATGGGTCCGTGCAATACCAGCCAACCAGAGTATTTTTCTCCACTAGATGATTCAGACTTTCGGTTGCCAACTGCATCGTAAGTATAGGTACTGCCGATGCCGCTAGTACCCTGCTGCTCTGAAATTAATCGACTTACACGGTCGTAACCTAGGTTACGCGAAGCATCAGCATTCTTCTTATTGGTAATACTGCTAATCAATCCAGATTTGCCATAGACGTATGTCAAATCTTGAATCCCAGACGTTTTAATAGAGGAGATTCTGTTGCCACCGTCTCGGGCTAGGGTTCTCTTTAGGCCATTGCCAAAGTAAAACCCAGTGTTTGCACCAGTAGCGTTGTAAGAGATATTTGAAATCAGCGTGCGATTCGTACCGTTCGTATTGACTAGTACACGATTTACTGTGTTGTCTTTGTTATACTCATAAACAACCTTGTTCCCACCTGGATAGGTAATTTGTGAAAGCCTGCCATACTGGTCATAATCTTTGCTTGTTCTGTAGCCTACGCCGTTTATCGTATTAGTTTGGCTCGTCAGGTTACCTGCACCATTGTAACCAAATGAGGTAGAACCTGATGGGTCGGTGGTTTTGGATAGTAAACCGTTGCGGTACTCAAAGTGATGCGATGTCCCGTTGGAGCTTAAGCGAATTAGATTCCCATGGTCGTCATAGTAATAATATATTTTGTTACCTTTAGCATCCGTTTTTTGCTTCAACATACCGCTATCATAGTAATAGAGGTGTGTTGAGCCGGCATCGGGACTTTGTATTTTCTTTACAGTACCATCAGAGTTGTGGCTATAAGTAGTTGTGTTATAGCGCGCATCCCTGACAGATCGGAGTTTTTCATCGCTATAATTATATTCAGTGACACCACCATCAGCGGCTGACTCAGCAATAACCCGATTTAACCCATCGTAAGTATAGCTGGTAATATTACCCTGAGCATCTTCTATGGATAGTATGTTACCCACATTATCATAAGTATACTCTCTTAATAATTTACCATTTAGCGACTCAGTGATTTTTCTTCCGAGCTCATCATAAGTTGCTGACGTAAGGCTATGCTTTTGGCTGGTATTAGATGATTTATAAAACTGTTGAGACAGAACGTTGCCCATTTTATCAAACGTAAAACTGACTACATCACCATTATTTTTCTGGATCTTTGTTAGTCTGAATGCCTGATCGTAGGTGTAATCGATAACTAGCCCAGTTGAGTGTTTTTCCTGTGTGACCTGTTGCATCACATTGTATTTATACTCAATCTTAGCTTGGGACTGACCATCCGTAGTAACTTTAGTCTTGACTTCGCCTCGCGGATAATAAGTAAATGTCTCAACCAAGCCAGTTGGGTAGGCTATCTTGCCAACTCTGCCAAGTGTATCGTAGGACGAATAAGTCGTTCTTAACCCTTTTTCTATTGTTTGGGTTAAGTTGCCTTTTGTATCATAATAGTACCAAGTGGGGGAATCTCCCAGCTTACTGGCCACTACCTTAATTGAACTAACCTGTTTATTACTATGATAAGTATAAGTCGTATCCATATACTGGATAATGCTATTGTTGAGATCTCTCTTCTCTCTTCTTGATACTTCTCCTTTATTATTATATTTGTAAATTATTTTATAACTGGGTCCTGACTCTGATGCAATCTTCCCGTTTGACAACCATGTATACTCATATACCTCCTGCTCAGACGTGCCTTTCGCGACAACTTTTTTGATAACATCACCAACATCGTTGTAATCGAAATCAGTAATATAACCATTCTCGTTAGTTATCGTATCAATAAAGCCATTGCTACCATAGGTTTTGGTTAACGACATACCTGGACAATAGGTTGATGGTAAGCTTTTTTTCTCTTTTTCTTTTCCCTTATCGAAACTATAATCAACCCTATGCC
Organism: Pseudoalteromonas sp. PPB1; assembly: GCF_015356275.1. NCBI lineage: Bacteria > Pseudomonadati > Pseudomonadota > Gammaproteobacteria > Alteromonadales > Pseudoalteromonadaceae > Pseudoalteromonas > Pseudoalteromonas sp. PPB1. The sequence goes on along the minus strand of NZ_JACEQV010000005.1, from coordinate 204,895 downwards.
CAAGCGGGTTCGTAATAGCAACACCATTTTCCTTATATTCAAATGTATGCTTGTCTATTCCGCCATAATGAGAACTAGAAGTTGCTTTATACTTTGTATCTACTTTTTCATAGTCAAACCAAGAATAACGCTTTGAGTTATAGTAAACACCGGTTAAAGCAGCGAAATTATATCTCCCAGTTACAGTCGATGAATTAGCATAGGTGTAGCTTACTGAGTTTCCATCCGGGAATGTTACTGATTTTAGAGAATAACCTTTGTTTCCATCATTTTGATTATCATAGTATCTATAGATATATTCCTGACCAAGTTGATCAACCAGCTTTGTGACCCTTTTACCGTCTAAGAAAAGAGTAATGTAGTTACCACTGGTGCTCTCAATCTTTATTTTTCCTGGCGTTCTCTTCAAATAATAGCCAGCACCGCTTTCGTCTTCGAACTTGATCAACTCACCATTTGAATTATAAACTTCTTTATTCCCATAAATTGAAGTGAATTCAAAATCACCATTTGACTTTTTGACGAATTTAGAACCTTCAAGGAATTTTTTATAACTTCCTCCCGGTTTGTAATTAACCCCATCTTCACTCGAAAAATATACGGATTTACCATTGTCAAGCCTTTTGAAAAAGCTATATGTATTTATCAGGTAGGCGGGCTCTCGAAAGCTAGATAGTTTTAAGTTTAGAAATGTACGCCAGTAACGTCCAAATGCACTTGCTTCAGCAGCAGATTCCCAATAGCTTGTTGCACCTATACTATTGTCATACGTTCTTGAAATGGAGATTGGATTAGTGCCACCACCGATGAAATCGATAAACTCTTCGACTTTAGCTCCATCCTGATATCTGACAGGGTTTCCTGCCGTACCACACTCGTTTTCTTCTCTGGTCGAATTACCTGCATTACCAGATGAGTCACCCGAATAATCATCATAATAACTACTTGGTTCAAAATCTAAAAAGCGTTCAAGCTCAAAAGGTTCACGTGGTTCAGGCTGTCGAGCCCTTCCACAGTAATTTGTATCCGATGGCTTACACTCAGGCCACGAACCTCCACCGCCATTATTTCCACCACCACCATTTCCGCCTCCGCCGAAGCCTCCACCAAATCCGCCTCCGACTCCACCGCCGTTTCCATCGGTGCAATCCGTACAGTCATCAGTTTCATATGCCGCAGCAGAATTTAAACCCCAACCCCATTCTTGCGTTTGAACATCTTCCGACGTCTCTTCATCTATATAGGTGTGCGTTGTCAGGGTTAAGTTAGTCGTGAACAACGCCAAATAAAGCGCTGACTTTTTGACACTAATCTTCATTAATTCTCCTTGGAAGATTGTTTTTTAGTAATTTATCAATTTTTTCAAAAGTAGAGAGTATTTGCGGGCATTCGAAGACGACTGTGCCTTCAGGGTATCGCATAGCCCTTGGTACTAATACATTATTGTCACATAGCGACTTTATAACGCTTTGAAGATAGTCCACTCTCATGTTCAGTTTTTTAGCAAGGCTTGGTAAGAAAACCACAGGGTGGAACCAAAGAAATCGAATGACTAAAAGGTGTGATTGCGCCTGCGGCATCAGGATAAACGGAATGGTCAGGTTTCTATTTGTAGTTTCGATTAAATCCAGACATTGTGAGCCTGTGGCCTCAGCCCAAGCCTGTGCCCGTGTCCAATAATCACAGTCAACATATTCCTTCGTGGTTAGATCATATTGATGTAACGCGTTAAAGTAGTCGTTTTTATCAGCAGAAAGGCGATATAAAAAGCTCAGTAGAAGGATAGGCTCCTTATGCAACTGAGCAACAGCCAGGGCTCTCGCCGTGCGACCATTAGCATCGTAGAAAGGGTGAATATTAACCAGTCTTGAATAGTTAACTATTGTAGTGGATAAACTAGATTCTTGACACTTAACATCGTTCACATATTCGTTTATTAAATTATGTAAACGGTCTGGTGATGGGGGGATGTATAAGCGTTCACCATTTGGCGCTGAAACCTTGCACTCAACCTTTCTTATTGATTCATCAGGTTGACCGTTTAATAAAACAGCATTGACTCGGCACAGAGAGCTTAAGCTAACTCCCTGGTTAATAAAAAGACTAACTGCCTGATTAAAAGCTCGATTTAAATGAGCTTGCTGAAGTACTGCCTGATTACGAAAACCTGCTTGTGATTCAAAAAGCGCAATCTGCGCTCTCGTCACGCCTCTTGTCTGCCTTAAGCTAGAACCACCGGCTAAATAACGTACAAACAAGCGAGTTAAAATATCACCTTTTATTAAGTCCATCTTATAAAAAATAAAAATTCTTAAAATATAACTCCATGTTATATCATATTTGTTCCTGTTTTATGAATAAATTTACCAAACTAATGAAAAGATATAAATTATTGCAAGATAAGCTTCACCAAACCGCTGGAAAAGAACAAGAAACCTTAACAAATATTATAGAGAAAACACATTTGCAACAAATAATTCAAGCCTTTAAACTCAGTATAATATACGATACTAATTCGCGCGTTTTCTTGTTTCACAGGCCCGTAAAACGGCTCTTTTCTGCTCATTATCGCAAGACTGCCACGTCATAATCTCATTCAAAGTGCGATAACAGCCAACACAAACATCATTATCGTCAAGACAGCAATGACGAATACATGGTGATGGAACGATCTCCGTCTCACTTTCTGTCAACTCAGGCCTTTTAGTCACGCTCATAAAAATTCCCCACTATTTTCGACATATTATACCCCTTTATACTCAGGCAGAGATCTTTTACTTGCCAGCAAGCAAAAGATCGTTAAGATGCGCGCAACAAAGCAGGCAGCAAGCAAAGAGCCCAGAGCCATTGAAGTTAAGACACTGTCTTCTATTTCGCTTTATGACACTCTATTGAAATTTGCTACGACCATTATAGGAAACCAGGTTGTCCGCTTAAGCCGATCTTCGTGCCAAACACGACGACTCTCCAACAGATGAAACACTGTTTTCACTCGTAGCCAATGATCTGATAAGCCAGGGTTATAGTATTCGCCCAGGTGCGATACCTTGCGATCTGGTGGACGATTTACTGGCCTATCAGCACAGCATAAGTACCCAGAAATATGAACAAGCAGGCATAGGCCGGGCGATTACTTTTTACACAATGACTTTGTGCGGACGGACGAAATTTGCTGGATAAACGGTGAGTCTGAGCCCGGCCAGCGGTGGCTGGACTGGACCAGTCAGCTACAACAGTTCCTGAACCGTCGTCTATTCATGGGACTGTTTTCGTTTGAAAGTCATTTTGCCCATTGCGCTAGCGACAGTTATTACAAACGCCATTACGACGCATTTAAAGGTGAAACGAACCGAGTGCTGTTACTGGTTACTTATCTTAACCCCGGCTGGGGCCCTGAAGATGGGGGAGAAATGGTACTCTATCGGGACGAAAATGACCTTGAGGGGATCAAGGTGGTTCCATTGCATGGCACCCTGGTGCTGTTTCAAAGTCAAGAGTTTCCTCATGAAGTGCTCCCGGCAAACCGAGACACATATTCTGTCGCGGGATGGTTTAGGGTAAATACCTCCCTTGCAGGAAAAATTGACCCTCCAAGATAAAAACATGCTCTAAGCACGGCGGAAACACCTTAACCGGGCCTTAAATAGTTCAGGCCCAGGTATCCAAATGTTGCTCTTCGTCGTCGATCTCATTCTGATCTTCGTCTTTATTGCGTGCATCTTCTTCTTTATGCTTCTGCCGTTCCATCTCAATTAAGTGCTTTTTACGTTTAATTTTTTCAGCCCGGTTATCGAGCACACCTGCAACTTTAAACGGGCCATCATGGCTAACCTGCAATCTGACAATCGGTGCCAGAAATGGTTTAAATGCATCCATAACCCACCTCTTAATGTTGTATTTCATGCCTTTATTATCGACAGTTATAATTTATTCTTTAATTTATGCAAAAAAGTACTTGCGCGCAATTCGTCACCTGTGTTTATCTATAAATACATTTTGAGCGCTCAACGCGCATCACGTTTTATACAAACAGTAAGAGAATTTGACATGCCATTTACACTGACAGCTATCCATCATCACCATCATACACCGGGATAACCTGTCAGGTATTTCGCTGGTGGGTTATTCCTTCAAGGAACCTCCGGCGAACAAGCAATCAACATAATTTATTTTCGCCCTGAGGTTCCCTCGGGGCTTTTAGTTTTTAAACTTAGGAAATAAATTATGAACACCAACAACCGTTTACGAATTGCCATTCAAAAATCTGGCCGACTTTCCAAAGACTGCCAGTCACTGCTTAAACAACTCGGGATTAAACTGAACCTGCGTGAGCAACGTTTGATCGCCCACTCAACCAATATGCCAATCGATGTACTCAGGGTTCGTGATGACGATATTCCGGGTTTGGTCATGGACGGAGTCTGTGATTTAGGTATTGTCGGTGAAAACGTGCTGGTAGAAACTCAGGCTGAGCGCCAGCGCAACCAGCAACCCAGCGAAGTGACTAAATTGGCAAAACTCGACTTTGGCTATTGTCGCCTGGCATTGGCATGGCCTCAGGAACTGGGCATGCAAGACAAAGATTGGTTCAATGGCAAACGCATCGCTACCACCTATCCCGAAATTCTTAAGCAGTACCTGGAAAAAGAGCAGATTGAAGCCAGCGTGGTGATGCTAACAGGATCTGTTGAGGTTGCACCACGTGCAGGCCTGGCAGATGCCATTTGCGACCTGGTCTCTACCGGTGCCACACTGGAAGCTAACGGCCTGATGCAGGGAGACACCATTTTGGAGTCAAATGCCTGCCTGATCCAAAACGCTAATCTTAATGACGATGACAAACTGTCGCTCATCAACAAACTCATGCCTCGCCTGCGTGGTGTAAAGCAGGCTAAAGAAAGCAAATACATCATGCTACACGCACCAAAAGCGCGCCTGGATGAAATTTGTGCTTTGCTCCCTGGTACAGGTCAGCCAACTCTGTTAGCACTCGCCGGTAGCGAGGACTATGTTGCCCTGCACATGGTCAGCAGTGAAACGCTGTTTTGGGAAACCATGGAAGAGCTTAAATCTCTGGGTGCTAACTCCATTCTTGTTATGCCAATCGAAAAAATGATGGAGTAACAACGCATGTTGATCTGGAATGAGGCTAACCGGGCGCAGCAACAGGCAGCACTCGCCCGTCCGGCAGTAACAATCAGTGACGAACTTCAGCAAGTGGTAACCGAAATCATTGCAGATGTCGAACTAAATGGGGATGAAGCACTGCTTGAATACGCCCGCAAGTTCGATAAACGCACACAGCCCAGGTTGCTGGTATCAGCTGAAGCAATACAATCCAGTGAAGATGCAATTTCGCCGGAACTAAAGCAAGCAATCGATCAGGCATACAGCAATATTCGTGCATTTCACGCATTGCAAGTGCCAACAGAGAAGCGTCTCGAGACACAGCCTGGCGTTATTTGTGAGCTGAAGTATCAGCCTATCGACGCAGTTGGTTTATACGTGCCGGGAGGCAGCGCGCCACTCCCCTCTTCTGTACTGATGCAAGGTGTGTGTGCGCAACTGGCAGGTGCACAAACTATTGTGCTGTGTACCCCGGTCAACGGTGATCAACAAATTGACCCGGCAATTTTATATACGGCTAAAAAATGCGGGATCAGCACAATCGTCGAAAGCGGTGGTGCCGGAGCTATTGCGGCGATGGCACTGGGTACATTGAGTGTACCAAAGGTAGATAAAGTGTTTGGCCCGGGAAATGCGTTTGTCACTATGGCCAAACAATTGCTATCACAGTCTTTACCCGGGTTCGCGATTGATATGCCAGCAGGTCCGTCAGAGGTGTTGGTTATCGCCGATGAACGCGCGAACCCAGCCTATGTTGCAGCTGATCTGTTATCACAAGCTGAGCACGGGCCCGACTCACAGGTGATCCTGCTCAGCAACAGTGAAAAACTCATCATTGAAGTACAGGGCGAGCTGAACCGACAGCTATCTCAGCTCAGCCGTGCAGATATCGCAAAACAAGCATTGGACAACAGTACCCTGATTTTAGTCGCTGATATGGAACAAGCATTTGCGGTGAGTGCTGAGTATGGTCCTGAACACCTTATCTTGCAGCTCGGCGAACCAGAACCTTATTTACCGTTAGTCAAAAATGCAGGCTCGGTATTTGTCGGAGATTATACACCTGAGTCTGCGGGTGATTATGCGTCGGGCACGAACCATGTATTACCGACTTATGGCTACAGTCGTTGCTACTCAAGCCTTAACCTGCTCGACTTTTATCGTACTTATTCGCAACAGACAATCAGTAAAGGGGGTTTACAGAAACTGAGCAAAGCCATCTTACCCCTGGCACAGGCCGAAGGTCTGGATGCCCACGCCAATGCTGTAAAAATCAGGCTGGAGAATAACGCATGAGTCAAATTGAATTACCAGAGAACATTGCTGCGCTGAATGCATATAGTTCAGCAAAAAGCGAAAAGCTCACCGGCACAACCTGGCTGAATGCCAACGAAAGTCCGTATTCACGACGCGTGAGCCTCAACTTTAATGCGCTTAATCGTTATCCGGACCCACAGCCAGAGGCCGTGATCAACGCTTATGCAAGCTATTGTGGGCTGAGCCCGGAACAAGTGTTAATGACACGCGGCGCTGATGAAGGTATCGAGCTATTAGTACGCACTTATTGCACACCGGGCCAGGACTCTATAGCCTTATTCTTGCCCACTTATGGTATGTATAAGGTAACGGCGGATACACACAATGTCGGCATTACTGCACTTGAACAAACCCTTCTGCAACAAGGTAACGCCGCAGAGATTGCAGGCGCTGTAGGCAACGCAAAACTGGTTTTCATCTGTAATCCCAATAACCCGACGGGCGCAACAATAGGCACAGATAAAATCGCTGCAATTGCGGCGGCTTTGAAAAATAGAGCACTAGTTGTGGTAGATGAAGCATATATTGAGTTTTGCGAACAGTTAACTACCGTAAGTCTGTTATCTGATTTCGATAACCTGGTGGTACTACGTACCTTGTCAAAAGCATTTGCCCTTGCCGGGCTCAGAACCGGCTTTATGCTTGCCTCACAGGAGGTCCTTGCACCTGTTCGCAAGGTTATCGCACCTTATCCGGTGTCGGCAGTTGTCGCACAAATCGCACAAGAAGCACTAACCCCAGATGCAATTACCCAGATGCGTCGCCAGGTGAGCATTCTAAATAAAGCCAAAGAAAAGCTCACTGAACTACTTGGGGGCTCTGGCAAAATTGCCAAAGTGATGATTGGTGAAGGCAATTTCATCACCGTCCAGGTTCGTCAAAAAAGCGATATTGACCAGGCAATGCAATCGGGTTTGATCATGCGCCCTTTTACCCTCTTCGAGGAAAATAATTGGCTACGTATTTCAATTGGTAGCGAGCAGGAATTAGAGCAAGTCAGACGCTGGCTGACACAACCACAGGCAGAACAATAACAATGAGTACTCCATATTTATTCATCGACCGAGACGGCACCCTAATTGAGGAGCCGGTTACTGATAAGCAGGTAGACAGCCTGGAAAAGCTGGCACTGCTGCCAAACGTCATCCCGGCCCTACTCTCACTTCAGGCTGCCGGTTATAAGCTGGTCATGGTCTCAAATCAGGATGGACTGGGTACAGAGAGTTTTCCAGAGGAAGATTTCGCCCTGCCGCACAATCAAATGATGGCGATTTTTACCAGTCAGGGGATCCGCTTCGACGAGGTTTTAATTTGTCCGCACTTTGACGAAGACAACTGTGAATGCCGAAAGCCTAAAACAGGGTTGTTAACCAATCTGATGCGCTCTGGCAAAGTTGATTTGGCCAACTCCTATGTGATTGGTGACAGACAAACTGACATTCAACTGGCCAACAACCTGTGTATAGAAGGCATTCTATACGACGATAACTGGCCAGAAATTGTCACCCGTCTGACGACACAGAACCGTCAGGCAGCGGTGCAGCGCAACACCAAAGAAACACAGATCAGCCTGGCGCTTAATCTTGATCAAAACAGTACCGGCTCTATCAGTACAGGCCTTGGCTTTTTTGACCACATGTTGGATCAGATCCGCACTCACGCAAATATAGGTCTGACTATATCAGCAAGTGGTGATCTGCACATCGATGAGCACCACCTAGTAGAAGACATCGGCATTGCGCTAGGACAAGCACTCAAACAAGCACTGGGCACTAAATCGCAAATTGCGCGCTACGGATTCGCGCTGCCAATGGATGAATGCAAAGCCGAGTGTCAGCTTGACTTGTCTGGTCGAGCTTCATTCGTGTTAAATGCTGACTTTAGCCGCGAAAAAGTCGGCGACCTGGATGTACAAATGGTCGAGCATTTCTTTAAATCACTCGCCGATAATGCCAACATCAGCCTGATCCTGTCAGTGAGCGAAGGAAATTGTCACCACCAGGTCGAGGGCCTGTTTAAGGTCTTTGCACGCGCGCTGCGCATGGCCATCGCAAAAGATACCAGCCAGCAAACCGCCAGTTCTAAGGGGTGCTTATGATTGCCATTATCAACACAGGGTGTGCCAATATTAACTCGGTCCGATTTGCCTTTGAGCGGCTCGGTGTCAACCCGGAAGTGATCCGCGATCCGGCACAACTAGAGCAGTTTGAGCGTGCAGTCTTACCCGGTGTCGGACACGCCTCTGTCGCAATGAAACGCCTGCGTGAGCAAGGCTGGGATCAGGCTATCGCTGACTACCAAAAGCCACTAATGGGGATTTGCCTTGGCATGCAGCTACTTTGCGAACAAACCGAAGAAGGCCAAGTTGAGTGCCTGGGCCGTATTCCAGGGGCAGTACGTCATCTTGAAACCGGACAATTAACCAGTCCTCATATGGGCTGGAATACATTGTCTTTGGTCAAGACACACCCATTAACGCAAGGGCTCACCCCGGACGATCAAGTCTACTTTGTGCATAGCTTTGCGCATAGTTGCAATGCCAATACCCTGGTTGCAAGTGAATATGGTACGCGCTTCTCTGCAGTCGTTGCCAAAGATAACTATGCAGGCATGCAGTTTCACCCGGAAAAAAGTGCCAAAGTGGGTGCTAAATTACTCAATAACTTCCTGAACTGGCAATTATAAGGATAAGACTATGATCATTCCTGCATTAGATGTATTACAAAACCAAATTGTACGCCTGTATCAGGGCAAGTATGACACCGCACAGTTTTACCCTTTCGAGTTGGCTGGGCGTTTAAAAGAATACCAGGACGCAGGCGCTGCTAAGCTTCACCTTGTGGACCTGGAAGGTGCCCGCGATCCACAAAAGAAACAATGGCAACAGATCCAACAGGCCACTGCTGCGTTATCCGCCCCTTACCAGGTAGGCGGCGGCATACGCCGGTATGATGATGTAAAGCAATGGCTTAAAGCCGGTGCGCAACAAGTTGTCATTGGCTCCATGGCGGTCGACAGTAAAGAAGAAGTTGCAGCCTGGATTGAAGAGTTTGGTGCAGAACGTTTTGTCATTGCACTCGATGTCAAACGTAGCGCTTCGGGATGGGCTGTTGCGACTCACGGCTGGCTTGAAGAATCTCAGTTGAGCCTGTTTGAACTCATTGATTTTTACCTGGCGCTGGGTGTATACGACTTTCTATGTACGGACATCAGTAAAGATGGCACAATGACAGGTCCGTCTTTTACGCTTTATCAAGAAATAGTCGCTCATAGTCCAAGTGTCAGAGTTCAGGCATCTGGTGGGGTCAGTAGTCTTGAAGATATTCGTCAACTCATTGAACTGGGCGTGAGTGGAATCATCTTAGGCAAATCTCTGCTTGATGGTGCATTTACTGTTGAGGAGGCAATCGCATGCTATCAAAGCGCATAATTCCGTGCCTCGATGTAAAAAATGGCCAGGTCGTCAAAGGCGTTAAATTCAAACAGCACGAAATAGTCGGTGAAATTCTGGAGCTTGCGACACTGTATAGCCAGGCCGGCGCCGATGAACTGGTATTTTATGAGATCAGTGCCAGCGTTGAAAAGCGCTTACTGGATGTGAACTGGGTTCGAGACATCGCACGCCACATCGACATTCCTTTTTGCGTTGCTGGTGGCATTAAATCTGTTGCAGATGCTGCTAAAGTACTAGAGCAAGGCGCGGATAAAGTCTCCATTAACAGCCCCGCAATCGCCAGGCCAGAGCTTATCAAGGAGCTACATGACGAGTTTGGCAAGCAGTGTGTAGTGGTTGGTGTAGACAGCTTTTATGATGCAAATTCAGGAGAATATCTGGTTTATCAATTGACGGGCGATCCCAACAGTGCCAGCCAGACTCGATATAAAACCAGTGAATGGGTGCAACGCGTGCAGGAGCTTGGTGCCGGAGAAATAGTCCTGAATTGCATGAACCAGGATGGTGTCAGAAAAGGCTATGACATTGAACAGCTGAGTAATATTCGCAAGCAATGTGATGTACCTCTGATTGCATCTGGTGGTGCAGGAACGATGCAGGATTTTGTTGATGTCTTTCAACAGGCTAATGTAGATGGGGCACTGGCAGCCAGCGTCTTTCACAAGCAGCTTATTGAAATTGAAGCGCTTAAACAATACTTAGCGGATAACAAGGTAGCTACCAGACTATGAAACTCACTCCAGATAACTTAAATTCTTTAGACTTTGACAAAATGTCGCTTATTCCAGCCATTGTTCAGGACGCACAAAGCGGTGTTATCCTGATGCAGGGCTTTATGGATCAGTCAGCGCTCAGTACAACATTTGAAAAAGGGCTGGTCACTTTTTATTCTCGCTCTAAACAACGCCTATGGACCAAAGGAGAAGAGTCCGGCAATGTGCTAAAACTGGTCTCAGCGTATACCGACTGCGACCGCGACAGCTTGCTGTTGCTTGCTGACCCTGCCGGTCCAACATGCCACCTGGGCACACAAAGCTGCTTTGACGAGGCTCGCCCCGCCATCGCTTTTCTTTCAGAGCTTGAGCGCATCATTTGCGAACGAAAGGATGCTGACCCTGTGCAAAGCTATACAGCTGCATTGTTCTCAAAAGATCTCAGCCGCAGCTGTCAAAAAGTCGGTGAAGAAGGAGTTGAAGTGGCATTGGCTGCCATGAAACAAGATCAGAATGAATTACGCAATGAATCTGCTGATCTGCTCTACCACCTGATAGTGTTATTACAACGCAGTGGCCTATCACTTGAGCAGGTTGTAGAAACACTGAACGAACGTCATAAATAAAGCTGAGTTTTGCTCGACCTGTTATGAGTTCATGGTATGCTCAAGCCAGCTGATGCACTTTTTGTTTCAGCTGGCTCGAAAATTAAAATGAAGGACATAGCCATGGTCAATCGCCATCTCATTCTCCCTGTCGCACTACTTTCACTCGCTGCATGCCAGCAACTTCCTGATGACGTTCAGCGACGCGTTGACACCATGAACGAGTGTGAGAAAGTACTTGCTTTAACACAAGGCACTCAGAACGATTTTGTTCAGTTAAAAGGCAGCAAAGTCAACTCCCCCTTAATGAGCGCATGGCAGCCAAAGGCGCATTTAATTACCGACAGCTGCCAAATAAACCAGTACAACAGCGGCAACGTAGCCTACGAATGCACTAAGTCATTCAGTATTGAGGCTGATGCTGCAACATTATTTGATGACGTAGCAAAACAGTTAAGCACTTGTCTGGGCACATCATGGCAAAGTACAGCGGCAATAAATAATACACTGCATTATACCAGTAACGCCTCTGAGGCAAAAATCACACTCAGTCGCGGTAAAGGCCTTGACCACGAAACCCCCTGGGTTGTCGCGTTAAAAATCTCCAGGTAACAATACATCAGGCAGGTGATTATCATCTGCCCAGATATTGTCTAATTTGACAACAAACACGCCTCATTCTTTAATAAAACTTTGCTCAGCTCTTAATTATTAGTACCTAAAGTGGCATAGTGTTGTTAGCAGTTCAGGTGAGTTGACAACTTAGTAATAAGCACCTAACTTCAGACATCACAATAAAAATCAAAACCCTCAGGGAGAACCCAGTGTCAATTGAAATCAACTTTGAATTATCCGATGCCGACTTGGCGCATTTTCGTAGCATGATGCATGCAACCATCGAAAAGAGCCAGGGTTTAAGCGACGAAGAAATCATCAGCAAGGCCAAAGACTTGGTCAACAACATGGAAAAATCAAAACTACCTGAGTTTGTGCGCACGCGTATGATGTCACTTGCTGCCCTAATTGACGCAGTACAAGACGAAGAATGGCAAATGCCCGAAGATGAAAAGCGCGAAATCATGTTGTCTCTGGCTTACTTCAGCGAACCTGAAGACATAGTCCCGGACAATGTGCCTGTCCTTGGATACATCGACGATGCCATCATGATCGAGCTGGTTTTACAGGAACTGTCTTTGGATTTGAGCGCTTATCGCCAATTCTGTGGTTTCCGTGCAACAGAAGAAGCTCGTCGAGGCGACGCCGCTAAAGTTGACCGCGAAAGCTGGTTAGCAGGTACTCGTTCTCAAATTCGCTCTTCAATGCGCCGTAATCGCTCAAACACTAAGAAGTCACGCTTCTTTTCTCGGATCATGTAACTATACCTAAACAAAAAAGGGAGCACATGCTCCCCTTTTTGTGTCTAGTCAAACTATATTAACTACTGTGCATTCGGGTGCGGTACCCCCATCCAGGCTAAGTATAGCTGCTGTTGGCGCCGTGTTGGCTGTAATACCGCTGCAACCTGCTTAGGTTTCGATTGTGCCGCATCGAACGTGATTTCTGTCGACATCAATTTGTGACGACGTATAAAATGAACAGTGACTTTCTCCCCGGGCGCAAACAACGCCAAGGTGTTTTCTAATGTATCTCGTACCTGGTGATTATTAAACGCCACCAGCTTGTCGCCACTGGTTAAGCCAGCCTGCCAGGCATTACCATTTCTAGCAACGTGCTGCAATTCGAGTAGTTGACCTTTAGATACTGCCTGACCATCAAAACCTGCCACTTCCTCACTGGAAACAGGGTGACGATAAGTCAGCCCCACTTTGTCGAACAGCGCGTCAACTTCCAATACAAATGGCGTGTCGACATTTTGTTTCCACCATACGCTATAATCCTGGCCACTGATCTCATTAAGAATATTGATGACATCCTGGCTGTCAAATGACTTGGGTAATTCATGACGCTTAGCCAGCAAGGTGTGAACATCACGGTAACTCACCTTCCCTTCACTGTCATCCAGCAGCTTGATATCCAGCATCATGGAAATTAAAGCACCTTCTGAATAAATATTAGTACTGAAGTTTTTGCCATGGTCGCCGCCCTGATTAATCCACTTATCAAAGCTAGTTTGAGCAACGCTCTGTATTTCTCTACCAGGCGTGTTCAGGTGACGATTAATGCGCTTCGTCAGCCCTTTATAATACTCTTCATGGGTGATGATCCCAGCGCTTAGCAGCAAGAAATCTTCGAGGTAACTGGTAGACCCTTCCGCCAGCCAGAGTAAATCACTGTAATTTGGGTTCACGTAGTCGTAAGGTACCAATCCGTCCGGACGGTAGTTTTTTACATTCCAAGTATGAATAAACTCATGTGCTGCAGTCGAAATAAAGCCGATGTAATCATCTCGTTTGGCAAATGCATCTCTGTGGCGTTGAATAATAGTAGAGTTCAGATGCTCGGTTGCGCCTCGCGCGCCACTGGTCGCATGCACCATAAAAACGTAACGTTCATACGGATAGTCCTGCCAGATCAAGGAACCCGTTTTCACTAACTTTTTCAGATCGCTGAGCATCAGGTCAACGTCATAATTGCCCTCCCCCCAGATAACCAGCTCATAGTCACGGCCATCTACTCGGAATTTGTGCAGCTGGTTAATGCCTGACTCTATTGGCGAATCCACCAGCACATCAAAGTTGGCAGCTTTAAAGCGTTGCTTGTTGCCCGCAAAGTCCATACCCGACACAGAGCGCCATTGGTCCGGTACCTTCATCTCAACAGTTACAGGTTCATGACGGAATGACTCGCTGAACATAAAAAAGCCGGACGCATCAACAAACGCATGACTGTCATCAATATGCCTCGCCCTGAGTCCGAGCTCATTTGCATATACCTGATAATTCACAGTTACTTGTGTCGGGCTGTCAAGATGTACTCGCCAGGTGCTTTTATCTACCTTATGCCATTCCAGTTCACGGCCTTGTGAATCAATCGCATCAAATGCACGGATCCCATTAGCCAAATTTAGAATTTGATACCGTCCTGTCCGCCAGTCCGCTAACTTAATATCCATATGAGCCTGAGCACTTTTGGGAAAAGTAACTTCGACTTCACCAAGGTGATGCTCTGGCTGGGTTATTTTCAGCGTGTATTCGACGTCTGCGAAGGCAGGTAAGGTACTCAACGCAATGAGCACGGAACAGATTTTTTTCATAATGATTCAATAAAATGACTATTAGGGTGTAAAACTAACAAATAAGTCTGATATCAGGCCATCAAAAACGATGAGTCAACAGCCAAAATAGGTGGATCTATAGCCTAAAATCTTCCACATTTATCAGTAATTTGATGTAAACTTGCTAATGAGTAGGTTAAAACAAAAGATATTAGGTTTCTGTGACTGATAAAACTGCGCGATTAGAGAAAAAACTATCACAAGCGATTGAAGCTAGAAAGGCGTTGGAAGAAGCGAGAAAGCAACAGGTAGATACCCTGTCAGAATTTGCATCCAAACTGACACTTGGTTGTAAAGGACAGGATGTGTCTCTCGATAACTTGCTGGCAAAGTATCGCAGTGCGTTGGCAAAGGGGATGGACTTTGAACATCTGGCCCCACTCATTGAAAATACCAGTGCACAACTAAAGCAGCTTGATAGCACCAACTCTGCCAATCATCGCAATTTGGTAACCCATATACAAACCGCAGGAAAGCAGTTGCAAAAACTGCGTGGTGTGCCAGAAGACACCCGCAGGAAACTGCGCGGCTTACTGGACAATGAGTTGGGTGATATTGACGCTATCCCAGAATTCGTGCCTTTGCTCGATAAGCTACTGCAGTTTTACCTTCAAGTCTTCGATGCTAAATATGACATTGATACCTCGACACAACACAATGACCCCGAGTTGGCAACGGAATTGTTGGGCCTGACCAATGAGTTGGTGTTTGAAGACGATGTAGCTGATGAAGTAAAAGCGATAAAACAACGTATTTCAACAGACTCGAGCATAGATTCTTTACTTGAAAACGCCATTGCGGTGATCCGGATTTTTGCTAAGTCAATCGCGCGGGAAAGACAATCAGCCCAGGGTTTTTTGGTCTCGTTAAACCAAACTCTGGAAGAGTTGCATAAATCAATTGTCGACACCACTAGCCATTCCAAGTCGATCAATAAAGAGCTCAATGCATTAAACGAACGCATCGAATCTAAGATAAAGCGCCTGACTGAAAACACCCAAAAGGCGTCCTCTATTTCTGAGCTTAAGGGTTTAGTCGATGACGAGCTTGCCCAAATAAGCAAAGACTTGGTGGAAAGAGAGAACATTGAACGACGCGATAAGCAAGCATTGCTGGAAAGCTTTGATGCCATTAACAGCCGCATTAATGTGCTTGAAAACAAAGTAAACACTTATAAAAAACGACTGAATGAACAGAGATTCAAGAGCCTGTTAGACGGACTGACTAAGCTCCCCAACCGCTCAGCTTTTGATGACCGCTATAGCCAGGAGTTCCATTTATTCGAGATCCAGGGCAACGACGTTACTTTGGTTGTTGTGGACGTCGATCACTTTAAATCAATTAACGATAAATACGGCCACAGTGCGGGAGATAAAACGCTTCAGGTTATCGCCAGAGCACTTAAAAAATCCATCAGAAAGACCGATTTCATTGCGCGTTACGGTGGTGAAGAGTTTGTTATCCTGATGCCGGGAATGCCAATAGAAGCGGCTTACGCACCGCTTGAAAAGATACGCACAACCGTTAAGTCGATCCCATTTCGCTTTAAAGACAAAGAAGTGAGGATCACTATCTCATTAGGAGCAACCCAGCTTAAAGAAGGTGATTCAAAACTGACCGCCTTTGATCGAGCCGATGAAGCTCTGTATGAGGCCAAAAACAGCGGCAGAGACAAACTTTGCTTGCGTGAATAACAAGGAGATTGCCTATGCATGTACAGTTAAACCCAACAGGTGTACTTAATTTACTCTCAAAACTGGAAGTTGACCTGCTTCAGCACTCATCGACCATAGAAAGATACCGATTATTTAGAAATTGTGTATTAGCAGTACTTAATGTAGGCAGTCATACCGACTCAAGCTATGAAATTTATAACAAGTATCAAGATTTTGATATCAAGCTACTCGCCCGAGAACGTGGGATAAAGATAGAACTAACAAACCCACCTAAATCAGCATTCGTCGACGGGAAAATTATTGCCGGGATACATGAACATATCTTTTCAGTTATCCGCGACATCCTGTTCATCTATCAGCGTCATGAAGAGCAACTCACAGATCCAAGAGCCATTACACACATGGTTTTTGACATTCTGCGAAATGCAGATGCACTCGAGGTTAATACAGACCCAAATATGATAGTGTGCTGGGGTGGCCACTCAATCAATGAAGAAGAATACAAATACACCAAAGAAGTAGGTTACCAACTTGGCTTACGAGGCTTAAATATATGCACCGGGTGTGGACCTGGTGCGATGAAAGGCCCTATGAAGGGCGCAACGATTGGGCATGCTAAACAGCGGATCACCAGTAACCGCTATCTCGGTTTGACTGAACCCAGTATTATTGCCGCAGAGCCGCCTAACCCGATAGTCAACGAACTAGTTATCCTGCCGGATATTGAAAAGCGTTTAGAAGCATTTATCCGAAGTGCCCACGCCATCATTATATTTCCTGGTGGTGCGGGAACAGCTGAAGAACTGCTGTATTTGCTCGGTATATTGCTACACCCTGACAACGCTAAACAACAGCTCCCTGTTATTTTAACCGGGCCAAGCTCTTCTAAAGCATACTTTGACGAATTATGTGATTTTATCGAAAAAATACTGGGTAAAGAGGCATTGAGTAAATTCGAAGTGCTGGTGGATCAACCCGAGTTGGTTGCACAGAAGCTAAGCCAAAGTATGGAAAAAGTCCGCGAATATCGCAAAACAGAGGGCGACGCATACTATTTTAACTGGACTTTGAAAATTGAAGACCAATTCCAGCAGCCGTTTGAACCAACGCACAAGAATATGGCAGAGTTAGACCTTCATCTGAACCAGCCAAAGCAGGATCTGGCTGCCAACTTACGCAGAGCGTTTTCTGGTATTGTGGCCGGTAATGTCAAAGAGCAAGGTATTACGGCCATTAAACAGCAAGGACCTTATATCTTGAGTGGCGATGCATCTTTGATGACAGACATGGACAAGCTATTACGTGCGTTTGTTGCCCAAGGCAGAATGAAATTACCTGGCAGCGCCTATGTGCCCTGCTATGAAATCAAAGCTTAACTAACAGGGTAAGGTACGGCCTTACCCTACCGCTCTCTTAACCTCGATGAAATACCACTAACAACACCCATGGCTAAATTACTTCTTATAGATGCGCTAAACCTGATCCGCCGAATTTATGCAGTGGACGTCGACCAACAAGGCGTGAGTGAACAGCAAATCATGCAATCGTGCAAAGCGCGCGTCCATAACGCCTGTAAAAAATTACTCAGACGTATTGAGCCAACCCATGCAATTGCCGTTTTTGATGGTGAACGCAGCTGGCGCTATCACTACTACGCAAATTACAAGCACAGCAGAAAACCCATGCCGGAGCAACTTAAACAAAACCTCGCTCTGATTGCTGAGGGGTTTCAGGAGTGTGGTATCACCGCTTTTTTTCCCGAACAGGATGAAGCAGATGACATCATTGCTACCTTAGCAAGCAAGGCCAGCCACAACAAGGTACCGTCTGTTATTGTATCTACCGATAAAGGCTTTCTTCCTCTCAGTTCAGAGAATATAGAAATTTATAACTATTTTTCAAAATCTTACACTGAGCACAATGAGATTTTAGAGAAGTTTTCGGTGCCTTACCATGCGTTAACCGAACTATGGGCGTTAATGGGTGATAAGACGAATGATATTCCAGGCGTAAAAGGGATCGGAAAGAAAACGGCCATAGAATTGATCTCAGAGTTTGGTCAGGTTGAGCATGCGCTCAACGCCCCGACGCTTGCACCTGCGACGCGACGCAAATTAGAAGAAGATTTAGATAACTTTATTTTAAGTAAAACGCTCGTTTCACTACAAACTGACATCAATCTCGGCTTTAATTTAAGTCAACTCCGGGTTATTGAGCGCAAATAGCTTGTTGTGTTGCAACGCTTCCGTTACGCTAGGTTTGGGAGTTTTTGGTGTATTTCAATGATTAAAAAGGTTTTACAATACGTTTTTCTTGGCCTCGCCGTATATGGGGTCATAGTGTACCTGGTCATTAATTTCTATAAAGATGACCCGCAAGCCATGATCTGGCAGGACCGGGAAGCCTTTAATAAGCGTTATATCAGCAAGCTAAAGCCCGACATGATTGTCGATCTCGATGAGGTGTTAGAAACACTCGGCAGCCCAGACCTGACCTATGTAAAGTCAGAAGGTGAACGAGTGGTGCAGATAGTATTTTACAGAACGCAGCTGGTAAAACCAGATGGGATCACCACGCAAGACGAATGTACTGGCTTGCTGTTTGAAAATGGCAAACTAACGCTCTGGGGAGCTGGCGCAATCGTAGCGTACGACAAGGCTTTTGAATGACGGTCAATGAGGACATCGCTAGGCAGCTTCACAAACTCCTGACTCAATCTGAGTCAGTGTTATCGCTATATTACGATAAAGACAGCTGGCCTCACATTGATGTGACCCTGACCCAGTTAGCTGAGCAATATACTCGCCTTTACCGCCAGGCACCAAACGCTCTGCACGCTCACCTGCATTTTATTGCAACACCCTATCGGCACTCAACCAACGTTTTGGTAAAACAATCTATATTGCTATGTATGCTTGGTTATGCGCACGGTTATACCGAGCAAATTATTCATGAACTTCTGTCGGCAAGCTTTGCCAGTGTGCTGTGTGCCAGCCGCGAATATGACAAAGCAGCGGCAGATCACCCTTTGTCACAAGTCGAATCCAAAAAACTCAGACTGCGCCATCAATTAGCAGTAAAAGTTCTTAGCACCGGTCAGCTCAAGTCACCTCAGGTCACTCGGATCCTTGCGAGACTCTCAGGCTATGAATTATCAATTAGTCGCAAAAGTACGACACCACTGTATGACAACGTGACCCTGTTGGTTGCCATTGCAACTCAGGCCGCTGTTGCATTAATGAAAAAAAATCATCGCGCTTCGCTACCAACAATCATCAAACAGCTGTACCTGAATAATACCGACTCTTTTGTGCAAACCAGCTTACAGCTTCTCGCCCGCCAGTTTGAAGCCTATCCTGCCGGCGCGATACAGCGCCACAATGACAATCAGGCTCTGTTACTTTGTGAAGAAGACAAACATGCAATCCTTGCTGTTATACAGTCGGGTAAGATCACCCGTTTAATCAAAACACAAAGACGATACAAGCAACGCTACCATGCATTTAAAGTATCGGATTCACAATTGCTATACCGGGTATGGTCCCGTATTTCACCGCAGCCGCTTGCCACTGCGTCAGATCAAATGACTGAGGCGTTACATGTTGTTGAGCAGTTGGGCGGTGAAAACTTCAGCAGCTTCAGGGCAATAGAAAAAACCATCGCGCCATTCCCAGAAATAGAGGCCGCTCTATCTCAAGCCGCCAGGCTTTACAACCGCGAAGCTCAGAAAGGTGCCAACCTACGTCATTGTCTCACTATGGTTGGCCTCGATGCCGCGGCGCTGTTATGCCAGAGAGTGCTGGTTGAGCAATTGATTGTGCAACTCAAGCATCCATTTGCGAAAGACATCTGGCATAAGTATCAGCTGTTCGCTCAGGTACTGGCCGCACTGGTTCAGCAGAACTATGGTCATCACTATGAGCACATTTTGTCTCCAGTCAGTGCAGCTATTGCATTTATGCTCAAGGAGCATAGTGTTGATATAAAGCGGTTTGTGTATACCAGTGAATGTAGCACCAACCCCCAACCTGTTTCTCTGGCGTATCTATATGGTTTTGCAGCGTATGATGAAGAAGCGTTCAAACACTACTTTCACACTCACTTTGCTAACAGTGAGGCTCACCGAGCCTTTGAGCAGTCAGAACTATACAAAAAGTCAAAACTAAAGGGGCTGTCTTTAACCTTTGCCGCTGTCAAGGTGCTTACGTTGAAAATCTGTGATGCCAAGTTTGAAACATCGGCCTGGCAACGTCAGTTACTAGATGAACAAGCCAAAGAACACAAGTGGCCTGATTTGAATGCCCTGGAAGCACACCTGCAATCACTTGGTTTATATAATTTAATTGAGTAATATTTACCCAATAAATATTATACATTCCGACTATTCATGATATTTATGCCATTTATTCATTCCTGACTGGAATATATATGAATAAATTGCTATAAAACGCGCTTAAATTTTCAAGCGAACCAACATCACCAGAACAGCTCGACTAAACTAGTTAGATCTATTCTGAGAAGTGATTTTACTTTTGATAAAGGAAACATAAATGGCTAAGCAAACTATCACGGTAATCCGTGGCGACGGCATCGGTCCAAGCATCATCGACTCGGCAATTGAAATTTTGAATGCAGCGGGCTGCGAATTCGACTACGAGTACGTTGACGCGGGACTTGCAGCACTGGAAAAAACTGGTGAGCTACTGCCTCCTGAGACGTTAGACGCCATTGAACGCAATAAAATTACGCTTAAGGGACCGCTTACTACGCCAGTGGGTGAAGGCTTTACTTCAATCAACGTAACTCTGCGTAAGCACTTTGGTCTTTATGCCAATGTTCGCCCGGTAAAATCATTTGAAGGCACTAAAGCACGTTATGATGACATCGACATCATCACAGTACGTGAGAACACTCAGGGCATGTACTCAGGACTTGGTCAGGTTGTTTCTGAAGATGGCAGCGAAGCCGAAGCAATGTCTAAAATCACCCGTGAAGGCGCTGAAAAGATCGTCACCTTTGCCTATGAGCTGGCACAACGTGAAGGCCGTAAAAAAGTTACTGCAGTTCACAAAGCAAACATCCTTAAATCAACTTCAGGCTTGTTCCTTAAAGTTGCGCGTGAAGTAGGTGAGCGCTTCCCTGACATCGAGTCAGCTGAAATGATCGTTGATGCGACCTGTATGAAACTGGTCATGACACCAGAAGAGTTTGATGTTGTAGTAACCACAAACCTGTTTGGTGACATCATTTCTGACCTGTGCGCAGGCCTGGTTGGCGGTCTGGGCATGGCTCCGGGTGCAAACATTGGTGAAAACGCAGCAATTTTCGAAGCAGTACATGGCAGTGCACCAGACATCGCGGGCAAAAACCTGGCTAACCCAACCTCTGTTATTCTGGCTTCTATTCAGATGCTTGAATACCTCGATATGGGCGAAACTGCTGATAAGATCCGCAATGCAGTTGCTGACGTTATCAAATCTGGCGATCGTACAACACGTGACCTGGGTGGTAATCACGGCACAACTGACTTTACACAAGCTGTTATCGACCGCCTTTAAGCGATCCGCGCATTTAATACCAACGCCCTGCTCATGCAGGGCGTTTTTTTATCTGAATCATTAACAGTAGCAACACACTTAGCCATAACAAACTGCCTGCCCCACCATCCTGGTCATTGCTGGTTGCAACAGAGAGCGTTACATCTGCTGTTACTTTTACCTCCTGACCGTCATCAAGATCCGTTATTGTCGCTGCCACCTGGTAGCTTCCTGCACTCTGATACGTGTGGCTGATAGCCCCACCACTCCCTTCGTGACCATCTCCAAACGTCCAGCTCACTGCATAATTGCCAGACCCACCGCTTACTGAAGCATTGTAGCTGGCTGTTAAGCCGTTTTGCGATACGTTAATCTCACCTGCCAGGGGGACGGTAACGCTTGTGTCTATTGATTTGCTTGCTTTGCTGCCATTAGCGTCTTGTAATGACACCACTATCCGATAGCGCCCTGATAAATTATATTGGTGCTGGATCTCGGCTCCATCTAAATTTGTACCATCACCAAGGTCCCAGCTGATTACTACCGGTGACACCCCGCCACGATACGCCACACTGGCAGTAATATTTCCATTGTCGTCTGTAATCTTGGTATCCAGGATCTCCAGCGGCGGCGCTATGGTCACTTGCTGATTAACGGATTGCACCTCACCAGCGGCGTTTGTTCGGGTAAAGACGACGGTATAGACACCCTCACTGCTATATTCATGCTCAGGTGTAAGAAACTCACTACTATTACCATCACCAAATTGCCATTCAAATGTATCTAACGTACTCAAAGCTAACCCAGAGACTGAAAACTTGGCCCTAAACCCCTCTGCACTGGCAATAACCTTTGGCTCTGAGGCCGCTGTTAATTGTAGTTGTGCTTGTTGATACTGCTCGCTCACTCCCAGTAGTTCGATTGTTACCCCATGTTCAGGCAGAACAACTCCTGAAACTGGTTGCTGAGGATGGCTATAGTCTTGGTTGTCATTGAACATATAAATAGCCTGCAACTGAGTGTCGCCAAGCCCCGCAGGTTGATCCTGTAATCTCAGCGTGGCATCTCTTAACTGAATACGGGTGGCTGCCGGGCTAATGCCATTTGCACCAGGTATGATCTGCTGGTCATTATCAACGACCAGGATTTTGCCTTCTCCGGGGCGAAAAGAAACGGAGTTATTTTCAATATTCTCATTGGCGTACCAAACGAGTACTCCTGGCGCATAGCTTGCGCCTTGCAGGCCAGCGTCAATCCCAAGGTGGGACCTAAGTTGTAGATAATAAGCCTGCCCCAACCCTTCGCGATACCGACCTATTCTGGTAAATCCATTTAAAGACATTTGTTCTGAGAACTCCGCATCTGCCAGTACAACAGTGTTTTCATCACCTACGACTGAGATATCATCCAACAACAGGCCAAAGCCATATTCAATACTGTCGGTCTGATAGAGAAACTCCAGAGTCACCGTCTGACCTGCGTATGCTGCAAGCGAATAACTTAGGTCAGCCACCTTGCTGCCATTCTTACCACCGGTTACTTGGCCACTGTGGCCATCAATATAATGGGTGACAGTTGGATATATTGGGTGCTGCATTTTGGTATAATTCCCCACAAGCGGGATTTGATTCGCTTTTACCTGAAAGAAGTCAAAGCCGCTCTCAATATCGAATCGAGCCTGCATTGTGAGGGTTAAGTCTGTTGACGCCGGCAAAGAGAACGTCATGCTGGCTGTGTTTAATTTGTCATTCCCCTGTCCGGAATAATACTGATATTGTCCCGATAAAGGTTCTCCAACATACTCTAATCTGGCTGGCAATATGACTTTAAGTTGATCGGTTTCCCCCGTATATTCGCCTATATGGCTAATATTGGCTTGATAGCCTTGGGTTAATTGCGCGAGTTGCAACTGAGTTTGATTAACCCAATTACCGCCAAACTTTTGCTGTAACCTATCCAGGTTACGAGGAGAGAATGAAACAGGTTGTGAGCCACGTAGTGAGCCTAACCAGTTACCACTGGACATAACCGACCAATTCGCCACCGGTTCACCAATTGCGCTACTGTTTAAGTCATATTCGTCGATTAACCCGAGTTCATGACCAAATTCATGTGCAACTACACCCATGCTCGCATCAATCGGGTTAATTGTATAATTGAGAATACGTACATCGCTGTTTGTGACCGCCACAGGTGTGTAACCGTCTTGTGCAACTACAAAGCGGTGGGACCAAATGGCGTCAGTGCCCAACACTCCTCCACCCGCTTCCTCTCCAATGCTAGAATGAAATACCATTATGTGGTCAACAACACCATCAGGTTCATTCAAATTGCCATCACCATCACGATCGCTCAGATCTGTCAAATCATAGTCACTGAGGTTAATACCATAGCGTTCCACAGCCAACTCAACTGCTTCTCTAATCAAGTCTGCTACCCTGATGTCACGCTGGGCACCCACTCTTTGTCCATAGTAACTTGCGTTCTGTGTTGCCGTGACCCAGCCAAAAACTTCTCCTGACAGTGCAAAGCTCTCTCCAGAGGCTTGCTGATAATACTGATAGGCACTGGTTAGAGTCTGGCCGCCAGGTCCATTAAAACCTTCCTTTGAGAAAATGAGTTGCCGGTAATGACTACTCGGATACTGAGCATAAAACATGTCAGAGTCACCCAGCTCCAGACGATTATCATCATTAGGCAGGTCAGGAAAATCTATCAGAATTGTCAGGATTTTTGCTCCTTGTAAAGGCTCAGAAGAAGCCGCCTGATAACCACGCAGGGCCACTGACTGTTTTGGTTGTTTGCCATTGAACGGGACACGAAAAACCGGGCTCTGAAATCCAATAAGATAGTCTGAGATCTTTTGTCTGGCTTCGTAATCAGAAAAACTTCTTCCTTCACGCTTTTCGAGCCAGAAGCGCAGTTGCTGCTGGTCCAGCTGTAATGCTGACACAGGCGCTGAAATAACAATAAAAAAAAGAACTAAAAGGCTGAATTTCATACTGATTTACCCGATGTGATCGTGCTCACGATAGTAGCAGGTTAGAGAAGATATTTCTAACTGCCCACCACCACACAAAAATGCATTAATTATTCACACTCATTACAAATAAACACAATGAAACACTACATTTCAATATTTAAAACACCAAAAAGGCATAATAATGCACTTTGTTTATTTTTGAGCCTTGACACTGCCGTGTTTAGGCTTTTAAATAAAGAACATCAGATTAAACTTTTACGCAGATATTAAACATGCAAACACTATTCTTCACAGTTGTGGTACTCGTACTGGTCTTAGTGATAAGTCCGGCGGGGCCGTTGTGAGCGAACGTTTGCACAGACCCCGCACCAGCGGGGTTTTTTTTTGCCTTTAATTTAAATTTTGCTGAGGAATGAGGTAATGAATGAGCAATTTAATGGCTCGGAGCTGGTAGTTAAGGCGCTGACTGAGCTCGATGTTGACTATATATTTGGCTACCCAGGCGGATCTGTGCTGGATTTGTATGATGCACTGTTTGCACAAGATGACATTGAGCATATCCTGGTTAGACACGAACAGGCAGCCACGCATATGGCAGATGGCTACGCCAGAAGTACAGGCAAGACTGGAGTCGTGCTGGCTACGTCTGGCCCAGGGGCGACAAACTGTGTAACAGGTATTGCTACGGCTTATATGGATAGTATTCCTATGGTTGTCTTATCAGGCCAGGTACCATCTAATTTAATTGGCGATGATGCTTTCCAGGAAACAGACATTGTTGGTTGCTCACGTCCAATTGTTAAACATAGTTTTAACTGCCGTGATGCCCAACAAATCCCGACTGTACTGGCAAAAGCTTTCTATCTGGCAAGCTCAGGCAGACCAGGTCCTGTCGTCGTTGAGTTGCCCAAGGATATTCTGAACCCACAACTTAAATACGCCTATGAAATGCCCGCTCGAATTGATATGCGTACCTACAACCCCAGTTCTAAAGGGCATTCTCGCCAGATCAAAAAAGCGGTAGATGCAATTCTGGGCGCCAAACGGCTGGTTGTGTATTCAGGTGGCGGCATCATTCTTTCAAATACATCTGAGCAATTAACTGAGCTGGTTGAAACCCTAAACGCGCCTATTACAAACACTCTAATGGGTCTGGGCGGGATCAGCGGCACGCATCCAAACTTTGTGGGGATGCTGGGCATGCATGGCTCTTTGGAAGCCAACAAAGCCATGGCCAATGCCGACGTAATCCTCGCTTTGGGAGCACGTTTTGATGATCGGGTAACCAATAACGTCAAAAAGTTTTGCCCAAATGCCACCATAGTCCATGTCGATGTTGACCCGACTTCAATCTCAAAAACCATTCAGGCGCACATTCCCGTCGTTGGAAGTTTAGAAACTGTACTTTCACAACTGCAAAGCGCGATAGAGAAAAGCGCCCTGCGTATTGATCGGGCAGCTCAGGAATCGTGGTGGCAACAAATCACAGCATGGCGTGAGCAGCGCTGTTTAGCATATGATACACAGAACACCGTGATTAAACCGCAAACGGTCATAGAGAAGCTTTACGAGGTTACCCAGGGTAATGCCTATATCAGTTCAGATGTAGGTCAGCATCAAATGTTTGCTGCTCAATATTATCCGTTTAAAAACCCAAGGCAATGGATCAATTCAGGTGGTCTCGGCACCATGGGCTTTGGCCTGCCCGCTGCGATGGGGGTAAAAGTAGCCTACCCTGAAGCTGACGTTGTATGCGTTACAGGAGATGGGTCAATTCAGATGAACATTCAGGAACTTTCCACCTGCCTCCAGTATGGCCTGAATGTCAAAATAGTCTCCTTGAACAACCGCTCTTTAGGCATGGTCAGGCAGTGGCAGGATATGATGTATGGTGGACGTCACTCCAGCTCTTATATGGAGTCTTTGCCAGATTTTGTGGCTTTGGCCGAAAGCTATGGCCACATAGGGATCCGAGTAGATCATCCTGATGAACTGGATGATGCACTGGCAAGAGCATTTTCCATCACTGACAGGTTGGTGTTCCTTGATATTCGCGTAGACGAAAATGAACACGTTTATCCTATGCAAATCAAACTAGGTGCCATCGATGATATGTGGCTGAAAAAGGGAGTAAAAGCATAATGCGCAGAATTTTATCTATATTACTGGAAAACGAACCTGGCGCTTTATCTCGCATAGTGGGGTTATTTTCTCAACGCGCATACAATATCGACAGTCTGACAGTGGGCACAACCGACGACACAACACTATCGCGGATCACCATTACGACTCAGGGCGACGACCGGGTTGTTGAACAGATAACCAAACAAGTAAACAAGCTGGTTGATGTACTTAAGATCATTGACTTGACAGACTCAAGTCATATTGAAAGAGAACTATTACTGGTCAAAGTATTTGCAGGTAACGAGCAAACCAGGGCCTCTGTAACACGCGTTACAGACGTATTTGGGGGTATGATACTAGATATGGGTAAACGCAGTTATACGGTTCAGCTGGCCAGTAGCAGCGATAAAATAGCTTCATTCCTGGATATGCTTAGGCATGAGAGCGATATTATTGAGGTAGTTCGTTCTGGTACTGTGGGAATAGGGAGAGGAGATAAAGCACTCAAGGGATAATAGAATGTAGAGTGCTAAAAAAAGGGGCTTAAGCCCCTTTTTCTATTAAGGATTAACCTGATCTTTAAGGCCTTTACCCGCTTTGAAAGAAGGGATATTTGCCGCTGGAATTTGGATTTCAGCGCCAGTTTGCGGGTTACGACCCGTACGCGCTGCACGCTCTTTTACAGAGAAAGTGCCAAAACCAACCAGTGCCACTGAGTTACCATCTTTAAGAGACTGAGTTACAGCACCAGTGAATGCTTCCAGCGCGCGTGTCGCTGCAGCTTTTGAGATCTCAGCGTCAGCCGCCATCTTTTCAACTAGTTGAGCTTTATTCATTGTATAATTCCTATGTTTTTATAATTTGCCGAAGCGGATTCTATGGTTATCCATTTTTTTTCTTTGTGCAAGCCTAAAATCCCGTTTTAACTAAAATATTTAAGCTAATTCGCCTTATCTGACGGGGATGTAATCATAACGGGCACAAAAACACCCACTTTTTGCTCACTTTTCATGCACTACGCCTCACGCCCCGTCAGACCTGAGCCGAGGAGCACAGTAAGCAATAGGTTAAACCTTAAACGCAGCAAGCGCTCTTTCCCGTGCTGCTTTATGGTCAACTATCGGTTTCATGTACCCACTTATACCAAAAGCCTGCATATAATCATGAGGGAAATGGATCGATTTTGCCGGTACTTCGCTCAGCTCCGGCACAAATTTACGAATGAAATCTCCTTGCGGATCGAACTTTTCACTTTGGCTGATAGGGTTAAAGATCCTAAAATAAGGCTGTGCATCACACCCAGTACTGGCAGCCCATTGCCAGCCACCATTGTTGCTTGCCAGATCACCATCAATCAGCTTGCTCATAAAGTAATGCTCGCCCTTACGCCAGTCTATAAGCAAATGCTTGGTTAAGAAGCTCGCTACAATCATACGTAAACGATTATGCATCCACCCGGTCTGGTTAAGCTGTCGCATTGCGGCGTCGACAATAGGGTAACCTGTATTGCCCTCGCACCACGCTTTAAAGTGGGCATCGTCCTGTCGCCAGTCAACGTGATTATACTTTTCGTTAAAGTTAACCCCTTTGCATAACTTTGGATAAGCGCAGATAAGATGTCGGTAAAACTCGCGCCAAATCAATTCATTGATCCAGCTAAACGCTGGTGCACTGGTCATCTGCAACAGTTCGGGAAAATGGAGCTGACTTTCTGCTAATAGCTGCTTCACTGACACAATTCCTAATGCCAGGTAAGGACTAAGCCCAGAGGTGCCTTTGACACCAGGAAAATCCCGATTAGCTTTGTAATCGACCATTTTTTCCTGAATAAACGACTGTACAACTTTTACCAGAGTTTCGTCATCAACTGGCCATTTATCTGAAACACCCTCCCCTGTAAGTAACTCTGGGGCTTCCCATTCAAATGGAGCTGCGTTTATTTCAGGCCAGCCGGGCAGGTAAAAGTGCTGTTGCTCGTACTGTTTAAGCCAGGCCTTTTTAAACGGCGTAAACACTTTGTACATCTCATTGCTGGCCGTCGTTACACTGCCCGGTGGGGCAATCAAATCACCATCAAATAAGTGCAATTGCACACCGGCTTGCTGACACGCGTTATCTCGGTCTTGTTCATTTACTTCATACTCACGGTTAGCGTAAACCTGCGCAACGCCGTTCACCTGACAAAACTGAGACACCACTGCGGGCACTTGAGTAAAATCACCTGCATCTAGCACGTGCAGGCGCACACCCAACTCAGCCAGTTTATGCCCTAGCCAAATAACCCGCCGCTTAAGTAAATCAACCTGTACAGGTGCTGCATTGTGCGCTTGCCATTGCTGCTCACACACCAAAAAGAGTGCATCGCGCGCACCATTTTCAACCGCAGCTATAAGCGCTTCGTTGCCAAAAACGCGCAAATCACGCCGAAACCAAAACAATGTAGACATTAAATCGCGAACCTCAGCTTAAGCTCGTTAGGATAAGGGTGAAAATAGACTTGCTGCATCAGGTAGTCATTTGGGTGCATGATCAAATGGTGACGCAACAAGGTAAGTGGGACCTGTAGCGGAACCTGACCAATGCGGTAGTCATCAATCGCCCGGCACAGCTCCTGTTTCTCAACCTTACCCAGTACTTTCTTAAAATACCCCTGTAAGTGCGATAATGTGTTAGCCTGGTCCTTACGTCTTGCCGGGCTCGACAATGCCTCCATCAGGCCACTGATGTATGTCTTTCTGAGCTCATCAAGCGGGACTCCTTTGCCCTCTGCAAGCAGTCTGCCAAGGTCACGATAGGCCTCGTAATTATGGCTCATCAGCAAGTACTTATGACGGGCATGGAAATTAGTCAATTCATGTAAGCCAGGATTGGTAACCACCAGTTCTTGCCAGCTCTTGTATACGTAGACCCGCATCACAAAATTTTCTCTCAGATGCATATCATTCAGACGGCCATTTTCCTCACAAGGTAATAAAGGGTTGCGCGCCATGATCTGCTCGGCAAATATACCTATGCCTTCAGAGGTATTGCCTGTCTCAGCTTCGTTGTAGATCTTAACCCGCTCCATACCACAACTCGGGCTTTTTGCGCAAAAGATATAACCCGACAGCTGATTACCATGATCCTCAGACACCTTTTTCCCATATTCAGCTAAATCGGGTGCATAGTCTTCATCGCTGTGCGCCGGACCAACTTTGATCACATCCTCTACTCTCACCTGACGGATCGTCTTTCTTGGGATAGGTAACCCGATAGCCACCTCTGGACAAAAACGCACATACTCAACGTACTGCGCCAACTCATCCATACAAAAGTTGCTGCGTTTGTGCCCTGAATCAAAACGGACTTTGTCTCCAGCAAGACACGCGCTGATCCCTATTTTTATGGGGCTGTTAAAGTTAAAAGCTTGCTCAATCATTGCTCTCTCCATAACTCAAAAATGACGGATAGATTTAGCACCATTGATACTGTCGTAAGGCAATTTTGCCACCCTGTACCTGCACTCCTTCCGAGCGTAATAGTTGACTCTGCTCGATAAACTTACTGCTTTCAGGCGGAAAAGAAATTTTTCCCTGACTGTTAATCACTCTGTGCCACGGCAAACTTGACCCTGCCGGTAAGTGCTTTAACAAGTATCCAACTGCCCGAGCATGCTTAGGTGCACCGGCCAGACCGGCAATTTGCCCGTACGTTGCGACATTTCCAACCGGAATTGCGCCTATCAGTGTAAATACCCTGATTCTGAATTCCTCTTTAGTTTCCTCTTGCAAACTGCGCTCCTAATGCCGTGAACTGTTGCCACAAATGTCTGGCAACCGGCCCATAATGACCCTGATGTCGACGAAAAGCGTGAATTGCTGCTGTGAATTCATGCTGTCGGTCTATTATCTCTATACGTTCCAGCTCGCCGCTTTCTAACTCCTGCCTGCAAGTATTGAGACTGGTAAGGGCGAATCCGACTCCCTGGGATAAGAATAGTTTAATGGTACTGACATCATCCAGTTTCATCACGTGTAATCCACGAGAATACGCCAGCCTTTCACTGTCAAAGTCGAAACCACTCTCAACCATTGCCAGACAAGGATATAGGCTCAATTCATCATAGTACATACGCTTGGGCAACAGCCCACGCTTAGCCACAACACCAAGCTTGGTTTCACCTATCGCGATGGATTCTAGTTCACCGGTTGCATGAAACAGATCAAACCAGGGCCCAATTCCTAAGTCGGCAGCGCCGGCGTTTACCTGCTCCAATGCGACAAAACGTCTACCGCTTGAGATCACTAGTTCAGTAGAAGGAAATTGCTTAAAGGTGCTACTTATCTGGGCGTTATACGTTTCCTGATGACACATAGGTTCATAACAAATGCGAAATTTTGCTTCATTGCCCTGTGAAAACTCATCCGCCAGGGTCTTTAAATGATTATGGTGTTCCAGCAACTTCTGAGCATGCTGATGAAAACGCTTCCCCTGCTCGGTAAGTCGGATCCGATAATCCTCACGCGTAACCAACGCAAACCCCAGTTCATCAGACAAGCGTTTTAACGCTTGCGTAACAGCGGGCTGTGACTTATATAAATGTTTTGCCGCTTCGCTCAAACTTTGTGCATTTGCAACGGCATCAAGTACCTGAATATCTGCCAACTTCATAAATAAAATTTATTTTATACCAAAGTTTTAATAATTTTTATTTTATGCCCAAATTCATTATCCTGCACTAAGTTTTAGTCTGAGGGAGTAATTTTGGTGAATAAACTCGCACTCTTTTTTCCAGCCTTGTTGTTATTATCCGCATGTCAGGATGCCACACAGCAAACCACTGCAACTCAGGTCATTCGCCCGGTTAAATTGCATACCGTGTCTGACCCTCAAGCCAGTCTGTTACGCAGCTTTCCTGCGGAAGTTGTGGCAAACCAGGGCTCTTATCTTGCTTTTCGGGTTAATGGGGAACTGATGGAGTTTCCTGTTTTGGCCGGTCAGGAAGTGCAAAAAGGGCAGCTTCTGGCAAAACTCGACCCGGAAGACTTTGATCTTCAATATCAACAGCGAAAAGCCCAGTTTGAACTCGCCGTTGCCCAGCTTAATCGGATCGAGTCTTTATATAAAAAATCGATTGCCAGTAAAGCGGAATATGATCAGGCACTAGCAAACGAACAAGTTGCCGAGTCAGCATTCAAAATAGCCCAAACCAACCTCGAAAATAGCGAGCTCAGAGCCCCATTCGACGGTACGATTGCCAAAGTTTTCGTGAAAAACTATGAAAACATAGTCGCAAAACAGAATATTTTACGCCTTGAGACACGAGACCGTATGGATGTGATCATCCAGGTGCCTGAAAAACTGGTTGCTCGGGTTAATAAAGATCTCGAATATCATCCAACCGTCATTTTTGATGGTTACCCGGATAAATCTTATCTGCTGAATATTAAAGAATGGGATACGCAAGCCGACCCTGCGACGCTGACCTACAAGGTTGTCTTCTCTCTGCCCATCCCAGAGGACTTTAATTTGCTCGCCGGGATGACAGGTCATGTCTATGTCGATCCCAGCAAGATCACCAACCACAACACATCGGAAATCATAGTACCGAATGAAGCGGTATTTTCCGAACAAACGCAAGCAGCGAAAGGCAACCATTACGTTTGGATATATGATCCTAAGACCCAACTGGTGTCTAAACGTGCTGTCCAGCCTGGTCAGTTGCGCCAGCAAGGTTTCGAAATCAAGAGTGGATTAAAACCTGGCGAGGTCATTGTCTCGGCCGGAGTCCATCACCTTAGGGAAGGCCTGAAAGTACGCCCATGGACCAAAGAGCGAGGCCTGTAAAATGAGTCTTGCCAAATGGTCTATTGAAAATAAGGTGATCAGTGCAATGTTCGCACTGCTGTTGCTTTTAGCAGGCACAGTTTCGTACTTTGGCCTGGGGCAACTGGAAGATCCGGAGTTTACACTCAAAAAAGCCATGGTGATCACAGTGTATCCAGGTGCATCACCGCAGCAAGTTGAGGAGGAAGTCACCTATCCCATAGAGAATGCCATCCAGAGCCTGCCTTATGTGGATTACGTTACCTCTATCTCATCACCGGGCCAATCGCAGATCACGGTGGAGATGAAAAGTACTTACCGAAAGGAAGACCTGAAACAAATTTGGGATGAGCTAAGACGTAAAATAAACGACTTAAAACCAGACCTGCCT
The DNA here is from genome assembly GCF_015356275.1 of Pseudoalteromonas sp. PPB1. Lineage (NCBI taxonomy): Bacteria > Pseudomonadati > Pseudomonadota > Gammaproteobacteria > Alteromonadales > Pseudoalteromonadaceae > Pseudoalteromonas > Pseudoalteromonas sp. PPB1. The sequence goes on along the minus strand of NZ_JACEQV010000005.1, from coordinate 171,928 downwards.
CCTGGCGTATTCACGCCCAAAGTAATGGATGACTTTGCGGACGTATATGGCGTGTTATATGCGGTAACGGGCGATGGCTATTCTTATGAAGAGCTAAAAGAATACGTAGATTACCTGAAACGAGAACTGGTACTGGTGGATGGCGTCAGTAAAGTAACCATAGCAGGAGAACAGCAAGCGCAGGTGGTTGTTGAAATTTCAAGTCAGAAGCTGTCACAATTGGGGATATCCCACAACCGTATTTTTTCACTGCTGCAGACCCAAAACAGCGTGTCTAACGCGGGTAAAATCCGTGTTGGAGACGAATCTATCCGAATTCACCCCACAGGCGAGTTTAGTCAAGTTTCTGAACTCGAAGACTTACTGATCTCTAAGCCCGGTGCCAAAGAGTTGATCTACTTAGGCGACGTTGCCACCGTAAAACGCGAGTACGCTGAGATCCCAACGCATATTACCCGTTACAATCGCGATCAATCTTTGCTCCTGGGTATTTCCTTCAGCTCTGGTGTTAATGTGGTAGAAATCGGTAAGGCCATAGAGAAACACCTAACGTCAATGGAATATCAACGCCCTCATGGTATGTCAGTCCACACCGTTTACAACCAGCCAATGGAAGTGGAGAAGTCCGTAGACGGATTTATTGTCAGCTTGCTTGAAGCCGTTGCCATCGTCATTGTCGTGCTATTGATCTTTATGGGTGTTAAAAGTGGCATTCTTATTGGCGGTATCTTGCTTCTAACAGTGCTCGGCACCTTCATTTTCATGAAGATGTTCGCAATTGACTTACAACGTATATCACTTGGCGCTTTGATCATCGCGCTGGGTATGCTGGTCGATAACGCTATTGTGGTCACAGAAGGGATCCTAATCAACCTCAAACGTGGACAAAGCAAGATAAAAGCAGCGGTTAATATTGTAGAGCAAACCAAGTGGCCTTTGTTAGGTGCAACTGTGATTGGTATTACCGCTTTCGCCCCAATTGGGCTGAGCTCAGATGCCAGTGGAGAATTTGCTGGCTCGCTGTTTTGGGTACTCCTGATCTCGCTACTACTCAGCTGGGTTACTGCCATTACCCTGACCCCCTTTTTTGCCAACATGCTGTTCAAAGAAGACATTCAGCGAGGCAAAGAGACGGATGACCCTTATCAGGGTATGATTTTTACCGCATACAAGGCTCTACTTGGTGTGTGTTTGAGGTTCCGCTGGACCACTGTTATCGCGATGCTCGCGCTCCTTGGCTGTGCGATGGTTGGCTTTAAGTCAGTAAAGCAATCGTTCTTCCCTGCTTCCAATACGCCCATGTTTTATGTCGATTACTGGCACTATCAGGGCGCTGACATTCGAAGTACAGCAGATAATCTGGAAAAGCTGGAAGCATTTTTGCAATCCGACGAGCTGGTTGAGGAGATCACAACGACCATTGGTCAGGGTGCCCCCCGATTTATGCTGACTTACAGCCCGGAAAAGCAATATGCATCCTATGGTCAGCTGATCATTCGGGTGAGTGACAGAGAAGCCGTTGCGACTATGATAGCGAAAGTAAGAGAATTTTCTGCCCACAACGAGCTGGATGGAAAGCTTAAAATCAAACGCATGGAAATTGGCCCGTCTACAGATGCAAAAATCGAAGCGCGTTTCTCTGGTCCCGATCCTGTTGTACTACGCAGGCTAGCTGATCAAGCTAAAAACCGCCTGGCACAAGACGCCGGTGCATTTAATATTCGTGATAACTGGCGTCAGCGTTCTAAAGTACTTGAGCCAGTCTTTAATGAGCAAAAAGCGCGGCGACTGGGGATCAGTAAATCTGACCTGGACCAGCTGTTGCTGACAAGTGTGTCGGGCAACACAGTAGGTTTATATCGGGATGGCACTAAAATGCTACCGATTGTGGCCAGAGCACCCGAGGTTGAACGTCGCAACGTTGAAAACCTGGTCGACCTGCAAATTTTCAGCCCTGTGCTCAATGTATATGTGCCGCTGGGCCAGATCCTCGATGACGTTGAAGTCATTTGGGAAGACAGCCTGATCATGCGTCGGGATCGCAAACGCACAATTACCGTCATGGCAGATCATGATGTGATTGGCAATGAAACACCGGCTAAACTGTTTGCCCGGATCCGCGCCGACATTGAAGCAATCGAGTTACCGCAAGGCTATGAAATGCAGTGGGGTGGTGAGTTTGAGTCGTCCAGTAAAGCTCAGAAGGCCATTTTTGGCTCACTCCCGCTTGGATACTTATCCATGTTTATCATCACAGTGTTGCTATTTAACTCAGTGCGTAAACCATTGGTCATCTGGAGCACTGTGCCGCTGGCTATTATTGGCGTAACCGCGGGGCTGGTCATATTTCAGGCACCATTTAGCTTTATGGCACTGCTGGGACTGCTCAGTCTGTCTGGCATGTTAATTAAAAATGGCATTGTTTTGATGGATCAAATCAACCTGGAACTGGATAGCGGAAAAGCCCCCTATCAGGCGGTGTTTGATTCCGGGGTCAGTCGTGTACGGCCCGTATCGATGGCGGCCGTGACAACCATTTTAGGTATGATCCCGCTCCTATTCGATGTATTTTTTAAATCCATGGCAGTCACCATTATGTTTGGCCTAGGTTTTGCCACCGTGCTCACTTTGATAGTACTTCCCGTAATTTACTGTTTGTTCTTCAAAGTAACCGCACCAAAATAAAAAAGGGCCGCAGTGAGCGGCCCTTTTTTTAGTTATTTTTTGAGAGACAAAGTCCCTTTCACCCTGCCTTTTGGCTTAGCGCCCGAGCGACTTTTCGGTCTATCACGATTTGCTGTATTATCACCATGTGAATTGTCTGAGCGCTTACGCTTTTGCTCAGACGCAGACTTTCTGCTTTGCCCTCTGCTAGCTGTTTCACCATCTTGACGCGGTTTCGCAGTGTGACGCTGCGTACGTTTATACGTATCCACAGACGCCTCTTCGGTCTTCGATGAACCTTCAATTGAAGCATTAATCTCTGCCATTTCAGACTCGCTCAGGTGGCGCCACTGTCCAGGTCTTAAACCGTTGAGGTTCACATTCATGATCCGCACACGCTTCAGTGTTTGTACTTCAAAATCAAAGTATTCACACATACGTCGGATCTGACGATTCAGCCCCTGAGTTAAAACAATGGTAAACTGTCTGGCCCCGGTCTTTTTGACAAAACACTTTTTAGTCACAGTGCCAAGAATTGGCACGCCCGAGCGCATACCCTTTATAAACGCATCGGTGACAGGCTTATTGACGGTTACCACATATTCTTTTTCATGATTATTGCCAGCGCGCAATATTTTGTTGACGATATCGCCCTCATTGGTCAAAAAGATCAGCCCTTCTGAAGGCCGGTCTAAACGGCCAATAGGAAAAATACGCTCCGGATACTGAATGGCACTGACAATATTGCTTTTTATTTTTCGCTCTGTTGTGCAGGTCACACCAACGGGTTTATTGTAAGCGATGTACACCCGCTTCGGCTTGGCTTTGAGCGGTTTATTATCAACCAAAATGGTGTCTGCATCGCTGACTTTCAGACCCATTTCGGCAATCTGACCATTAACACTGACACGGCCGTCACTGATCAGGGTGTCCGCCTCTCTGCGGCTACAAAACCCGGTTTCGCTGATGTATTTATTTAGTCGCTTAGGTTCATTCATAAAGGGGCACTTTTCTTTTTCTGTGCAATGAGTCAATACTGTCCGATATCCGGCACATGGGCTCAGAGTCGGGGCTGCATGACCAACGGGCAGTTACGGGGGGCGCATGGTAACAAAATTTCATCGCCAGTAGAAATATTTCATCAGCTAGTGGCGGCTCTAACTTAGCTAACGTTATAACTTGCTCAGTCGCCAATGACGCCTGGGGCATTGTCTTTGGCTAAAAACGTCGGAGACACCAAGTAATTTGATTGTTTATTGTTAAGCAAGCTAAACCCGCTGAAGTCCACGCCTGTCCAGTCAATTTTCTCGGCCAGCCATATGTAGCGATGCACATTGTGTTCATTAATGACCACGAGAGGATAAGTAATCGATTGGTTGGTTTGCCAATAGGAATGGCCATGAAACTTATCATGCAGAGACAAAATAGCCAGCCCACCCATGATGAAGTGACCACCGACCGAGGCCTGCAATTCACCCTTTTCTATCAACCTGAGCGTGTCATTGAGCCAGTCAAATCCGCCTATGGCTACGAAGGTCTGCTCCTTCTCGCCGCGCTGCTTAACCGCACTTAGTGCCCCCATCGCCATCAGATCTGATGCACTCCAGATTATATTTGTATTGGGGTAACGTTTGAGTAAACGCTGCGTTTTTTCCATCGCCTGGGTTTTTGACCAGCTTGCATAAATGGATTGTTGCAAAGCAACGCCCTGGCTACCAAAAAAAGACTGCGCGCCTTGATTTCGGGCATCCGACTCACTGCCATAATGGCCATTGATTGCAAGAGCCTGAGGTTTAACTGAAGGCCTTTTCTCGCGCAATGACTCGGTCAAAGCCTGGGCCAGGTCCGCTCCTGCCCGGAAATTGTCAAAGTAAATCTCGCCCAACCAATTTTTATATCTTTGTCCGGGTTTGCCAACCTCCACCTGCTCAGGCCCATTAATGGTTTGTTCTAAGGTTAAGTACTGTATTCCGTACTTTTCCAGCAAATCCAGATGTTGCTCAGCATTGCCGGGGTATAGCATCAAAACAACAAAATCAGGTGTTGCTCGATATTCTAGGTATTTCTGTAGTTCTTCCAGCTGAATGTAGCGACTGCCATCACCGTAAATCACGTCCAGTTTTACATTCAGCTGCTTACTGGCGGCCTGAGCAATAGATTCGACTTTTTGCCAAAACGGCTCACCGGAAATAGAAGGGTTCACTAAAAGTACTGAAAAATCGGCCTTAGCCCAACTCAAAGGGGCAAAAAACAACCCCCAGCTCAATAAAATACACTGCAACAACTTCACAATAAACAGCCTTTTAAATGTTACATATCACTAAGGCGCCGCACGCAACGCTTCAATAAATACTCAGCAGGGCCAGTTTTCTTTGCCCTATCAAGCAGTATAGCTAAAATCACCTGAACCAGGGTCAGCGCCAGGAAAAACCCAAAATACTCGACGCGAGTAAAAGACACCCTGGTCGCAGGAAAAAGAAAATGAAATACCAAAATCCCAACCACTGATTGTAGCAAGTACAAAGACAGGGAATAACGCCCCACTATCGCAAATACCAAGCTAAGCTTGGGCCAAAGTTGGCGGATGGCTTGTAACAGCACCAAATAACATAAGGCCATAGGTATTGCAGCCAACCAGTTCAATGTTTCCAGCATGTGCCCCACAGTGGTTTCGTTATTTGACCAAAGTAGCAAGGATGCAAGCACACTTCCCCACCACCAAGTCCACATCATCTTACCAGAGACAAAACGCTGCCCTGAAAACCAACCTCGTTCAAAAAGTTCCATCCCTAAAAGCATCAAACCTAGTGTATTCCACAAAGTTGCCAACGGGATAAGAATGATCATCATGTTGAAATGGGTGATATTCTGGCTCAGCAACTGGGCATAACTTACCGGCAAAGAACTCAGTAAAGTTGCATACTCGGCACTTGATCTGTCAAAACCAGGTTCACCGACAAGGATGCTGAGTATCACCAGCAAAATAACCGGAAGGACTGTCAGTAGCGCCGCGCTTAGCAATCTATCTTTTGCATCCAGCCACATTAGCGCCAGCAACCCGGACAACGCATAATTCAGCAGAATGTCTCCGGGCCAGAGTAAGTAACCGTGTAGCACACCAAACAAGCCCAGCACACATAAACGGGATTTGATAACAAAGAGATTATCTTCCCCCTTGTTTTGCGCTTTATACTGAATCACTAAGGCTGCACCAAACACCAGGCAAAACAGCGTTCGAAAACGACCGTCGGCAAACAAAGTGGTTAAAAGCGACAAAGCAGATTCCATCCCGTCGCGTGTAACTGGGGGAACATAACCATAGGCAAAGTTTGCCATAAAGAATAAGTTTGTCAGGCTCAGCCCCAGTAATGCAAACCCTCTCAGGCTATCAAGGTATTGATTTCTCACATTAATAAACGTGGTCGCGATACATGTCAGCCCAGGTAACAGCAGATGCATGAAACTCTGGTAAGCTTTCATCTTCCATATTTAGCATCGCACAGGCTTCCTGTAATGCCCACCAGCTGCCGCTTTCATAAGCCCTGACTACATTTAAGATATAATACAAAGTGTTTGATTTACCCAGCAGCGCATCATGGATCATCTCTGGAAAAGGTAATCGGCCAACTAACAGCTCCATTGGCTTATCCAAAATAGCATCCAGTAAGGAGAACAACCCGGCCAGAAAGCTCATACCGGCTATGCCCGGCGCAATTTGCTGTGCGATGAGCTCACAAAAACGTGAACGAACGATGCTGAGACGAGTTAGCTCGGTTGGTTTATTCGTTGCTACATGAGCTGTCATAATCAGGTTCACAAACTTGAGTACACGTTCATTCCCCAGATACACCAAAGCCTGCTTGAGAGATTCAATGCGGCTCTTTATTGGAAAAACCCCTGAGTTGATCAACCGCAACAACTTGTAAGCCAGGGCCGTGTCCTGGGCAAACAGCTCCGAAATCCGCCCCAAATTCATATGTGGCTTCAATACCTCTGCGTAGATCAACATGACTATAGCATAGTTTATTTCAATGTCTTGTTGAGAAATCATCGTGGGCTTTGCAAAGAAGTAACCCTGGAAAAAGGTGAAACCCATCTTTTTTGCCTCGACGAACTCTTCTTCGGTTTCTACTTTTTCAGCCAATAATTTAAGGTTTTTGCGTGTTTTCAATTGCTCAACGAGCGGGCCGATTGTATCCAGTGGGCTTTCAACCAAATCAAACTTGATGAGGCGGACCAGTTTAAGAAAGGGCTCCCAGTCTTTAGAGTAGGTGAAATCATCCAATGCCAATCGGTAGTTATTGTGAAACAGCGACCTGACTCGTTCGTAATTGTCTTTTGTCGGGGGGATCGTCTCCAACAACTCCAGGATCACATCACTGCTGGGCAGAAAATGCGCGAGCTCTTGATTAAGCGACTCTTCTCCGATATTGATAAGTGCCTTTTTACCAGAAGTCAGATATCGAGTGCCCAGATTGAGCTGGTTGTCCATGATGAGCCGCGCTGTCGCGGCATCGTCAGCAATGTTGGGGAAGCAATTTTGTTTACCATCTCGAAACAGCAATTCATACGCAACCACCTGTTTCTTCCTGTTAAAGATGGCCTGCCTTGCCACAAACACTTTCAAATCACTGCTCCCAGCTATCTACTGCTCAATTAATAGCACTTTTGTTTTATTAGTTTGTCTTAATGGGGAATATTTTAACCCCATTTCATTAGAAAAAAAATCAAACTAAAACATTAATGTATTAGAATAGTCGATAGCAGAGCGAGCAGGCAAACGCCTACTCATACAATTTTTCGATATATTGACTGGCAATGGTATCCCAACTGAATCGTTGCGCTTTTGCATTGTCCTTAATATCACGGTACCTTTGCGGTTCATGCCTATGTATATCGAGCGCCTGCTTTAAGCCTTCAAGTAACTGCTCTGCCTGCTCAGACAGGTTACGTCCACCAAACAGAAAGCCTGTTTCTTCATGTGCAATGGTGTCTTTTAGCCCACCAACCTGATGGGCAAGACAAGGCTGCCCGGCACGCATAGCCAACATTTGACTGATCCCGCAGGGTTCAAACGAACTGGGCATCAGGAACAAGTCACCGAGGTCATACAGATGATCGCCCAATGCTTGTCCATATCCTTGTAAATACATAACATTACTGTGACGGGCCATGACCTGAGTAAACAGATACTCAAGATGCGGATCGCCTGAACCCAGAATAACCAATACACCGCCGTAATCATTTATCAAGGCTGCCACCTTATCCAGGATCAGTTGACCCTCTTTTGGTTGTCTGAGCAAAAGCGCCTTCTGATCCGTTAAACGTCCAACACTGGTGACCAATGGGCGACGAAATTGACCATGTTGACGCCACTGAATGACACGCTGGTGAGCAATGTAATGAGCAGGCATTAGTTCTGATCGCTTGGACATCCATACGAGCAGCGCCTGCTCCGCCAAATCACAGTAGTGGCTCAGCGAGATTTCTGCGCCCTGTTCAGTATCCTGAGAATAAATACACCCATTGAGAATGCCTGCCAGCCGACCTGCTCTGTCAGCAGCTTGCATATCATGCTCCAACCCTTCTCCCCCAAAGAAGCCACTTTCGTGATCGCTGCTTAGCTGTACTTCCTGGCAATAGGTTGGTGAGACCAAATGTACTTTATCTACCAGGTTTATTGCAGCGCGCATAGGATTAAAACAATGGGGGTAGATGTGATCACATATCCGACTACCATCATAGCTCAGAGTTGGAAACCAGGATTCCAGACTGGAGTCATCATGCTTAAAAGGCCGGATCCCCTGCAAAGCGAGATTATGCACCGTATAGACAGTTTTGATCTGTTTTAAATTCACAAAACGAGGGCTGAACGTTTTCAGGACTGCCACCACAGCGGCATGCCAATCGTGTAGATGCAGCACATCAACCGGCCCTATCATCTCATGCTCAAGCAGCTCGCTGACTGCGGCACAGAATAGTGCAAACTTATTGGCATCAGTTGCAAATGGCTGATCGCCATCGTTACAATAAATGGCTCCACCATGTTGTGAGAACAACGAATGTGACACAACATATTGCTCCACGCCTGAGTCACTTGCGACCCGCCAGAGTGTCGCGGTTTCTAAATGCTGTTTAAAAGGTACTGCAATATCTGCAACAAACTCCCGATTGAGTTCGAACTGGCCATAATCTGGCACGATAACAGAACAGCGAATTTGCTGCTCTGCCAATGCATAAGGAATGTCACGGATCACATCCGCAACACCCCCAACTTTACAACTCGGCAAGCGGTCATTTTCCGCTGCCACCATAACTACATGCATGATTGTCCTTTTACGCCGTTTCCTGGTTCTGACCTGCCAACAGCTGTTGCTTTTCTAGTGCAACAAGCATATCACGGGTCACCAGCACTATGCCGTTTTTAGAGACTCTGAAGCCATTTCTTTTATCTTGCTCCTGATCATAACCAATCTCCATGCCTTCCGGTATGTGGCAGCTGCGATCAATAATGGCATTTTTGATACGACAATGGCGCTCAATCACCACACCTGGCAGAACCACTGCGCCTTCTATTTCACAATACGAATGTACATGAACATTTGAAAACAATAGAGATTTTCGTACTCTGGATCCAGAAATAATACAGCCGCCAGATACCGTTGAATCCACAGCCATACCACGCCTTTCGTCGTCATCAAAAATAAACTTCGCCGGTGGTAACTGCTCCTGATACGTCCAAATTGGCCAGCTCGGGTCATACAAATCAAGCTGTGGTTGCGGAGATACCAGCTCCATATTCGCTTCCCAGAACGAATCTAGTGTGCCCACGTCACGCCAGTAAGGTTGACCCGGGTGGCTGGGATCACGAAATGGAAATGCAAATACATTATGCTCTTCGATAATGGCCGGAATGATATCATGACCAAAATCTCTGCCTGAACCTTCGCGCTCCGCGTCTTTCTTTAGCTGCTCAAACAGAAACTCCGTGTTGAACACGTAATTGCCCATTGAAGCTAAACAGACGCCAGGTTTACCCGGGATCTCACTTGGCGAAGCCGGCTTTTCATCAAAACGTCGGACTCGCTTGTTCTCATCAACTGTCATCACTCCAAAGGTATTGGCAGCATCCTCACACGGTACTTCTAGGCAACATACGGTCATATCGGCACCGGTTTCGACATGCTTTGCCAACAAAGCACCGTAATCCATTCTATAAACATGGTCGCCTGATAAAATCATCACATATTTAGGCAGCTCGTGACGAATAATGTCCATATTCTGGAATACGGCATCCGCTGTACCGCAGTACCACTCGTCACCATAACGCTGAGACGCCGGTAAAATCTCAACTGACTCTCCCAGCTCTTTCTTAAAGTGACCCCAAGCGCGGTTGACATGGCGGATCAAAGAGTGCGATTTATACTGTGTCGCTATGCCAACCCGGCGGATCCCCGAGTTAATGCAATTTGATAACGGAAAGTCTATTATTCTGTGTTTGCCTCCAAAATACACCGCGGGCTTTGCTCTCCAGTCGGTCAGCTCATGCAGCCTACTACCACGACCACCAGCCAGGATCAATGCATAAGTTTCTCTGGTCAGGTTACTAATATAACGGTTTGCATAACTGGGCATTCATTATCTCCATTAAAAAGTCTATCTACGATCTACTGCATTGGGGTTAAGCGCCAAATATCGTCACAATATTGTTGAATAGTGCGATCGCTAGAAAAACTGCCACTAGCGGCCGTGTTAAGTATGCTCATTCTCAGCCACTGCGACTGGTCCTGATAGGTTTCTGCTGCACGTTGTTGTGCATCCAGGTAGCTGTCAAAGTCGTGTGCAACCAACCAAGGATCGTGAGGGCTGCGGATCGCGGCAATGATGTCGTTGAAAATGCCGGGTTCAAATAAGTTGAAATGGCCACTTTCCAACAGCGCCATAGTATTACTTAGTGCCTGACTGGATTGAATGATGGCATTTGGGTCATAGTGCTGGCGCACTTCCTCTGCTTGTTGTGCGGTAGCACCAAACAAGAAAAAGTTATCTGCCCCCACTTGTTCTCTAATTTCAATATTTGCGCCATCCAGAGTGCCAATGGTGAGTGCACCATTCATCATAAACTTCATGTTCCCGGTGCCAGATGCTTCTTTGCCCGCCGTTGAAATTTGCTGTGACAAGTCCGTCGCGGCGCAAATTGTTTCCATGGCCGTTACATTATAATTTGGGAAAAATGCGACTCGAAGAAGTGATTTGGCCTTCGCATCTTTATTAACGACATTCGCAACATTATTGATTAGCTTAATTACCAACTTAGCCATTGCATAGCCAGGTGCAGCCTTACCACCAAACAACACGCAGCGGGGCACCATGCCTTGAGTATCGCCACGGCGAATGCGGTCATATAAAGAAATCACATGCAGAATATTCAGCAGTTGGCGTTTGTACTCATGAATGCGCTTAACCTGCACATCGAACATCATGCTGGCGTCAAATTCCACATCGCAACGTTCCTGCACCAACTTAGCAAGTTTTGCCTTATTACTTTGTTTAACCGATTGCCACTGACTCTGGAACGCTTTGTTATCGTAGTAACGACGCAATGACTTGATTTCAGCGTAGTCCGCCTGCCATTGTTCACCAATCTTGCTGGTAATTAATTCAGCCAACGCTGGGTTACAGTAAGCAAGCCAACGTCTGGGCGTTACACCGTTCGTTTTGTTATTAAATTTTGCAGGCCAGAGCTGATAAAAATCGTGAAATAAACCAGATTTAAGTAGCTCTGTGTGCAATGCAGCAACACCATTTACTGAAAAGCTTCCTACTATTGCCAGATAAGCCATGCGGATCTGCGGATGATCACCTTCTTCTATAAGTGACAACGCACGCTGCTTTTCCATATCTCCAGGCCACATCAGTGCCACTTCCGATAAAAAGCGCGCATTTATCTCATAAATAATCTCCAGCAGGCGGGGTAACAGACGAGCAAACAAGGACACAGACCACTTTTCTAATGCCTCCGGCAACAGAGTGTGGTTAGTATAGGCCATGGTTGAATTGGTGATTGACCATGCCTGCTCCCATTCGAGTTCATACTCATCAATCAGGAGCCTCATCAGCTCTGCGACTGCAATACTCGGATGGGTATCATTAAGCTGGAACACATGTAAGTCGGAAAATTCACTAAAATCAGTGCCGTGTTGCTCAACCCACTGATGCAAGATATCCTGTAAACTGGCACTCGACAGGAAATACTGCTGTCTAAGTCGAAGCTCTTTCCCATTTTCACTGCTGTCGTTCGGGTACAGCACCATAGTGATCTGCTCGGCGAGGTTTTTCTTGGCAACCGCCTCGGAATAGCTCCCGGCATTGAATTCCTTTAAGTTAAATTCATCCGTCGCTTCCGATTTCCATAGTCGTAAGGTGTTCACAACTCCATTTCGATATCCCGGAATAGGCACGTCATAAGGTACCGCCAGAACATCCTGAGTATTCACCCACATACGATGAGTACGACCCTGTTTATCCTGGTGTGCCTCAACGTGACCAAAAAACTTGATCACTCTGGCTTGCTCTGGTGCTGGCATTTCCCAAGGGTGGCCTTCACGTAACCAATTGTCTGGCTGCTCCATCTGAAACCCCTGCTCCATTGATTGGTTGAACATACCGTACTCATAACGGATCCCATAACCAATAACGGGGAGAGCTAGCGTCGCGCAACTATCCAAAAAACACGCGGCAAGACGACCCAGGCCACCATTACCCAGCCCGGCATCATGCTCTGCCTGCTCAACATATTCAAATTCGGTGCAATATTCTTTTAGCGCTTCGCGCGTTTGTTTCTCCAGATCCAGACTCAACACCGCGTTACCTAACGCTCTGCCCATCAAAAATTCCAATGACAAGTACGCTGCACGTTTACACTGGTTGTCGGCAAGGTATTGGTTAGTTGCTCTGCATCTTGCTACCAGCCTATCTCTGACTGTCAGCGCTAACGCCTGAAACAAATAATGTTTTGAATCTCCAACTTTGTCACGTCCCAGGGTATAGTAAAAATGCCGCATCAAATCATCAGCCAGCGTGCTTTCATCCAGTTTTGGGGCTTCCTGCCAATGCTTTACAACACACACATTTGACGTTTTCTTAGTCATTCTTGAGATCCTCATTATGAGATTGATATACCCAGGCACTGTGTGCACTCAGGGATTGAGTCTGTTGACTTTTTTCGATGGTTTCGGTGGGATGTACAGAGCTGAGTGAAAGCTGCCAGACAACGCCCGGAATAACCGGTAATTTAGCCTCAACGTCGTCACTGCCGGCATGTAATATCACCAATAAATTTTGCTTTCTGAGCGTATCCGTCAACATATAGATCAGCGTTTTGTTATTGCTGTCATGCCAGTCACCCTCAGACATTGGACGTGCATCCTTGTTGAACCAGCTAATGTTAAATCGTTCATCTTGAGTATGAATATAAAACGGGTGATGGAATATCGCATAACGACACCTGATTTCCTGAAGCTGAGCTATCAAGCACACAAGGCACTTTCCTGGCCATCATCCCAGTCTCTCTTTACACGTCGGCTGTGAGTCAGTCGCTCGGTAATGGTTTGCGGCCAGCTCAACCAGTTAATCTCATTGTCCTGACAATACGCGTTATTATTACCTTGCTGAGAATGCGCAATTTCCGACCCCGCGGCTAGCATCGGTACACCTTTTGACATCATTAGCGTAATCAGAGCGCTTTTTTGGATTTGATGTCTCAGTGCCAGTATGTGTGCTTGTTCCGTCTGGCCCTCTATGCCGCAATTAAACGAGATGTTCTCACTGTGACCATCTCGGTTCTCCTCGCCATTGGCAAAGTTGTGCTTTTGTTCATAACTCACCCAATCAGCGAGCGTAAACCCGTCATGACTGGTGATAAAATTAACAGAATTAAGCGGCCCGCGTTGGTTGTGTTCAAACAACTCATGAGAGCCATGCACACGTTTCGCAAGTTCCGACAGAGTACCGGCATCTCCACGCCAGAACCGTCTCACCGTATCTCGATATTTGTCGTTCCATTCACGCCACGGAGAGGGAAATCCACCTAATTGGTAGCCACCCGGGCCAACATCCCAGGGTTCGGCAATTAACTTAACTTTACTCAGCACAGGATCTTGTGCGATCGCCTGCAAAAAGCTGTGCTGCGAATTGAAGCCGTGCTCCGTGCGGGCCAATATCGTTGCCAAGTCAAATCTAAATCCATCGACCCCCATATACTCAACCCAGTACCTTAAGCTATCCATAACCAGCTTTAGCGTATAAGGATCATCGATATTAAGGGTATTTCCACAGCCGGTATCGTTGATATAATGGGCCTGCTCTCCCACCATCCGATAATACCCGGTGTTATTTAGTCCTTTGAGTGATAAGGTTGGTCCGTCTAGCCCGCCTTCTGCTGTGTGGTTGTATACAACGTCCAGGATCACCTCAATGCCTGCAAGGTGAAACTCGCGAACCATTTGCTGAAATTCGCTGATCTGTCCTTCTACCAAAAACGCTTTATGTGGCACAAAAAAGCTTAAAGAGTTGTAGCCCCAGTAGTTCTTCAGCCCCTTAGTCGTTAAAAACTGCTCAGAGATAAAGGCGTGACATGGCAACAGTTCCACCGTCGTGACCCCCAGACTGGCAAGATGAGCAATAAAGTTACTATGACTTAAGCCAAGGAACTTGCCACGCAAAGGCTTAGGCACAAACTCACAATGCTTAGTTGCTCCGCGTACATGACATTCATAGATAAGGGTTTTTGACCAGGGTACATTTGGTCTCTGACCATCGTATCGGGCAATGTCTGTGACACTGGATTTTGGCATATCTACCGCATTGTCACTTTCGTTAAGGGTGCCAACGGGCAAATGACAAAAGTGGCGCTCACTCCAAGTAAACTCCCCCTGAAAATCTTTGCAATATGGGTCTAACAATAATTTATGTTGATTAAACAGCTGGCCCTTTTCAGGCACATAAGCACCATCTGCACGATAGCCGTATAATGTTCCCGCACGCAGCGGAGAAACAAATACAGACCATAGCCCTCCCTCATGACGGTACATAATGACCTTAGCAATTTCACTATGGCCACTTTGATCAAACAGGCAAAGTTGCATCTGGGTAGCCGCCGGTGCATACACAGCAAAGTTGACCCCTTGTTCATGCAAAGTACTACCTAATGGAGAGGGTTGGCCCCTGTGCGACGTTAACATGGCGTAGCAGCACTCAAATATTGTAAATAGGTAGTGCTCAATGGGCCTATGGTGATTTCAATACTGTGTTCAAAGCCATGACTGGCAATGGCCTTGCTTTGTATCATTTGCTGTTGATGCGCAACTGGCGTGGTCCCACTCCCATACAGGCTACTGTCATCGGAGTTAAACACCACCTGATATATGCCACTTTTGGGGACACCAATCCGATAACTATGCAGCACCTGCGGCGTAAAGTGACTGACTACCACGACAAGATCAGCACTGGATTTACCGAACCGCGCGAAACTCAAAATTGACTGGTCACCATTATGACAATCTATCCACTGAAACCCACAAGGCGAATTGTCTAGCTCATACAAAGCTGGGGTGTTTTTATATAAATGATTGAGCGATTTGACGGTCTGATAAATCCCCTGGTGAGCGGATGATTCCAGCAATGACCAGTCCAGTGTCGTGTTATGATCCCATTCAGTGCGGGGTGCCAATTCGCTGCCCATAAACAACAGTTTTTTGCCCGGGTGAGCATACATAAAGCCATAATAGGCCCGCAAGTTAGCAAATTGCTGCCAATCGTCACCTGGCATTTTACTCAGCAATGCCCCTTTGCCATGTACGACTTCATCATGGCTAAGCGGTAAAATGTAATTTTCCGAGTACGCATACGCCATAGAAAAGGTCATTTCATGGTGGTGATACTTCCTGTGGATTGGGTCTCTTTGCATATAGCTCAGACTGTCGTTCATCCATCCCATGTTCCATTTAAAGCCGAATCCTAATCCATTGTGATCAACAGCTTGAGTGACTCCAGGCCAGGCCGTCGACTCCTCAGCCACCATCATGATATGTGGATGCCTGCCATAGCTGCGGGTGTTGACCGATTGAATGCAGTCGATCGCTCCAAGGTTTTCCCTGCCCCCAAACTGATTAGGGACCCACTCGCCATCATTGCGCGAATAATCGAGATACAACATGGAAGCAACAGCATCCACTCTGAGGCCATCCAGCTTAAAGACATCAAGCCAATAATTTGCATTAGAAAGCAAATAACTTTTTACTTCCGGACGTTCATAGTTGTAGATAAAAGTGTTCCAGTCGGGATGATAACCTTGACGACTATCTGCGTGTTCATATAAGTGCGTGCCGTCAAATCGGTGCAAACCGTGCGGATCCGATGGGAAGTGGCCCGGCACCCAATCAATCAATACTCCCAGCTCCAGCGCCGTACATTGAGTGATAAAATAGCGAAAATCGTCAAGGCTGCCGAAGCGGCTAGTTGGCGCAAAAAGCCCTACTGGCTGATAACCCCATGAACCATCAAATGGGTATTCACTAATAGGCATTAGCTGAACATGCGTAAAACCAAGCTCCTTAACGTAAGGCAATAAGTCGTCAGCCAGCTCACGATAAGTCAGATAACGGTTATTCTCTTCTACTCTGCGTTTCCAGGAGCCAAGGTGTACTTCATATATCGAAATCGGGGCATCAATGGCATTGCGCTTTCGGCGTTGTACCTTATCTGCATCACTCAGTATCATACACGGCTGAGCAGGCTGAATTACACTTGCGGTACCGGGCGCTTGCTGCATCTTAACAGCATACGGGTCTGCGCGTTCAGTCACCTCACCATCGACTCCGACGATGGCATATTTGTATCCCTGCTCGCCTGTGAGATGAGGTATGAAGAGATCCCACACTCCACTGGCAGGATGAAAACGCATAAAGTGCTGCGAAGGCTGCCAATGGTTAAACTCGCCAATGACAGAAACACTACGCGCATTGGGTGCCCAAACGCAAAATTGCGTACCATTACAGCCCTGATGGGTAATAGCCCTTGCACCGAAATGAAGGTAACCATGTTCTAGAGAACCTTCATTAAATAAATACATCGCGGACTCATCCAGCGCACTACTGAAGTCATAAGCGTCTCGGCTTGTAATCACCGTATCAATAAATTCAACTGTCAGGTGATACCCCGACGAAACGTCGCGGCTAAACTCAACGACAAACAGAGCAGATTGCCCGATGCGTTGCATGGCTGTGGTGTAGCGTCCATCATTTACTGATACGGCCAAAGCTCCAGGCATGTACACCCTTATAATTGAGCCTTGCCCGGTACTGTGTAAGCCCAGAAAAGAGAAGGCGTCACGAAAACACCCGGCATCTAATGCCGAGATTTGTGCTGCGTAGTCGAGGGTTACAATGGGCGATTTACTTGCTGAATTCATGCCTGCTCTCTAATCCTTTTTATCTCAGCCATTAAATGACTGTTCTGTTCTAAAGTCTGTTCAGCTGGTGTCGCCAGACGACGACGCCAATTGGGGTACTCACGATCGGTGCCGGGAATATTCACTGGCAATTGTTGTTGCTCAAGATCGTCAAGTTGGACAGCAAGCAACTTACTAGGACTGGCGGCGAGTTTTTTGAGGACTGCACCATATATGCTGTGAACATCCGAACCCTGCTGCGCAGCGGATATGTCATTTGCCCCCAACCAAGCCAATAACTTAGCCTTGTCGTCTTCTCTAGCCATCGACATTTGTGTGGCTTCTTGTTCGCTGCACAGCTGGTAATCTTTTCTGAGTAAAATATCATTATGCGTCCACCAGGCATTAAACGGCGCCACATCATGATTAGCAACCATTAATAACGTGTCAGCACGATACTGCTCAGAGGGCTTAAAATGACCCTGCTGATCTTTGGCAAAATACATCAAAATATTTCCGTATAGATTCGCGTCACTCATAGCTGATGACACCTCAGGCGGCACGATACCCAGGTCTTCTCCTATCACCATGGCCTGATTCAGATGAGACTCAATTTTTAAAATTGCTAAGAGGTACTCAAAGGGATAATACACATAACAACCGTCTGGTTTGCCCTGAGATTCAAAACACCACCATAACCGTCGAATAGCCATGACATGATCGATGCGAAGCGCGCCAAACGAAGCCATGTTGCTTCGCACCAGTGCACGAAAGTAAGCATAATTTTGTTGTTTTATTTTAATCGGGTTGAGCGCAGGTAACCCCCAATTCTGGCCTGTTACAGCCCAAGGGTCAGGCGGCGCGCCTACATCTGCACCGTAAGCAAAGAGTGACTCATTTTCAGCAAACTCATAACCTTCTTTAGCACAGCCAACCGCCAGGTCATTAATCAGGCCAATAGCCATACCCACTTGGGTAGCATGCTGCTGACAGGCTTGAAGCTGTTGATGTGCCAGCCATTGCACAAACCACTCACGCTCGGTCAGCGCGCTGACATTCAGGTCATGTATTTTATCGCTTTTAAATTTTCGCACCGCCTGCCCGATATCAGGCACACTGATGCATTCATTGTACAGTTCGGTCAGTGTGGCGTATTTCACTTCAGCCACCGCACTGTAATCTATGTACTGTGCCTGAGAATCGCAAGGTGCCGGGCAGCAAGCACTGCTCACGTTAACTTGATATTTCTCGCTAAGTATTTCAACAGCCCAGTCCAGTGCAATATACAAAGGATTAATCAAACAACGATGCGATGGACTGTAAGGGCTGGCACGCTCGGGCTGAGATTCGAACAGTAAATGTAGCGGGTTCAGTAAAACAAAATCGCAGTGCCTTGCTGCAGCGCTACAGAGTAGTTGATATAGATCACGGAAGTCTCCTACACCATGATTACGTAAACTCCGCAGTGTATAAAGCTGCAACGACAGACCCATTCGCTTAGACTGCTCATGCTCTATAGCATAGCAACGCTCAGGGACCGACCACAGCTCGGTCGTTTTAGTCTCAAACGGACCTTCTATTTGCGTTTTATAATAACCAACAGGCAGCTGCCCTATTTCGATTCTCACATCGAAATAAGTCTCACCATTATAGCGATAATCCCCAACAACTTCGGCGTCTGACAAAGCGCAGCAGTGATATATTGATAATTCAGGTATCTGAATGACTACGGATGCATTTCGAGCTGACTCGGGGATTTTTAGCGAGAACCCCCCTGACTGGGCATCAGCCACCAGCACTTCTCCAACAACGTCAAGCCAACACTTAATATCCAGCGCAAAGTTTAACTCAGCGATATCCGAGCTATCCTCAGTGTTTATGCCACAACAACGCAATGCGTTGACCCTAGTTGCATGATCGAAATAAACATGTTCACCATTATATTTGGTGTAATCAAAGCCTATTCCATGCAAGTAAAATAGCTGCTCCAGCCCTTGCATTACATTAAGCCAGCTTGTGAGTATCTACGACGCTGTTTTGCGTACCAAAGCCATTAGGCACATAGCCGTCTGCCTGGTCATCGTTGTCCCAATGCTCGCCATTGATCAAATACCTGAAATGATACTCTTGCCCTGTTGGTAAGCGGTGTTTTAGCTTAAATCGTTTGTCTTTTTTATTAAATTTCATCGTTAAAGGCTGCCAATCGTTAAACTCTGCAACGAGTTCCACCTTGATAGCTTCAGGATGAGTGATTTCAAACGTGACTTCTGCTTCGTTTTTTGTTTTGAAAAAACGCTTAGTTAACATTGTGGGCTCCAAAAAACCGCTAGGTTGTTTATCCTTGCCACAGTGCCGTGCCCGTTACAGCTAGACTAACGGTTGCTGTGAAACTACAAAGCATAATTGCTTATTGTCTGCGTACAGTGTGTACGCTTCATTACAGTGCAGTGACAGTCCAGCCTTGCACTAATATGGTGATTTTCACTTAGAAAGCTGGCACAACTGCCTGTATATTAGTATACGGGCAATAAACGCGCCAAAACTTGTTAAAAAGTTAGGTGAGAACTATTCTCGTGTAAAGTGAATTTAATTGATACTTGATCTTAAACACACCACAGCTGTATTAATTTATTAGAATATATGCGGGCACTGAGCTGCGATTGAAACCACCATCAATTAGGTGTAAAACATGTCATACTTAGGGCTTATTTATAGTATACTTACTGCTCCTGGCAGGGACGAATTTCTTTAGGTAGGTGGATACGCTCAATCATGCAAAGTGTTTTTAAAAATATAGCAACCTGTATTGTCTGTTTTGTTGTGATTGGCATTGTCGTTAGCTTGCTGTTTACAAAACACGTGGTCGACATCCAGACTGGTCGCACCACTATGGCGGTATATAATCAACCCACCAACTCCCAGTCAGAACATACGCCCTGGTATGCTTTCCTGTTTGCTGATCAGAGGTTTTTGTTGGTAAAAAACGAAACACATGTATTGCTGAAGCACGATCAATCAGCATTCACCTCAGCCCCCGTAAAGCAGGTCATGAAACGTGTATTTTCTTCCCCTGTCTTGCTACTGCTTGTTATGGTGATGCTGCTCTTAACACTAAACAGGCTGCGAGAGTTAAGACAACAGCATGCCCGAGCTAAAGCACTTACAGACATTGACCGGGATCTCAAAGACATAATTAGCGGCCTCGAAATTGATTACAAAGCCTTGCCGATCGGTGGCTCTGTTGCTCAGATCAGCCACGCTGTTCATACCATTGCAAGTAATATTCAACGTATCAAAATTAAAACCGACAGCCATGTCTTTCAGGACAAACTAACAAAGCTGATAGACCGCCATGCCTATATCGAACACATCAGTAACGAGTTAGCCATGGCAGAACAGCAGCAAAGTAAATGTGGTCTATTGTTTATCGACCTGGATGGTTTTAAGCAAGTTAATGATTCATTCGGGCATAGTTTTGGCGATGAAATACTCATACAGGTTGCCGAGCGTTTGTGCCAGGTTGTACGCCAATACCAATTGCAAGCACTGCATGCCGTGCATGGGCTCGATCAAAACCTGTCCAGACTCGGCGGAGACGAGTTTTCTATTTTTATCCCGGAACTCAAAGACACGGGCTTTTGCACTGAAGTAGCGCAAACCATACTTGGGGAAATTGAACGCGATTTTGTCCTTGGCAATAAACTTGTAAAAATCAGCGCCAGTATCGGTATTGCCGTATACCCCGACAGTGCAGCGACGCCGAATGCATTGCTACAAATGTCTGATGTCGCTATGTACCGAGCCAAAACAGATGGTCGCGGAATTTTCCGCGTTTACTCCCCGGAAATGGGCAATAAAATCCGCCGCTACCATTACCTGCTGGAAGAATTACGTCTGGCCATTGCTTCTCAGAATTTTCATCTATCATTCCAACCAATTGTGCATGTTGAAGATTGCTCCATTGACTACTTTGAAGCGCTCGCCAGATGGCACCACCCCATTGAAGGCCTGATCCCGCCGTCTGAGTTTATTCCCATTGCGGAAGAATCCAACCTGATTTTGGATCTGGGAGACTGGATCCTGCTAGAATCTTGCCGGCAAATGTCCGCCTGGCACAATGCAGGTATGAAGCGAGTGAGAATTTCAGTAAACGTCTCTGGGATTCAACTCAAGCATCGCGCTATTTTTGATTGGGTAATGGCTGCGTTAGAAAAAACAGGCTTACCACCCACTTCTTTGATGCTTGAAATCACCGAATCAACACTCATAACCGCCAGTAATGAGATCATTGCTCAGCTCGAGCGTTGTCGCTCTGCCGGTGTGACTATTGCTATCGATGACTTTGGCACCGGATTTAGTTCACTCAGCACGCTTGCCGATCTGCCAATAGACGTCATTAAAATTGACAAACTGTTTATTTCACAAGCCAAAGACAACCCTAAATACTACAAGATCCTTAATTCAATCAGTGAGCTGGGTGCACAACTTGACCTTAAAATTGTGGCTGAGGGTGTTGAACAGGTCGACCAATTTGAGTTGGTCAAGCAAATGGGGATCCGCTGCGTACAAGGATACCTGGTCAGCCGCCCGGAAACCTCCAGTCGCGTCGGCAACAAAGTACTGAAAAGCAATATGAACCACATTGCATCCACCGGCACTAGCGTATGGCTGCCGGAGTCCAGCTAACGATGTGGGCTCCCCTCAGCGCTTAAACTTAGTCTCTAAAATCACCGACGACGTTGTCCGCTCAACGCCTTCAAGGTTCCCTATGTCATCGAGCAACTGACTGAGTTGCTCCAGGCTTTGCGCCTCAACTTCTGCAATCATGTCGTATTCACCACTGATGGCATATAAAGCTGAAATGTTGTTAATTTGCTTCAGCGCATTATTTGTTTGCGCAGTCAACTTTTGTCGGACCTTAATAGAGACATGGGCCGCAACCTGAGATTCCTGATACTGCCTGCCCAATTCAACACTGTAACCCTGAATAACACCACTATGCTCTAGTTTTTGCAATCGACTTTGCACTGTGGTTCTGGACATATCCAGAATCCGTGCGAGCTCTGAGATGCTGGCACGGGCATTTTTCCTCAGCTCAGAAAGTAAACGTTCGTCTTGTGAATGGATCATTGTGAAAACTTAAATCGTCATTTTGACTGTTATTTTAATCATTTTATTTATTTTTGCACTGCAAATTGACAACACAACGCGTAATAATGACAAAAAAGCGGGGAAAGCGAGTTTGTCTGTTGCAGATGAGCGCTTAATTCAACCCTGAGATGTAAAGTTTTTTAAAGAGGAAGTCGTCATGCAAGTGAATCGCGAACTGTTTAACGAAGTAATGGTACCTAACTACAATCCGTCTGAAGTAATCCCAGTTAAAGGTAAGGGTTCACGTGTTTGGGACCAAAAAGGCGACGAGTACATCGATTTCGCTGGGGGTATCGCCGTAAACTGCCTTGGTCATTGTCACCCCGCACTCGTCAACGCGTTGAAAGAGCAAGGTGAGAAAATTTGGCACCTGTCTAACGTTATGACTAACGAACCAGCCCTTCGCCTGGCGAAAAAACTCACTGACGCAACCTTTGGTGAGCAAGTTTACTTTGCAAACTCAGGGGCCGAAGCAAACGAAGCAGCATTGAAGCTGGCACGTCGCTGGGCCATTGATAATTACTCAGAAGAAAAGACACAAATCATCGCCTTCAACAAAGGCTTCCATGGTCGTACCTTCTTTACTGTCACCGTAGGTGGCCAGGCAGCATACTCAGATGGTTTCGGTCCTAAGCCGCAAGATGTTACACACGTTGATTACAACGATCTTGAGACCTTCGCTAAGCTTATCTCTGATAAGACTTGTGCGGTTATGATGGAACCGCTGCAAGGTGAAGGCGGTATTATCCCACCAACGAGCGAGTTTATTCAAGGTGTCCGTGAACTGTGTGACAAGCACAACGCGTTGTTGATCTTTGACGAAGTACAAACAGGTGTTGGACGCACAGGTGATCTTTATGCCTACCAGGGTCTTAACGTCACTCCAGATATCCTGACCACAGCCAAAGCACTAGGTGGTGGTTTCCCAATTGGCGCAATGCTAACAACAAAGGAAATCGCTAAGCACCTGAAAATTGGTACTCATGGCTCAACGTATGGCGGCAACCCGTTGGCATGTGCTGTTGCAGAAGCAGCATTTGACACAGTCAACGACGTGCAGCTGCTGTCTGATGTAAAGCGTAAAGAACAACTATTCCGCGATGGTTTGGCTGCCATTAATGAAAAATACAATGTATTTAGCGAAGTACGCGGTAAAGGTTTGTTGCTTGGCGCTGTGTTGAATGACAAATTTAACGGCCGTGCCCGTGACTTCCTGGTTGCCAGCGGTAAACATGGCTTGATGGCACTGGTTGCAGGTACCAATGTTGTTCGCTTCACACCGTCTTTGGTCATCCCGGATGAAGATATCCAGGCTGGTCTGGCTCGCTTTGAGCTGGCTGTAGCGGATGTTGTAAACGGTTAATTATGAAGGGCGCCCCTGCGCCCTGTTCAAATTATGCAAGTACTCAGACCCATTTCAAACAAAGACTTTGCAGCTTTGAAAACCATTGCGATTGAATCTGGTCATGGATTCACGTCGCTGCCGGTAGACGATGATTTGCTGAGCAGTAAAATTGCACGCTCAGAGCAGAGCTTTGATAAAACAGTTAAGCAACCGCAGGACGAAGGCTATTTATTTGTCCTTGAAGACAGTGACACGGGTGAGATCCTGGGCACAACTGCAATAGAAGCCGCGGTTGGTATGCAAACACCTTTGTACCACTATCATTTGGGCAAAACAGTCCACCATTCACGCACTCTGAATGTTTACAACACAGTAGATATTCTGAGTATGTGTAATGATTATACTGGTGCATCCGAGATCTGTACGCTTTTCCTCAGGGAAGCGTTTCGTCAGGGTCTTGCTGGTCGTTTTTTATCTCGCTCTCGTTTTAACTTTATGGCATTACATGCCGACCGTTTCAGCGATACGGTGATTGCAGAGATGCGTGGTGTCAGCGATGAAGATGGACACTCTCCTTTCTGGCAATGGCTACAGGAACATTTCTTCAGCATCGAATTCCCGCAAGCGGACCACCTGGTTGGACTAGGAGACAAAGTATTCATCAGTGAACTGATGCCTAAATACCCAATTTATGCCAACTTGCTTAGCAAAAAAGCGCAAGCTGTCATCGGTCAGGTACACGAGAAAACTAAGCCTGCCCTGCGCCTGCTGGAAAAAGAAGGCTTTGAACATCGGGGCTACGTAGACCTGTTTGATGCTGGCCCTACCGTCGAGTCCAGATTACATAACATTAAAACAGTACGAGAAACCAAACGTGGCAAAGCACAAATTGTGGAGTCAGGTGAATTAGACACCGTGAATGGTGAAACCTGGTCAGTATCCAATTGTCGTTTAGCAGATTTTCGCGCCACCTTTGATACTCGCGTCAGCTGGTGTGCTGAAAGCAGCTCATTCAGGATCACTGCCGACATTGCATCTGCACTGAAGATTGTCGACGGTGAAGAGATCAGCGGATTCTTACTGTGAAATACTTTCGAGCGTCAGGGCAGTAAAACACATTTTGCACTAACCTGATGTTCCAACCGAATTAAACAATTGCGTCGTGCTTAGTCGTAATATTTAACGCGGCTAAGCCGCCTTTTTAAGGATTGTCATTATGCACAACAATGTAGATAGCTTATTTGAAAAACTATGGAATAACTACCTTGAAGTTACTCCATCAGCCGTAAAGGTCCATGAACTACTTGGCTCTACGCAACAAGATGATGTGATCAACGACCACATTGCTCTGCGTACCTTTAACCATGAGAAAATTGGTCTGGAAAAGCTGGCTGCGCATTTCAAAGCGGTGGGCTATACAGAATGCGGTGAATATCACTTCGAAGCCAAAAAGTTATACGCCAAACACTTTGAGCACAGCGATCCGACTAAACCAAAAGTATTCATTTCTGAGCTTCTGGTAGAAAAGTGTTCACCTGAGCTGCAAGCTATCGTTAACGAGCTGGTCGAACAAATCGATGAGCAAGCAGTTAGCGCTGAAAACTTCCTATATTCAGGCACGCATTGGCAAGTTAGCCATGAAACCTACAAACAACTTTTGGCTGAGTCTGAATATGCAGCATGGATGGCAGCCTGGGGCTACCGTGCAAACCACTTCACGGTGAGCATCAATCACCTGGCTAACTTTGAAACCATCGAGGCCGTTAACCAGGCTCTGAAAGATGCCAAATTTGAATTGAACGCATCAGGTGGCGAAATCAAAGGTTCACCAGAAGTGTTACTTGAGCAATCTTCTACGCTTGCTGACCAGCATGCGGTTGCTTTCAGCGACGGTGAATTCAGCATCCCAAGCTGTTTTTATGAATTTGCCCTGCGCTACAATAAACCAGATGGCGAGATCTACACAGGCTTTGTTGCAGCATCAGCTGACAAGATTTTTGAAAGTACTAACGCGCGTTAAGCGAGCTATCACAGTAACTTGTCAAAGCAGTCGTTCGACTGCTTTTTTTTGCCTGAGTCGTTCGACTGCTTTACTTATTATCTGAACAAGCTATTTCCTCTGTCAGATCAATCCCACGCATTAAAAACTATGTCAGTATACAGTAATACTCAGGTTGTCCAGGCACGCATTTCAGGCTACGTTTTTAGCTATCGTCCTACAACCTTAACGAAACTGTCATTTATGTAAGCTAGCGTAGATGTTGTGTAGCTGACAACGTATTGCGGTCATGACAGTGAAACTGCCAATGAGGTACAGCTGTGAATATTGAACCTAAGTTAAGTGTGCTGCTAAATCGCCAGATGTCGGTCAAAGCCCCCATGGAACATCCGGCATTGGATGACAAGAAAGCGTATCGACGAGCGCTAAAGTACTGGCAAAATGAGCTATTACATGTACAACAAGCCTATTACCATCAGGGTCGCCGCGCATTGATCGTGTTCGAAGGCTGGGACGCAGCCGGAAAAGGCGGCGCAATTCGTCGCATTACCGAACGACTTGATCCAAGAGGTTATCAAGTATTTCCCATCAGCGCGCCAAAACCAGAAGAACAAAGTAAACATTATCTCTATCGTTTTTACAATAAACTGCCAAAAGCAGGCACCCTGACCATTTTTGATCGCTCCTACTACGGCCGGGTATTAGTCGAACGCATTGAAGCGTTTGCCACCCGGAATGAATGGCAACGCGCCTATCAGGAAATTAATGAATTTGAGCGCCTTCTCTATGACGACAAGGTAAAAGTCGTTAAGTTGTTCTTGCATATCAGCGCCGAAGAACAGCTTAAGCGCTTTGAAGAACGTCTCAATAATCCTTACAAACGCTGGAAACTAACTGAAGAAGATATTCGCAACCGCAACAGGCGTGACGATTATGAGCAAGCCATAGATGACATGTTTGCCCAAACCGACACCCAACAGGCCCCCTGGCATCTGGTACTCGGAGAGCATAAATGGTATACCCGGGTGGAAGTATTGAAAACGCTTGTAAAAACACTTAGTGAAGGGGTAGATACAACTCCCCCACCGGTAGACCCGAATGTGGTCAGACTGGCAAAAGAGCATTTAGGTATCAAACACAAGAGGAAGGACTAATGGAAAGAGCAGATATACTCGGTCAGTACTTTGACCAGCATGATGGCACTCACCCTAACATGGCGTTGCCAAAGCACAGCAAAATGGCCGCCAGCGCATTTCGCTTTTTCCGCGGCAGTGCTCCGTTGATGTACCGGGATATGGCAAATGACGTCATTGCATTGCCTCAGTCGCTTTTTGAGCTTCCACTCACCAATGTGCTCGGTGATTGCCACGCCAGTAATTTTGGCTTTTTAAGTGAAGAAGGCTCACATGGCGAAACATTGGTTTTTTCACCTAACGACTTTGATGACGCCTGTGTTGGCCATGCAGTTTGGGACTTGTTTCGATTTCTTGTCAGCTTACCTCTGGCCCAGCAAGAAGGCGCCCTGCTACAGAGCACAAGCGAAGACCTAAAGCTCAGACAAAAACCCCTGGCAGATAAAGCGCAAGTGCTTCAGGCCCAGCACACCTTCATCGACAGCTATGTGGCCACCTGTGAAGCGTCGTTGCGCGGGGAAAACAATAATCAAAGCGCACTCACTGAGTTCAGTCAGGAGCACATTTTACATAAACGCTGGCAAAAAGGCTTACAGCGTCTGGTTGGAGGCGCAGCCTTCAACCTCAAAAGCAGCCTGGCGAAAGAGGTTGACTTAAACAATCCTCCGCTCAGATTTAAGGAAGCCGATGAAAAGTTTTCACGGCTACATGAAGATTTTCGCACTACACTGCTCGAATATTTCCGGCCTTATGTCGACGATGAGATTATCGACTGCGTTGAACGCCTGGACGCCGGAACAGGGTCAAACAACTTAAAACGTTATTACCTGCTCGTAGGCCCTAAATTTTGCTCATCTGCAGAGTTGTATCATATTGTCGAAGTCAAACAGCAACAACTTGCCGCACCATTGCACTATTACACCGATCTAAGTCCAACAAACCGGCTTAATCACGCTCACCTGACCGTTAACTGTCAACGCAAGATGCAACGTCGGCCTGACCTGGTTTTGGACGATGCTCTGTGGCAAGGTACTCACTGGCTGGTGCGCTCTCGTCATCATGCACGTGTTGGCATTGATCCCGAGCATATTGTGCTTGGCAAACGCGCAGCACAGAGAAACGGCTTAAGCCAATATGCTGAAGCCTGCGCTACAGCACTGGCTTACGCACATATGCGTGGCGATCGTCGCTCATTGATGTTTCAGCAAGTCGTCGCTGATATTTTACCCGTGGCCAAAGCCGAGCTACTTAACGCAGCAAACCTCTATGCCAATCAGGTAGAACAAGACTGGGGACTATTTTGCTCACTCAGAAAGTAATTGCTTTGGCATAGTCACAACCAAAAAGTCATCAGCCAGACGCAGCGTCCCCTGATAATGTGCTCTGGCTTCATGCTCTACGTCGTCGAGCATCCCTTCACCATGATAACGAACACTGAAATGGGTAAGTGTCAAAGCAGGTATATTGTGTTGTTGGGCAAACAACGCAACACGCTTGGCGTCACTGTGGCCGGTGTGTGTGCCAACTCTCATAAGGTCTGGGTGAGTAAATGTTGCCTCGTGAACCAGCATATCGATGTCGCCGCAATAGGGTGACAATAAAGTGGGCTTTTCGTTATCACCACAAATAATCACGACCCTTGGACGCCAACTAGGAAACGCATACGACGCAGCGGACAAATGTCGGCCTTTATAAATCACGTCCTCGCCTTTTTGTAACAAGTTATAGTGCGCCCCACTCGCTACACCTTCGAGCTGCAATTGTTTAACCCGAAGTTTTCGAGGGATCAGGGTTTCTTTAATCTTAAAACCAAAACTCGGTACCCGGTGCTTAAGGGGAATGATTTCGATATGGCAAAAACCGACAGTAATGGAATGATCGCTTTGCTCTATTGCCATCGTATGTAAGTCAAACGGCAGTGTGACCTGGGTAAGTGTCAGCGTCGACATGACAAACTGGATAACGGCCTGCGGTGCAATAAGGCAAACAGGTTCAACCCTGCCTGACATGGCCATCGACGCCAGTAACCCCGGCAAGCCATAGCAATGGTCACCATGGAGGTGACTAATACAAATCACACTCAAATGATAAGGAGACAAGGTCGATTTTAGAAGTTGGTGCTGAGTGGCTTCACCACAATCCACCAGCAACCAGGACTTGGTTTTCTCAAAACTGACGCCTGTTGCAGAGACATTTCTGCTCTGGCTCGGGCTGCCTGACGAGGTCCCTAAAAAATGTAATTGCAAAACTACTCCAAAAATATGAGCTTAGGCATTGATCCTGCCACAGCTTAAGTTAGAGTGAAACTAGTTCGGTTGACTTCATATTAACCGGTCAGTCAAACTTGGTTTGAGTATACTTGCACGCCAATGCACACAACAGGAGCGTAAGATGAAAAACGATTTAGACAGTCGCCAAATCCTGGCCGTTTACGAATACATCCAACAACACGGCGATGCCGATGAGAACGGCAAATTGTTCGAAGGGATCCGAGCATACTCAGACCCGGATGGTTACACAATATATTTAGAAGGCAGTGCGCTGCTACTCAGGTTTGGGTTTCACAATACCTATCACCTCGATTACCAGCACGAAAAAAACAAAGAAGATTTTATCAACAAACTTAACTTTATCTATCAAATGGCTAATGAGTCTAAAGAGTAACCTGTATTTGTCGGTACAAATGGCAGTTTTACTCATTTTGTCTCAGAATTTTTCAAAATTAACGCGTAGCTATAAAACAAATGCCCGATTGGTGGTAGAGTAACGGCATTTTTTATAATTGAGAAATTTGCTATGTCGAAGGCTGTAGAGACGTCAGCTGATCAATCCAACCCACAGCAAAAACAAGGCGGCCTGTTTAACCGCTTTTTAGCGACGGTTGAGTTCCTGGGTAACATGTTGCCCCACCCTATCACCCTGTTTGCCATGTTCTGTGTCGCCATTGTTATATTTAGTGGCATCGCCGACTGGATGGGCCTCAGTGCCATAGACCCACGCCCCGAGGGCGCTAAAGGTAGAGCACCAGATGGGGTGATTGAGGTCGTTAGCCTGATGAGTGCAGAAGGTCTACAGCGTATCGTCACTGGCCTAGTTACCAATTTCACTGGATTTGCGCCATTGGGCACAGTACTGGTTGCATTATTAGGTGTGAGTGTTGCCGAGCATTCAGGTATGCTTTCTGCTGCTATGCGTGGCATGGTAATGGGCGCATCCAAGCGTTTAGTCACTTTCATGGTCGTGTTTGCCGCCATTCTCTCTAATACTGCATCGGAGCTGGGTTATGTTGTTTTAATCCCACTTGCCGCCATGATCTTCCATAGCCTTGGTCGCCACCCGCTAGCCGGTCTCGCAGCTGCATTTGCCGGGGTCTCTGGTGGTTACAGCGCAAACTTACTGTTAGGCACCATAGATCCACTGCTTGCAGGGATCACAACTCCTGCTGCACAGATGATAGATCCAACTTACCAGGTTGGTCCGGAAGCAAACTGGTATTTCATGATGATCTCTGTATTCCTGATTGCTATCGTAGGTACCTGGGTAACAGAAGCGATTGTTGAGCCGCGTCTTGGTAAATACAACCCTGACGAGGCCAGTATTGATTTGTCCAGCAATAATATCGAGCACCTGACTGCAACAGAAAAATCTGGCCTGAAATGGGCTGGCGTCGCTTTGTTGGTTGTATCTGCCTTACTGGCGCTAACCATAGTGCCAGAAAATGGCATTCTACGTCATCCGGAAACAGGTGCTGTCGCCGGTTCACCTTTCCTAAAAGGCATCGTGGTCTTTATTTTTGTAACATTTGCAATTCCTGGCTTTGTCTATGGACGAGTAGTCGGTACCATGCGTAATGATCGTGACGTAATTGATGCTATGAGTAAAAGCATGAGCTCAATGGGCATGTATATTGTACTTGTATTTTTTGCTGCTCAATTTGTTGCTTTCTTTAAGTGGACAAACCTGGGCACGATTCTGGCGATTAATGGCGCAGCTATGCTGCAGGCGTTAAACCTCACCGGCCCGGAAGTCTTTGTACTGTTTATTTTGATGTGTGCCGTTGTGAACCTAAGCCTTGGGTCTTCTTCAGCACAATGGGCAGTGACCGCACCAATCTTCGTACCAATGCTTATGTTAGTTGGTTATGCACCTGAAACCATCCAGGCCGCCTACCGTATTGGTGACTCAGTAACAAACCTGATCACGCCAATGATGAGCTATTTTGGTTTGATACTGGCCGTGGCTACTAAATATAAAAAAGATATGGGAATAGGCACTCTGGTCGCGACTATGCTGCCTTACAGTATGTGTTTCTTTATCGGTTGGGTTGCACTTTTCTATATCTGGGTATTTGGTTTCGGCTTGCCAGTCGGGCCAAACTCTCCGATTTATTATCAGCCCTAACAAATTTATGCCAGCGCAAGCTGGCATTTTTTTTGGCGAATGTGCAAGGTTCTATTTGTTTAATAGTCGATGCTGTCCTACAGTCCTATAGGAATCGCCGAAAAGGAGTTTTAAACCTACGACATAAACTATTTAAGGCTAACCATGTATACACTGTTCTACTATCCACGCAATGCGAGTTTAGCACCCCATTTTGTTCTCGAAGCCCTCCAGGTCCCGTATCAGCTAGAACTTGTCGACCGAAAAAAAAATGTGCAAAGATCTGCGCAATATTTACGACTCAACCCCACTGGACGGATCCCAACATTGGTTGATGACGAGTTTGTATTGTTTGAAAGTGCCGCTATTTGCCTTTACCTCTGTGAAAAACATCCGGAAGGTCATTTAATTCCTACCGAAGCAAAACAAAAAGCAGAGTTTTATCAATGGCTGATGTACTTAACCACAACAGTACAGGCTGAGCTGATGATCTATTTTTACCCTGAACGTCACACGCAAAGTGCACTGATGTACGACGATATTGTCAGAACTCAGCAGTCTCGTGTTCAGGATATGCTGACTTTACTCGACAGACACCTGGCAGACAAAACCTATATGGTGGGTGAACAATTCACAGTCTGTGACTGCTATTTATTTATGCTTTGTATCTGGGCGGACGAACTAGCTAAACCGCCACTTCAGTTCGAGCATCTGGGTCGTTACTTAAGTGGTATTTCAAGGCACCCTGCCATTGAGGCCGTTTGTAAGAAGGAAGGGACGGAATTGGGAATGTATCGCTAAGCATGCATCGTCAGGTCTGGTTTATTAACCAGACCTGACGCGAGACATTACTTCTGTAACTTCAGCTGAGCGCCTTTCAGTCTCTGACGCACATTACTGATTTTGGAGCGATTTTTGGCTCGAGCTTCACCACTGGCCTGATTGCTCGGGCGGTTAGTTCGCGCTTTACGACGTTGGTGAGACGGCTTCCTGGCGAGATTTTCAATTAGATTTTCGCGACTAGCAACTTCGTAACCCGGCAAGTAATAACGCTGTATTTTTTGCCCAATCAAAGTTTCAATATGGATCAGGGTCTGCTCTTCTTCTCGTGCAACAAAAGAGATCGCCTGACCGGAATTTCCAGCGCGACCGGTTCGACCAATTCGGTGCACATAGTCTTCAGCAAGGTATGGTAAATCAAAATTAATTACGCGAGGCAGTCCATCTATATCGATGCCGCGAGCCGCTACCTCAGTAGCCACTAAGACTCTTACTTTTCCTTCCTTAAACTCACGTAATGCCCGGCGTCGTGCTCCCTGACTTTTATCACCATGACACACAGTGGCACTAATACCATCCAGTTCCAATTCTTTAACCAGCTGATCAGCATCATCTTTCATGTTCACAAAGACCAATACTTGCAGCCAGTTTTTCTTACCGATTAGTTCCGAAAGAAGCTCCTGCTTACGCTTCTGCTCAACTGGATAAACAACATGCCTGACCGTTTCCGCCGTGGTGTTTTCTTTCGCAGCCTGCACCAATTTAGGCTCGCGAAGTACTTGCTTTGCAAATTGTTTAACAGCTGTAGGGAAAGTAGCAGAGAAAAGCAATAACTGCCGCTCCTCACTAACCATGTCGATGACTTTTTGCATGTCCGCAACGAAACCCATATCCAGCATGCGGTCTGCTTCATCCAATACCAGATATTTAACCTGTGCCAGACTCACGGCACCAAGACGGATTAGATCCAGTAAACGCCCTGGTGTTGCAACCAGGATATCGACTCCCTGAGATAAACGTTGTGTCTGTCCTTCAATATTCACACCACCATATACGGCCTGAACAGTCAGCGAAGTATATTGACAGAAAGCCTGACAGTTGTTGGCGATTTGCTCCGCCAATTCACGCGTCGGTGCAAGAATAAGGGCGCGGGCAGAGTCCAAAGACTCCCCTTCTAGCAAACGGTGGATCACAGGCAGTGCAAACGCTGCGGTTTTACCTGTGCCGGTTTGAGCCGTGGCCAGTACGTCATGGCCGCGACGAACAACCGGAATAGCCGCTTGTTGTATCGGTGTCAGGGTATGGAAATTTAATTCATCAAGCGCCTGTAACAAGGCATCGGGAAAACTGAAAGACTTAAAATTCATAGCAAAAACCTGCGACCATAATGAAGGGCCGCAGATTATACGCTATTTACAGGCTTAGTGTCACCTGTGTGGGGTTAATATAGTTTCACATCAACAGGATTGATAACATCAGCGCTGCCGCCAACCACCATTTCAGTATCCAGCTGGTTGATCAATTCCATCCCTTGCCTTTGCTGGGTTTCACTCAATGGCACATAAGGCAGACGAAAAACAGGCATCGCTGCCCCAGTCATGGCGAGCGCAGTATTGATAGCAATCGGATTAGGCTCACAAAACAACCAACTCATCAATGGCTGCAGCTGAGTGTTCAGTGTTTCATTTGGGCTATCAATCAGCGTGCGGAACAGCTGCGGTACAAGGTTTGACGTGACTGAAATCACGCCATGTGACCGGTGCTGGTGACGACTGTCATGTGCCTGATCATCATTACCCGACCAGCAAGCAATCCCCTTTTGCTCGTAATGTGCGATCCGTTCATGTCCTGCACATTCTTTCATCCCAACAAAATTCGCATGCTTAGCAAGGGGCTCTATTAACTCAGGAGTCAGATCCTGTCCTGTGCGACCAGGAACGTTATAAATAAACGCCGGACCAATATCGAGTAAACGCGCAAAGTGTTCTGTCAGCCCTGCCTCAGAAGTACGACCATAATAAGGGTTGATCTGTAATGCGGCATCCATCCCTGAGGCGAAACCATACTCGGTTGCTTTAACGGCTTCACGCGTATTGTTGCTGCCGGTATTACCGACAATCACCAACTTGTCAGAGAACTTATTAACACTATGGGCAATCAGCATCAAATGCTCTTCCCAATTCATTAACTGTCCTTCACCAGTCGTGCCGCCAACGACAATTCCATCAACACCCGCTGCAATCTGAGCTGCTACAAGTTTGTCAAAGCATGCAAGGTCAATTTCACCTTGTGAATCGTAAGGAGTTTTAATTGCAGTAATTAAACTGGCTTTTTTTATCGTTTCTATGTTGCGCATACGGATATCGTTTAATTCATTATTTGGCGCTAAGTTTTATCATAAATGCCCCTCAGATCCGAGGGGGAAAATGGAAAATTTACAAAACAGCTTGCCTAACCTAATCAATTCAGCCAAAATGAAACCACTGTATATAAAACCAGTTATTTTATTTATGCGCCTGACTCACCATTTGAATACACATTTTTTCAGTGCAGAAGAGCTTTGCAGTACGCTTCGGATTACTGCTGAACAGCTAGTTCATTGGCAGGAAACCTGCATTTTCCCCAATGCCAGTTACAGTCTGGAAAATCAAATAAAGTGTAGCTCGTACCTTGGTCTCTATGAATGTGTTGAGCACACAGAATACTATCCAAGAGGCGCAGAGCAATGGGGCCAGCTATTACTTAAACATCAAGTTGAGCAATCTACACATGCATATGAGCTGTTTCAGCAAAAGTATATTCAAACTCTCACCAAGTGTGCACAACAGGGGCTGATAAGTCAGGACAGTCGCTTTAATGAAGACTTACCAGAGCACGTGCAACAAAGCTGGCAACAATTTCTGTGCAGCAAATACGGTGTTATCAGCCAAAATGGTCTGGTTGAAGAAGTTGTTTACATTGACTTAGGCCGGGCATTGGTCGACGCACTCACCGAAGAGCGCACTGCCGCACTTATCCCGGCTGAACACAGAACTGAACTGCTAGGTGCACTCAAGCTCTTAAATCGCGCGCTGAGTCATCACATGGAGCATGAGAAGCCCATGTCCATTCGTTACAAGTACATTGAGAGCCTGATCGCTAAATACGATTTATCTATTCGGTAATCCAGCATGCTCCCCCCAGGCGCTAACCGCAATCGGGGCACCTCTATCTAATGAGCCTGCTCATAGTGGGCTCTAAAGATTTCAAACGTCTTCAATACCGTTAGCTGATCCTGACAAAGTGCGTCATACCAGGCATCAAATTGACTATCGTCGTCTTGTTCACTCAAGGCAAGATATTGTGCCAGTAGCTCGATAATATCGCCATGGGTGCAACTTAGGTTGTCCAGCTGCTTTAATTGTTCTGAATGATCTTTATTTTGTAGTTCAGCGATGACGCCGTTATCCAATTGTTGTGTTTTGTCCATCGTGACGAATTCCTGTTTCTCAATCCATTGATAGTTATATCAGCCTAGTTTGGAATATCCAGTGCTTTATAGATCGTTCGCTCAATCTATCAACAATTTATTATAAAAAGTAATTCAAATTGCAGAGTATTGTCTCGATAACCCCAACTGTGAGGCACTTGATATCAATAAAAAAGGCGAGCCAGCATTAGCTGACCCGCCTTTTTCACGTCAAGTTTTACTTATTTACGTCTTCTGCGAAGCATTGCCAACGGCAAGCTCAGTAATGCTAGCCATGAGAACGAACCGGCATCGCCGTCATCGTTATCATCATCATTACCACGTAAATCTTTAATTTTCACATTAACAGTTGTGTGTTTAGACAGGTTACCGTATTTGTCTTCAGCCTGCACACCGAGTACAACAAGTTCCTGATATTCAAAATCCAGTTCTCTGGCAACGGTAATGTTACCCTCAGCATCGATATTGAACGAATCATCGCCATATACATGGAATGCTACCACTGGTGAAACATCTGCGTCCGGGTCACTGA
Organism: Pseudoalteromonas sp. PPB1; assembly: GCF_015356275.1. Classification (NCBI taxonomy): domain Bacteria; kingdom Pseudomonadati; phylum Pseudomonadota; class Gammaproteobacteria; order Alteromonadales; family Pseudoalteromonadaceae; genus Pseudoalteromonas; species Pseudoalteromonas sp. PPB1. The sequence continues at coordinate 136,026 of NZ_JACEQV010000005.1, read as the reverse complement.
ATGCCAGCTGTCCAATCACTGTACCAACAGGAGTATTTTCGAATACCTCGAATCTCTGCTGCTGCTCAATTACCGGGGCACGGTCAGCAATATCAACCACAAAGCTAGTTGTTGTTTCTACTTCACCATCTGATGCAGTCAGTACTACGTCGCCACTAAACACTTCTTCAGCCTGGCCACTTAGTACACCATCTTTGAATATAAACCCAGGCACTTGTGACTCCATAGTCAACTTAATAGTTTCACTATCGGAATCCGATACCTTGCCATTGAAGTCCATAGTAAACTGCTCACCTAGCGTCAAGCGAATGTCCTCTATCGCTTCGAATACTGGTGCATCGTTCACAGCTTCAATGGTTAAGTCAACAACGACCTCTTCAGCAGCATCTGAACCTTGTGTTTTACCTGCTACCTTAAAGTGGTCTTCACCGTTGAAATCTGCGTTTGGCATATAGACAACTTTAGCAACGTCATCTCCCTCAACAACAGAACCAGTATCAAGTAATTGACCATCCATCATTAAGATACCAGACTCAGGCGTTTCAGTGATCTCAACCGTTACAAACGCGTTGTCTGTGAAACGACTTACCAGTGCTGAGGCAACGTTTAACTCAGTATCCTCTTGCGTGCTCAGCTCTACGTCACCAAAACTCGCCAGGGCAACTTTATATGCGCTGCGACCGTGAGTGAAAGCAAACACTTCATTATTGTGGAACGCGACTTTAGCGATGTTGGTGTTAGCCAGGCCTGAACCATCTGCAAACCAGTTTTCACCACCGTCAATAGAGATAAACACCCCTAAATCAGTACCGATAATAACGCGTTGTGCATTGTTTGGATCAACAGCAACAGAGGTAGCAGGAACGTTTGGAATATTTTTATCAATAGGCATCCAGTTCTTACCGCCATCTGTGGTTTTCCACACATGTGCCTGATCAAACGTAGATACGGTTGCATATGCAATCTGAGCATCTGTTGGGTCGAACGCGATGGCGCTGATCGTCGCACGCTCACCTTCTTCACCTATTTTGAAACTATGCCAAGCTTGCTCTGCATCTGCTTCACCTGCAGCGTAGTTGATGTAGATGTAACCTTCGCGTGTACCTGCAGCTACAATATTCTCATCCTGTGGAGCGATACCGATCGCATATACTGCACTGTCTAATACAGGGCTGCCTGCTGTCCAGCTTTCAGCCTGATTGGTTGTACGCCAAAGTTGGTTACCACCTATCCACAGAACTTGAGGGTTAGAAGGCGCCATTTCAAAGCGTGTAATGAATGGGAAGCCGTCACCAGTGATACCGTTAGTAGCTCTGTTGAAAGTCGCACCACCATCGAGCGACTTCTGAATAGACAAGCCTGTGAATTCTGAGAACAGAACGTTTGGATTTGTCGGGTCAACTGCAGTCCAACCACCGTCGCCACCGGAAATTTCGCGCCACTCGTTGAAGCCGCCGTCGTTACCAAGCAAAGTACCATTATCCTGAGTACCGCCAAAGTACGCAGTGCCATCAGGCATTACCGTGCCATGATAAAATTGCGTAACCGCATAACCATTATTAAGCGTTGTCCAATTCACTTTGCCTTCAGGGCCAGCCGCACCTTCCGCACCACAGATCTGAGCAAGGTCATAGCGCGCATCTAGGGCATTATCTGTGCGCTGAATACCACCATCGTTACCCACAAACATAGTTGTGTTGTTAACGCCATCATATGCTGGGTGGAATACCAGTGTGTGTTGGTCAGCGTGTGCATAGAGAGGGTGATCCATGTCGTACCACCAGATACTGGCTGGTACAAACGACTGTCCACCATCATCTGAACGGAATAGATCGATACCACCGGTCCACACTACGTCTGGATTAGATGGATCTACAGCGATGATATTGTCGTACCAACCCTGGTTGTAAAATTGAGGATCTGGTCCATATCCACACTGCGGGAACAAGCCGTAAACTGTATTACTAAGCAATAATTTGCTGTATGTATCTGCAGAGTCACGCGTCACAGTCGCATTCCACGTCAAACCCATGTCTTCGGATTTGTAAACCGCTTCCATACCATGGTCGCCGACATTCGCAAGCAACGCGTACATGATATTATTATCAGAAGGAGCAACAGCAATCGTTGAACGGCCTTGAGTCGGCAACTCTAGTACTGAAGACCAGCTATCACCACCATCAGCACTGCGATGCATTCCACCGGTTCTGAATGAACCACAAGCAGTAACCAACACGTCTGCGTCGCCACCATCAACCAGTGTCAGATCAGTACACCCTACCGCGGCAGCTTCAGCCACAAACACAGTTTCCCAGCTTGCACCACTATCTGTAGAGCGCTGTACACCACCACGAGTAGCAGCATATAAAGTCGCAGGGTCATTTTTGCTGAAGACAATCTTGTTGGTATACTGGAATAGCTCATTGCCTGCGGTTGACTCTAGCTGCTCCCAGGTCGCACCACCATCAGTCGATTTGAAAATACCATCACCACGAATAGCGTCAGCGTTGAAGAAGCCTTCGCCCGTTCCAGCATAGATTGTATTTGGATCATTCGGCGCAAATGTCAGCGTAGTTACTGCAAGGTTGGTCGCCAAATCGCTTAGAGGCTGCCATGATTGACCTGCATCTGTCGTTTTCCATACACCACCTGCAACACCAGCTGTATACATGATGTCATGCTCTGTCGGGTGGATAATCAACGTTCTAGTACGACCACCAATGTTACCTGGTCCTAACTCTTCCCATTCACCCAGTTCACGATTCACGCCATCTATCGAGTTCAAACGTGGTGCATAATCAAATACAACGCTGTTTTCTGCCAAAGAGAAACGCGTCATCGTTTTGATGTGCTCTAACGCTTTAGAATACTTTTCAGTAGGCAGTGTTTCAGCCCCTTTAGGCAAACGCTGCGAAATATAAAACTCTTGTGCCTCTTTGGGTTTGTCATAGCGTTTTGGTGAGTTGGCTTTTTTCTCCGCTTTGGCAGCCAGATAGTCCGCTTTTTGTTCGTAGATACTTGGTTGCGCATTTTGATACGCCAGATAGCTGGCACCACCCAGTGCGATTGCAACAGCCAGGCTCACAGGATGTAAGAGTTTCATATTTTTCCCTTGTAAGAGTAGTTATAGTTTTAATTGATTGTAAGTAAACAGATACGTCAGTTTAGCGTTGTACCGTTTACACCCCAAAACGTCAATAAAGTTAAGCACAAATGTAGAAAGTTACAAACAATGTGGTTTCACCGCATTTAACTTAACCCCGTTATCAATTAAGGGTACATTTGATTGTAACAATAACAGAATTTCATCAAATATGAATGATTTCTTAACGAGTCAAAGCAGTCAATTTAGGGTTAGCAGTACATGATCCAGGTTTTACTTTTATCTACGATCGCAGCGCAAGGCAGCGCCATTGAAACCATTGAAGTAATAGGCGGTAAAAATTTACTTGCATCAGAGCCATTTACAAACATTAACATTTCTCATGTCAGCAAGGAGGATTTGCATGGAGCAAGCAACACTATTGCAGATTGGGTAGTCCAGGTTCCGGGGGTGTCCCTGAATGGCCAGGGTGGACTTTATCAGAGCTATAGTATTAGGGGTCTAAGCCGCTGGCGAGTCAGAACTGAGGTGAATGGTATAGTCCTCCTGACCGACCGTCGCGCTGGTAACTCAGCTTCGTTTATTGATCCGGGCTTGCTGCAACTTGCTAGTGTGCAAAAAGGCCCGGCAGCCATGCTATATGGATCAGAAGCAATTGGCGGTGTTATCGCTATGAACTCTGTTCAGGGCGAGCAAGATACACTAGAGCTGGGCTATGAAGATACAGGTAATGGCCGCCGTATTCTGGCCATTACGGGTAAAGAAAACTACAACCTGGCCTTCGCATACAGAAAAAAAGAGCGAAGCCATGCTCCTAATGGCGACGAGCTCAATAATGGCTATGAGCAATTTTCATCCAGCTTCAGATATCGTCATGCGCTAACAGAAGACATTGAGCTGAATATGTCCTGGTTGCCCTCCGTCAGCAAAGACGTTGGGAAAAATGGTGTAGCCTATCCTGACAGCCAGATTGCCATGTATCCGGAAGATCTGCATAGTTTGGCACAAGTCTCTGTGAAATCAAAACAGTGGCTGGTCAATGTGTTCCATCACTACCAAAACTGGGATAGCGATGTGCTTCGCATTAGCAAACGGCACAATCTGACCTCATACCAATCTCATACTCTCGGCGCGAACCTATATCACGAGTTTGACTGGCACGAGCTGCCAATTAGAGCAGGCCTCGACTGGACTGCCAGACGGGGAGTTTCAATTACAGATCAGGAAACCAGTCTCAAAGCCACTGACGATATAACAACAAACACTTTGTTGGACGGCCAACAAGACAACATCGCGGCGTTTATCAACGGTATCTGGGATGAGCAAAGCTGGCGAGTAGACTTTGGTGCACGATTTGATCACTTTGCTGCCAATAACTTCGGTGTCAGTAAGTCTGATAATCACCTAAGCCATAGCCTGGGCGTAACCAGAAAGTGGCAATCACACAGCGTGTCGCTCAATTATGCCAACGCATTTCGTTTCCCGACGCTGACAGAGCTTTACTTTAACGGCATCACTCCCAGAGGGAATACAATTGGTAACCCGCAACTTGACCCTGAAACCAGCCAGGGGCTTGAGTTGAGTTATCGCCACGACCACAAAATTGCCAAGACAACCCTGAACCTCTTTCATACCCGCCTGGACGATTATATAGAACGAATAAAGCTGGAGTCAGGAGACAGAACCTATCTCAATCTGGATCAGGCCAGTATTTCGGGGGCGGAAATATTAACTCAAGTCGAAGTTAACGACACACTGTCATATACACTGGGATACACACATCAAAAAGGAAAGAGTGATAAAGGTGATTACCTGTCAGATATCGCACCTCGCAAACTGAGTATATCCGGTCAGTATGCATGGGACTCATTCGAGTTTAAGCCCGCGTTAACCTATCAACTGGCAAAAAATCAGCCAGGGTCAGGTGAAGCCGAACTGGACAAAAGCTTGGTCTTAGATCTGAACCTAAATTGGTACATAGATGAAAGCTGGACACTGCGTGCTGGTGTGCTAAACCTCTTCAACCGCCTTCATAGAACAACCGCGGACGAAGATGCGCCATTTCATGCCGAGCGTACTGTTAAATTTGATATCAGTTGGCAGATTTAACTAAGTGGGAAGTGGCCGATATTGGCACTTCCCCTACCTCCTGAAAACGCCCCTACTCAGGGTTACTTCCCGAATAATAATTCCCAGAACCCAGGTGGCTCATGCAATTCGTGATACTCCTTTCGCAACCCGTCAATCTGTCTGAGTAAATCTTTGGCTTGTTGCATTTTCGCCTGAGCCAGCAACCCTTGCGCCGTCTGGATAACATTTGACACCTTATCCAGTCCCTGAAGGGATTGCACTTTTACATCAGCTTTGAAATTGTGCTGCTTACTTTGTTGGATCAAAAGCAGCATAGTTTCGAGATGCTTGTTGATCTCTTCCGCTTGTTGAGCCTCCATCGCCTGCTTGTAAGCATGTCCCATATTCTTCATCGTCTGATTCAAATCCTGACTTTGCTGTGCCACAACTGACGGCACAAAAAGCGCAGAACAAAGAAAGATTATCAACAGCTTCATTTTTCCCCCTTAATCAAGAATGGGCTAGTATATAAGTAAAAGCGCGGCAAACAAACTGTCGCACTGGCATCGAGGTGCACAATGAAAGTGTTAATTATGTCTGTTGTGCTACTGTTCGTGGCTTTTTCCCCCTGTGCACAAACAATCACTGTGACTTTCGTCAATCCAGGCCATAAACATACCAATCCAACTGGCGCATTCTGGCAAAATGTCACAAGAATCATGGAAGCCGCAGCACAAGATTTGGATATAGAACTCAGGACGTTGTACGCCGAGAGGAATCATATTCATATGAAGAAACTCGCACAGGACGCACTCAGTGGTAAAACCGACTATCTTATTCTCGTTGATGAAAAAGGCGTTATTACGGACGCACTGCTTACCGTACCAGGTGAGCATAAACGCGTCGCATTTTTACTGAATAGCCCGGATAAACTGGCACTAAAGCGCATCGCAGCCAAAGGCATTGGCGTACTTGGTTCCGTTACACCTGACAACTATCAGGCAGGTCGACTGCTAGCCAAACTGCTCCATGATGCTTTACCCAACAGAACAAAGCAATCAAGCGAGCGCTACGTAATGCTTGCTTTACTGGGTGATGTTGCCACAAATGCCGCAATTGAACGCGAACAAGGCTTGCTTGGCTACACTAATCGTACTTATGGAGTAAACCTGGTTGAGCGTATTGATGCACAATGGTCTGAACAAAACGCCTACGAGCTGGCATTTGGGCTGCTGCAACGGTTTCCAGATACCCGCCTTATCTGGTGTGCAAATGATGCCATTGCTCGCGGCGCTGCGCGGGCTGCATCTGAGCTCAATATGAGAGAGAATGTTAAGGTTGGGGGCATAAATTGGGATTTAGGTCATGAAAACGTCATCGATGTGTCACTGGGTGGGCATGTATTATTAGGCGGCTACTTGTTAACAGAGATTAGAAAATTCCATGACCGCAAGATTAGCGCTATTGGAGAGCAAAAAATTGCAATCTTTAGGCCATATTCAGAAAAATTTAGCCCTTTGTATCGCGCTATACACAGTGCTGATTTGAATGACATTGACTTTAAACAGTTCACCACAGGTGGTCAAAGTTACAATATTAAGACACTGAATCAGCAATTAAAATTTTAATTTTTTTATTCGAAATATAAAAAATAAAATGCCACACAAGTTGCATTTGCAACAAATTTCAATCTACGAACCATCCACAAAAAGTATAAAATTTCCTCAGCAAAATTTTCCTCATTTTTTCATTATTGACAGCGCTGGCATTCCCTGTTTTAGTTATAAGGGTTAACAACATGTAATATAGGTAAACTTATGAAAACCAAAGTTCTAACAAGCGTAAAATACTCTTTGCTAGCATTGGGTGTCACAGCAGCACTCGGCACAGCACAGGCGTCTGAAACACAACGTGTCATTGTCACTGTTAAAGATTCTGCAGTAGCCAACACGCTTCCATTGCGTGTATCTGGTGCCGAACTTGCTCAATTCAAAGCACAAGGTCTTGCTAGCATAGCTACACAAGCCAACGCCGAAGCAATTGAGACATTGACAAGCGTAAATGCGGTGGTCATGGAACTAACTCCAGAGCAATTATCAGCTCTTGAAGCGAGCGGTAACGTTGCGTCAATTGAAGTTGACCCTAAGCGTTATCTGCCACAGGTCACTGAGGGCTCTATAGTTCCACTTGCTGAATCTGTCCCATATGGTATCACCATGGTTCAGGCGAACCAGGTAAGTGACAGCAGTGCGGGTAACAAAAAAGTCTGTATCATGGACACAGGTTATACACGTGGCCACCCAGATCTGCCAAATACAGGTGTGACTGGCAATGACGGTCACGGTTCATATAATACAGGTAACTGGTATCAGGACGGCAACGGCCACGGTACGCACGTAGCCGGTACTATTGCTGCGCTTGGCGGCAATGGACAGGGTGTGGTAGGTGTTAACCCATCAGGTCAGCTTGGTTTACATATCGTTAAGGTCTTCAATGACCAAGGTCGCTGGGCATATGGCTCTGACCTAATCAAAGCGATTGAGCAGTGTGAAGCAGCAGGAGCAAATGTTACCAGCATGAGCTTAGGCGGCAGCGGCAGCTCGACTGCTGAGCGTAATGCTTTCGCATCAAGTGCACAGCGCGGCATGCTACATATTGCGGCTGCAGGTAACGGTTCAAACAGCTCATTTAGCTATCCAGCATCATATGATGCAGTCGTCTCGGTCGCAGCCGTCGACAGCTCTGAGCGCGTTGCGTCTTTCTCACAATATAACAGCCAGGTAGAAATTGCAGGCCCAGGCGTGAGCGTAAATTCAACGTGGAATGACCAAGGCTACAAGAGCATCAGTGGTACTTCAATGGCTACACCACACGTATCTGGCGTAGCAGCGCTGGTATGGAGTAACTTCCCTCAGTGTAGCGCGGACCAAATCCGCTCGGCGCTTAATGCAACAGCCAAAGACAAAGGTTCTGCCGGACGTGACAACTACTACGGTCACGGTATCGTACAGGCTAAAGCCGCCTATGATTATCTGGTAAATGCGGGATGTGGCGGTCAGCCAGTTTTGGTTGCGGATTTCAACGCGACATCAAACGGCCTGAGTGTTCAATTTAGCAACAAATCAAGCGCTGGAACTTACAGCTGGAGCTTTGGTGATGGTAACTCCAGCACACAAACCAGCCCAAGCCATACTTACGCACAAGCAGGTACTTACAACGTCACATTGACGGTTAAAGGCGCGAACAATAAGACCGCGTCGAAGAGCCTGAATGTAACAGTAACTGACGGTAGTAACGGCGGTGGTTGTAGTGGCGTTGAGGCGTGGAATGCCGGAACTTACTATAACACTGGCGACAAAGTATCGTACAGCGGCTACGAATATCAGGCAACCTGGTGGTCACTAGGTGCACGCCCTGACATTTTCAGCAATGTATGGCGCAAAGGCGCACAATGTAAGTAAATCAATAAAAGGCAGCGCTCATGGATGAGGTTGTCGCTCCTGGAGCAAGCAAAATAGCTTGCTCCTCAATTACAAAGAGACCGTGCCGACCAAAATCACGGCGATACTTAACCATTGATAGTGCCTCAGTGTTTCCTTATAGAAGTACACCCCGAGCAATGCTGCGCTGGTGATACCAATAGCACGTTTAATTGCCTCCATCACGCCTGGCTGTAGCTGTTGCAAAGCCACCAACTGACACAACACAGCAAAGGCAAAGACTAATGCAGCTCCTCCCCATTGCCATTTATACTTCAATAACACGCCAGCACCTAACTCAGGTCTGAAAATCATCCCATTGATTAGCGCCACAGAAGCAGTAAGGAAAATCAAATGAAAACTCACCTCAGCATGTTGCAGGGCCTGTTTATCGAACACGATGCACATCCCCCAACACAAGGCTGTTATCAGGACATACCCGGCGCCCGGTTCACGGATCGCAAACCTCCCACCTTGCAGTATGAAAGAACCAAGTGTAATTGCACCTAAGGCCAGAACCTGAGCCTCAACGAGCGGTTCACCCAACCAAATCCAAGCAAACGCACCAGACACGACAGGTGTTACAGAAAGCATCGGCAACATCACAGCAATTTTGCCAACTGCCAGACCACGAATAAAACACACACTCCCAATCGCCGCGAGCAAACCACTTATCGTACCCGGAACGAAGTACTCGACTTCTGGTAAAGGTGCTTGCAACCAACCCCAGTAAATGAGGTAGCCAGGCAGTACCAGCAAACTGAAGATCACTGACATCAAAGGTGCACTGACCTGCTGAGCCAGTTGCTTTCGTAAAAAGTCAAAACAGGCCCAGCAAATTGCACTTATTAACGCACTCAGCATCACGCCTCACCAAGTTGCGCAAGGCATAATTCGCTCTGAGAAAACATGTAAGCGGTCAGTTTTTGATGATCGGGCTTCCAACCCATTAAAAAGCGTTGGAAATCAGCCCAGACATATGGCCATAACGCCCGCCAGCTTTTCTCTAGTTCGGCAATTTGCTCGGTCGACCAAACCCCGGACAAAGCACGGCCTAATTGCTCAAAATAGCTATCCAAACTCGCCAGTGATTGCATTTCGAGCTCTCGGCCACTGTATAAACTGGTCAAGAGTAACATTACATCAGCTACCCCAACTCCCAGACCAACATGCTGAAAGTCATAACCCAATGCCTGCTTTGAGCTAAAAGCAAAGTTGGCTGGCTTCGCATCGCCATGAATTAAAGTTTGATAAGGACAATCAAGCAACCTTTGGTTGATTACTTGTGCATTATTTTTAAGCTTGCCGGAAACCATACGTTCGAATTCATCCGGACGCGTGTCCAGATGCCAGTAGTTTCCTCGCGCAACCCCTGCCACTGCATCAGGATGGACAAGCCCAACCGCATGAAAGCGTGCGAGCCACGTAAGCATGTGATCAAGATGGACACGAGACGCAGCGGTTATATTGTGATACCCCTGCGCTTCAAAATCACTAAGCACCAGAACAAAAACCTCGTTCTGATGTGCCAACGCTTTAACCTCAGGCAATGCGCAAACTGCGATATAATGCTGCGCTGTGTGTCGATAGAAGTTCAATTCCTTCTCATAAGATTGATATTTTCGACGCAAAGAATGGGCGCTCTGGGTAATATGGCGATGCGCCAGTTGTGCTGGTACAGTGGCCACTTTGGCAACGAGCAACTCACCCTGATAAGTAAATTTATGAATGTAACCACAGCCACTCCATAATGCCTGGGCTTGCTGTGTGTCAGGAAGCATGGTCATAACATGCGAGACAAGTGCGGAGGTTGACATGGCGTTCCTTGAGATTCTTGTGACGTTTACCCGTTAACTTTCATAAACAGTGTAACACGTCTGCCCTGCTCTCCCCAGACACAGTGCCGCTGCGCAGTCACAAAAAAGCCCCGAATAAACGGGGCTTGAAAGAGACAAACTAATAAATTAATTTATTGATTTACCGCCGATTTTACTACACTTGATGAATCAGCCTCGTCAATCAAGTTTAGGTCAAAATCAAACTCATCAACCCGAATGGCTTTTTCACGCTTACGATTATAATCAATCAACTGAGCGTACTCTGTTTCATTAATGACTTTGGCTATCAATGCATTGTCCAGTGTTTCGTAAAAACGAACCCCAGCTTTGATCTCACGCTTTTTGAGTGCTCGCTTAACTTTACTCAACAGGTCCAGGCATGCAATTTTAGCCTTATAAGCCTGCTCGTTAATGTCGTGGCCGTCACCAGCTTGCGGCTTAACTAAATGCGTTAACTGAGCCTTAAATGCGGTATCCAATTGCGCAGCCGTCGCCAGTTCACGTATCATGTCGTCGTTGATACGCGGCATAGAATGACCGAACTGCATAGTCAGCACCCGCATGAACTTTCGTGTACCAGGTGCCGGAAAGTTATCCAGGAACTTATGCAGTGCCTGCTCGGCTTCGACCAACGCGTAACGTGTTGCATAATGGAAATATGGTGCAGCAGCCTCACGGTCTGTCACTGCTACTTTCTGCTCGTAATACTTGATAGAAGCCATGGCAGCATATAGGTAGCTCATTACGTCACCCAGACGAGCAGATAGCATTTCAGCTTGCTTAAGCTTGCCACCCAGAACCAGCAAAGAGAAATCGGCATACACAGCCAGCTTGGCTGACAAACGCTGTGCCGCTTTTTCGTATGCCTGTACTTCTGGCAAACTCGAGTTACTACTCGCTGTAAATGGCAGTAGCCCTAGCTTGAATGCTCGTAAACTATTCGCAACACTATACCCTACTGTCTTACGCAATATCTTGTTAAAGGTTTTGTCTGCATCCGCTTCTTCACTGTGAATTGCCTCAACCATTGATTGCAGATAAGGGTGACAACGCATAACCCCTTGACCGAAAATCATTAGGTTTCGAGTAAGGATGTTGGCTCCTTCTACGGTAATCGCGATAGGCTGTGCGACATAACCACTGGCCAGCGTATTTTGCGGACCATTCTGTATGGCCTTACCGGCCAAAATATCCATGGCTGAATCCAAAACATCCCGACCCGTTTCTGTCATGTGGTATTTGGCAATAGCAGTTACCACTGACGGCTTCAGACCCATACCCAGACCTTCCGTTGTCAGTACACGCATCGCTTCTTGAAGATAAGTTTTGCCAGCGATGTCCGCAAGCTTTTCCTGGATCCCCTCAAACTGACCGATTGCCAGCCCGAATTGCTCACGTACCGCCGCATACTCTGACGCCGACTTCAACGCAACCTGACTGGTAGAAACGCCCAGCGCTGGCAAAGAAATACCACGCCCGGCACCCAGACAGCTAACTAACATCTGCCATCCGCGACCAATATTTTGCTGACCACCGATAATGAAGTCCATTGGGATAAACACTTTTTCGCCGCGCGTAGTACCGTTGTAGAAACGGATGCCCATTGGATCGTGGCGGTTGCCCAGCTCAACACCCGGATGCGATTTGGGGATCAACGCACAGGTTATTCCCAAAGACTCTTTGCCACCGAGTAAGCCTTGCGGATCTAGTACTTTAAATGCTAATCCCAGTACTGTCGCAATAGGCGCGAGTGTGATGTAACGTTTGTCCCAGGTTATTTCCAGACCAAGCACTTCTTCACCGTTATATTGGCCTTTAGTGACAATACCCTGATCCGGAATGCCACCGGCGTCAGAACCTGCCTCAGGGCTGGTCAATGCGAAACAAGGAATATCAGTACCATTAGCAAGCCGAGGCAGATAATGTGCCTGCTGCTCTTTGGTTCCGTAATGCATTAGCAACTCACCAGGCCCCAAAGAGTTTGGAACCATGACAGTAACGGCAACCGCAGACGATTTTGTCGCTATGGTGCCTACAATGGTTGAGTTCGCATACGGGCTAAACTCTCTGCCACCATACTCTTTAGGAATAATCAAAGAGAAGAAGCGCTCTTTTTTCAAAAATTCTAAAATGTGCTCTGGCAAATGCTTCTCGTTCTGGATCACAGAATCATCGATCATCGCCATTAATTCTTGCACGGGACCGTCCAAAAACGCTTGCTCTTCGCTGTTTAATTTGGCTTCCGGCACCGCACGCAATGCGTCAAAGTCTGGTTTCCCGCGATAGATTGAGCCTTCAAGCCATACATCACCCGCATCGAGTGCTTCTTGTTCAGTCACCGAAATGCTTGGCAATATTTTTCTTAATTGTGTTCTTAAACTCATAATAAACTCATCCGACCAGATTGATATAGTTACATTACGGCATAAAATTCCGTTTAGATCAATTACTCTATGCTATTTTTTAACGGCTTTTTTACTGAAAGGTCTGAGTTGTTTAAAAAAATTCTAAATAATTAATAGCTTACAAGTGTTCGCTGAAACCAGCCCTCTGACTGTTTTTTATTCAAAAAAGAGGGGGAAGAAAAACACTATTTTGTTCATTAGAAAGCAGTCAAAGGTAAGATAAGAGTAGATGGCTTAAAAATCAGCAACCTGGGCTAAGCACAGCGTTTTAAGTGCTGTCGGACTAAGCGCCAGCTCTAAACCTCGTCGTCCCCCACTAACATAGATCGTGTCATAGTTGAGTGCAGAGTTGTGCAAAATCACTGGCAAGCGTTTTTTGTGTGCAAAGGGGCTGATACCGCCCAGTTGGTACCCTGTCGCATTCTCGGCTTGTTGTTGCGTTGCAAGTTGTGCTTTTTTGCCTTTGCAGCTTTTAGCAAACGCTTTTAGGTCAACCATTTGAGTAGCAGGTGTGACAGCAACACTTAACCTGCCATCGACACTGATAACCAGCGTTTTAAACACTTTATGCGGCTCCAGCGCCAATGCCTGAGTCGCTTCGAGTGCAAACTCCGTGATACCCGGATCGTGCTCGAACTTAAGCACCTCAAAGCTGATCTTATGCTTGTTAAGTAACTGAATAGCGGGTGTCATATAAGTGTTTCCTGCCCCTTATCATAAAAATTCTATAGTACCTCACCAACAGCAGTCTGCGTTAGGAAGAATAGTCGAGCACATTATGACGAGAAAATTGCGACCTTTTTGCCATAAACTTCAGTACCAGCTCAAGTTTTGTTAAGCTGCTGATACAAGTTTAGTCGCTTCAGTCAGACATAATCCTCCGCAGGTTACTTTTAACCCTATCTTAAGGTAGACAAAACGCCAAATTAGACTAAAGTCTTATTAACTCTATACGCACTGTATTATTGCGCGGGAGAGTCGTTATGAACAAAGGTCTTGTTCGTATCGCAGCCGTATGTGCGGTTAGCTACTTTGCTTTGTCTTTCTTAACCAACGAATATTATTTTTGGGAAAGCAGTGTGGCCTGTGCGTCCAAGTGTAAGCGACTAGGCTGTACCGATGGGCTTCTTTTAACAGGACACAGTCGAACAGTACTGGCTTGTAAGTGTACTGGAGATATGGATTATCTCATGCTGTTAAACTGAGAGAAAACGGCGCCATAAAGCGCCGTTTTGTTTTTCTGATATGCCTGTCAGCTCAGAGGTAAACCTCTGACATTATTTCGTCAGGTCATCAAAGAACTTTTTTACGCCGTCAAAGAAGCCTTGCGCCTTCGGACGATTTTTTCCTGCATCACTGCCCATGCTCTCTTCAAGCTCTTTAAGCAACTCTTTTTGTCTCTCATTAAGATTGACAGGCGTTTCGATCACGACTTTACAAATTAAGTCGCCCACAGCACCACTGCGTACCGACTTCACACCTTTACCGCGCATACGGAACATCTTACCAGTCTGGCTCTCTGAAGGTACTTTAAGGTTTGCACGACCATCCAGAGTCGGAACTTCAATCTCACCGCCCAAAGCCGCTGTGGTATAACTAATCGGTACTTCACAGTAAAGATTGTTACCATCCCGAACAAAGATGGGGTGTTCTCTCACGCTCACCTGAACATACAAGTCACCTGCAGGTGCACCGTGCATGCCAGCCTCACCTTCTCCAGACAACCTGATACGATCGCCCGTATCAACACCCGCAGGGATTTTAACTGACAATGTTTTGGTTTTCTCCACGCGGCCCTGACCATGACAGCTATCACATGGATCCGAAATAACCTGTCCGCTTCCCTGACACGTAGGACAAGTTTGCTGCACTGCGAAGAAACCTTGTCTCATCTGGACCTGACCGGCACCATGACAGGTAGGACATGTTTTTGGTTTAGACCCAGACTTTGCGCCACTGCCATCACAAGGTTTGCAAGAGACCCAAGTCGGAACCTGGATTTCGACTTCTTTGCCGCGTACTGCATCTTCCAGGCTCAGATCTAAACTATATCGCAGATCTGCACCGCGCTGCTGGCGTGACTGACGTCTTCCGCCACCAAAAATATCACCGAATACGTCCCCGAAAATATCACCAAAATCAGCACCGCCGCCAAATCCACCATGGCCTGCACCACCGTTTTGTTCAAAGGCAGCATGGCCGTATTGATCATACATCTGGCGTTTTTGACTATCTGATAAGACTTCGTAGGCTTCTTTTACTTCCTTAAACTTTGCTTCCAATTCAGCGTCGCCCGCAGTTCTGTCTGGGTGATACTTCATTGCAAGTCGTTTATAGGCCTTTTTAATGTCACGTTCACCGGCGTCTTTTGATACCCCAAGAACGTCGTAATAGTCTTGTTTTGACATAGTTCTCACACAATTCTTACTGAGCGATCAGCCATTGTGATGACCGCCTGGCGAATACTTGTTTGATTGCGCAGCTTACGAGACTTGCCAGCTCCGTTCACAATCTACTTATCGCCTAAATTTAAATACGTCAGAGCCTGCTTACCTCTGCCATTCGTTAGAACTTGAAGGATAAACAGGCCCTGTTTAGCACCGCAGGCTAAGCCTGTGGGCACTGATAAGTCAACAATTACTTGTCGTCTTTCACTTCTTCAAACTCGGCATCTACTACATCGTCGTCAGCCTTGTTTGCTTGCTGCGCACCTGCGTCACCGCCAGCTTGTTGCGCCTGAGCTTTCGCCTGAGCAATTTCCATCAGCTTCTGAGACTTTTCTGCAAGTGCCTGAGTCTTAGCATCGATTTCTTCTTTGCTTTCACCCTTAATGGCTGTTTCCAGCTCAGACAGTGCGGCTTCGATGGCTGTTTTGTCATCAGCTGGTAGATCATCACCTGCTTCTTCAACTTGTTTGCGAGTCGCGTGAACCATAGCATCAGCCTGGTTGCGAGCGCCAACCAACTCTTCGAACTTCTTGTCTTCTTCAGCATTCGCTTCGGCATCACGAACCATGTTTTCAATTTCATCGTCGCTCAGACCTGAAGATGCCTGAATAGTAATCTTCTGCTCTTTACCTGTGTCTTTGTCTTTCGCAGATACATGCAAGATACCATCCGCGTCAACGTCAAAGGTTACTTCAATCTGAGGTACACCGCGCTGTGCAGGGCGAATACCTTCCAGGTTGAACTGGCCAAGAGACTTGTTGTCACTTGAACGCTTACGCTCACCTTGCAGTACATGAATTGTTACGGCAGACTGATTGTCTTCTGCTGTTGAGAAAGTTTGAGACTTTTTAGTAGGAATAGTCGTGTTTTTCTCAATAAGCGCAGTCATGACTTGACCCATAGTCTCAATACCCAGAGACAGAGGACAAACGTCAAGCAGAAGTACGTCTTTCACGTCACCGGCAAGTACACCACCTTGAACCGCAGCACCAACCGCTACCGCTTCATCAGGGTTTACGTCCTTACGAGGCTCTTTGCCAAAGAACTCTGCTACTTGCTTCTGCACTAGTGGCATACGTGTCTGACCACCCACCAGGATGATATCATTTACGTCGCTTACAGACAGATCTGCATCAGCGAGTGCACGCTTTAGCGGCTCGATAGACTGTGCAACCAGGTCTTCAACCAGAGACTCAAGTTTTGCACGAGTCAACTTCACGTTCATGTGCTTAGGACCTGTTGCGTCAGCAGTTACGTAAGGCAGGTTTACCTCAGTTTGCTGTGCAGATGAAAGCTCGATTTTCGCTTTTTCTGCAGCTTCCTTCACACGCTGCATTGCCAGCGGGTCAGTTTTCAGGTCAATGCCCTGGTCTTTCTTGAACTCAGCAACCAGGTAGTTGATTACGCGGTTATCGAAGTCTTCACCACCAAGGTGTGTATCACCATTAGTCGCCAATACTTCAAACGTGTGCTCACCTTCTACTTCGTCGATTTCGATGATCGAAATGTCGAATGTACCACCGCCCAGGTCATAAACAGCAACCACATTGTCGCCTTGTTTCTTGTCCATACCGTAGGCAAGTGCCGCAGCTGTTGGCTCGTTGATAATACGTTTTACGTCCAGACCAGCAATACGACCTGCGTCTTTTGTCGCTTGACGCTGTGAATCGTTGAAGTATGCAGGAACAGTAATAACGGCTTCTGTTACTTCCTCACCAAGGAAATCCTCGGCTGTCTTTTTCATCTTTTTCAGGACTTCAGCAGAGATCTGAGGTGCAGCACGCTTTTCGCCACGTACTTCAACCCAGGCATCACCGTTGTCTGCTTTAGCAATCTTAAATGGCATAATGCTGATGTCACGCTGAACTTCTTCATCTTCAAAACGACGGCCAATCAGACGCTTGATTGCATACAATGTGTTTTGAGGGTTAGTCACAGCCTGACGTTTTGCCGGTTGACCTACTAACGTTTCGCCCTCTTCGGTAAATGCAATAACCGATGGCGTTGTGCGATCCCCTTCAGCGTTTTCGATAACGCGTGTCTTATCACCATCAAGTACCGCTACGCAAGAGTTAGTAGTACCTAAATCGATTCCAATAATTTTACCCATGTGAATCTTCTCCGACTTCAAAAATTCGTTGTTCTGTTAGATGACTTGATAAATAGGGGCGGCAATTTGTAATTCAAGCGTCTCAACAAAAAAAAAGTGGTTTTTTTTGAAATTTTTTTGCCATGCCGTTTTTTTCATCAAAAATCAGCGAAATTTGACTTTTAACTTCTGGTATGACCAGATAAGAGACACTAAAGACCAATCAAAAGTAAATGCAATGACATTTGACCAACTCATCTCCCTGCCTGAGCTAAAACACGCTCAGGCGCAACTTCCATCATTACCTGCAAGCTGGGGACAAGGTAGAACCGTATTTGGCGGCCTTTCAGCTGCTTTGATGTTACAAAGCATGTTAAATCAACTTGACGATCAAAATAGACGTCTGCTTTCTTTCAATTGCAATTTTGTCGGCCCACTTTTGAGCGAAACGCCATTTGAACTCAATACTCAGCTATTGCGTGCCGGTAAGAATGCAACTCAGATGCAAACCACCATTACTCAGAATGACCAGGTTTGCCTTGTTGCACTCGCCTGCTTTGGCAAACCGCGCACATCTGCTATCACAGTCCGTGCACAAGACGAAAGTACACTGAAAGAAATTAATAACAAACAAACGCTGCCATATATTGAAGGTGTAATGCCGGCTTTTATTCAACACATCGATCTGAATCTGCAACAAGGTGCCTTGCCGTTTAGTAATGCCAGTTCCAGTCATATAGGTGGTTGGATGAAATTCAAAGCGCCTGCACAGCCGCATTTGTCTGTACTCCACCTACTTGCACTTGCAGATGCCTGGCCTCCGACTCTGCTGCAACTATGCAAAGGCCCAACACCCGCAAGCAGTATGTCCTGGTACGTTGAGTTCTTAGATGATGTTGAATTACCGGGCACTGAATGGTTCGCAATGGAGGCTGTTACGCATCAGGCAGAACATGGCTATGCCATAGAAGATGCTAAGTTATTCTCACAAGATGGAAAGTTACTGGCATTGAGCAGACAGACGGTAGCGGTATTTGACAGTTGATTAAAGCCACTAAGTCACTCACACTATATGTAGGAGTTAACATAAGTATTGGTTAAACTGTGATAGTCGCCTGTCAGCATTGTGATTTTTTAGTGTCCATTCAAGATCTGGGCGAACAGCAAAGGGCTGTTTGCCCGCATTGCGGTAATGTACTGGCAACCACCCAGCGCAACTACGCACAATGGATAGCTGCATTTAGTCTTTCCTCAATTATCTTTCTGTTATTAAGCCTGCAACCACATTTTATTTCCTATGCGCAACATGGCCTAAAGCAAACCATTAGCTTAATGGCAGCGATCATGCAGCTTGCCGAACACTATAGTGTGTTCCTTGCGGTGCTGCTGAGCACCAGCATCGTTATTTTGCCATTCATTGCCAGCACGCTTATTCTTTTGGTGCATACGCCTTTATGGCAAAAAATGAACCCGCATAATGCCCGAGTCATTGCAAAATTTATTATGGCGCTAAGGCCACTCAATTTGGCCGATATCTTTTTGGTTGCTGTATTAATTAGTGCATTTAAGCTTACTGCGTTCGCAGAAATTGAAGTTGGACTTGGTTTTTGGGCGTATATTCTATTCGTATTATGTTTTATTGAGACTTTGTCTTTATTGAGCCAACATCAACTCTGGCAACTTCAGCAAGCACATTTTACCCCTTCAATTGAGCATTGTGCCAAACGTGCTAGTACACAAAGCCTCAAACAATGCCATGTCTGTCAGCAGATCAGTCGCAGTGCTCACTGCCCGCGCTGCATGGCAAAATTACGGTACCGTAAAGACAATTCTGTCGCGCGTAGCGCAGCCTGGATGATTACTTCACTGATATTTATGGTACCAGCCTTATCCTTCCCAATTATGGACACGATTAATCTGGGATTACATACACCGGCAACCATTTATGGTGGTGTAGAGGTACTTTGGAAAAATGGCTCATATCCAATCGCTATTGTGATTTTCATAGCAAGTATCTGTATACCACTGATAAAGGCAGGTACATTGTTCTATTTACTCTACCGCGTTAGCTACCCGACTAACCCAAAAGTGGCAGCTAAATTCTACCGGGCCCTCGAAGCGGTTGGTAAATGGTCAATGATAGACGTTTTCGTCGTGATCCTCTTGGTTTCTCTCGTACAGCTTGGTACTGTACTGAGCGTGGAGCCACAGCCAGGCATCGTCTTTTTTACCGCCATGGTTATTTGCCAAATCTTTGCTGTGAACAATTTTGACCCTCGTTTACTTTGGGACTCTTTAAATAAACATGAATAAAGAAGCGCATATCGAGCCCAAGCCCAGGCTTTCCGTTATCTGGGTAGTCCCCTTGCTGGCTGTTTTGATAACGGGCTGGATGCTTTATCAGCATCAACAAAACAAAGGCCATCAAATTTACATCAAGATGAAAAGTGCCGATGGTATCATTGCTGGCAAGACTGAGATAAGAGTCCGCAGTGTTAAAGTTGGTGTGGTTGAATCACTTCGTCTGCAAGTAGAGCAGAAAGCCGTTGTTGCCACTGTGCGTATCGAAAAGCATTATGATAATTTGCTGACAGAAGACGCTAAGTTTTGGATAGTGAAACCACGTATTGATCAATCTGGAATAAGCGGACTTAACACCTTATTATCTGGTGTATATATCGAGTTATTGCCGGGAGAAAGTAAGCAGCGCACCAGTCTATATACGCTCCAGGAGCAGCCGGCTCTTATCTCGACAGACATAGAAGGCGTGCGTTTCCAGCTCAGCTCAACCAGTGGCGAAGTGCTGGATGTGGGCACCGGGATCTTTTTCCGTAATTATCATGTGGGGCAGATTGAGAGCTCAGTGTTTAATACCGACTCTTTACAAATGGAGTACGGGGTGTTCATTCACTCTCCCTACGACCGCCTAATCACTCATAATGCGATTTTCTGGATCAATTCAGGGGTAGAGCTTTCGCTGACTAGTGAGGGCATTAACCTCAATACAGGTTCACTCGCAAAGATGATTAAAGGTGGAATATCTGTAGATTATCCACCCGGGCAAGACGGCACAGAGGTTGCTAAGGAAGGCAGAGCATTTACGCTGCATCAAAATTTCGCGGTTGCATTGGAGCGTCGCTTTGATTTGTTTGATCACTATTTGGTTGAATTTGAACAATCAATTCGGGGATTAAAACCGGTGCACCGGTTGAGTATCGGGGTATGCGTATCGGGACCGTTGAGCAAGTCCCAGCAAGGCTTGAGCAAAATGGACAGCCACTTTACTTTCAACAGGGCAACACGTCTATTCCTGTACTTATCAAAATTGAGTACGGACGCATTTATGAAGTCGATGCCAAAGCCAAGCAATATTGGCAGGAAAATATAGAACAATGGATTAAAAATGGCCTAAGAGCATCACTAAAAAGTGGTAATATTTTAACAGGTGCGGTATATATAGAGCTAGATTTTTACAATTCAACCCCTCCGACCAGCTTAGGGATGAATTTCGCGTACCCGGTGTTGCCGAGTGTACCGAGTGGATTTACAGCTTTATCAGAGCAAGTCATGGCTTTGTTGAACAAACTCAACAAACTGCCGCTGGATAACTCGCTCAATGAAGCACAACAAACGATGCAGGCGTTCACAGCACTGGCAGAAGAAACGCAGGCACTGGTTAATAGTTTCAACACAACGAAAGTATCTGAAAAAGTGGAAAAAAATCTAACACAATTACAGGGAACGCTGGCCCAACTCACTGCCAGCCTCAAACAATTTGAGCAAACACTAAACAACTACCAGAAAGGCTCAGGTATGGTCGAGCAACTGACAGATACTCTGCAAGAACTTGAAAGCCTTAGTAACTCGCTCAAGCCTGTGTCGAAAGGGCTTAATGAACAACCTAATATGCTGCTGTTCGACAAAGAGACTTTGGCAGATCCTGAACCCAGGAAGCAGCGCTAATGAAAGCAGTTATTGCGCTACTGTCAGTCGTGCTGACCAGCTGTGCGGGATCAGACCCAGCTCAGTATCAGTATTACCGATTTGATTCAGCGTTCGACACAAAACCAAGCACTGGCATTAGTGCATCCAGAGTATACGTCGATGAGGTAAATATTGTTGGCGTTGCCGACCAGCAAGCACTTGTCCAGTATACTTCAGCACATACTGTTCACATTGCCAATTATCATTATTGGGCAGAACACCCGAAGCTAATACTGACCAAAGAAACACTCAAATATCTTGAAAATAAAGGCTTATCGCCCGTACTCTCTGCCCATGCCAGTGATTTCAATACTGGTGATTTCAGATTGCTTATTGAAGTCTCAGATCTGGCCGGTCATTACCAGCAAGGCGCGATTTTAAAAGGTGCGTGGCACCTTTATCAAATAACAGATAATGGTACCAAGCTGATCCGTGTTAAACATTTTGACTACCAATCAGCGCTCTCACAAGACGGCTTCTCAGCTCTGATAAGCGCCCATCAGGCCAACTGGCAACTTTTGATGGCACAATTACACACGGATATCGGGTCGAGTGATATTATCTCCCCAGCAGATTAACGTATAAGTTAGTCTGCGCCATCCCTGGCACAAGCTCAAAGCTACCAACCAGAACAAAATTAAGCTTCGCTAATAGCTTGTTACTCGACGTATTTTCAGGGGTTGTAATGGCTCCGAGTGCCTTATACTTACCACAATTACTAACAAATGACAGTAATGCCTCTGCCGCTTCAAAAGCATACCCTTTGCCACAATACCGGTCGAGAAAAGCGTATCCCAGGTCCGGAAACTCCAGATAGGGCCGCTGATAGAGACCACAAATACCAATTGCAGTTCCGTCATTTAGCGCGACAATATAGGGACTTGGCGCTGCCAAGTCATATGGTGTAAAAAAGGCGCTTTCAATATACTTTTGCGCATCGGACATGGTTCGGATCTGTTTATCCGCAACATTATCGATAAAGCTCTGCTGGTTAAGCAGTTCAAAAATCAACTCCGCGTCTGCAATTTGAGCCCTGCGGATAATTAGCCGCTGTGTGCGCGTTACTATGTCTGACATAACAGTGGATCCTCGAGAAAGCGGGACAACTTGTCCCGCAAACGTTATGGCCGTTTATTCAAAACGCGCCTTCTTATAGAGCTCAGCCATAGAGTCGAGCTTCACTTCATTTGGTAATGTCGCGAATGGTTTATCAGCGAACTTCTTGCCACGGATCTGCACATTGATTCTTGATGCCTCAGTATTGAGCATACTTTGCTGGTAATAAGACTGGATATCAGCCAGTGTCACCTGTTCCATTGCGGCGATGAGCTTTGCTTTGGAGTCAAATGTCAAATTGTCACGATACCAGTCAATCAGGAATGGCTGAGACTCTTCTGCAAGATTCTTAGGGACCTGCTTCAAAGACAAAAGGGCAGCCTGCTTGAGCTGTACAAAGGCTTCTTCATCGAGCTCTTTCAATGCCTGGGTATATTCCTGTCGATAGCGGTCAAATCGTGCCTGCATTGACTGCACATCTAATACGGGAGTCTGAATATAAAAGCCAAACGCCGAGTGCTCGTCAATACTTTGTGCAACTGCGCCTACAGCGTAGGCTAGCTGCTCTTCGGTGCGTAAAGCATTAAATAAATGGCTGCTCAAATGGGATTTAAGTATCTGGGCCGCTGCTTTTTGTGCATACCCAGGTTCCGGGTGGACAAACATATCAACAATAGCGACGTCTGCCGTCTCACTGTCTTGCTGCCAAACCAGTGATTCACCGGCTTGTGGTTTTAGAAAATCAGCACGAACATAGTCATTGCGCTCAACAGGCTTTGACAATGTACCCTTGACCTGTTTCACTACCTCCGCAAGGAATTGTTTGTCGTAATTACCATACCCAAATATTCGCACAGTGTGATGATTCAAAATATCATTTTGAGCCTTACTGAATGTATCTCTGGTCATCTTAGAGGCCGTATCAATCAATCGTACTTCATCGAAATTACCTGTACGTACAAGAGATTGATACCGACCGAATGCCTGATAGAACGGAAATTGCTGACGTTGATTTTTAATATTGCGGATAAATCGATCAACGGCCTGTTCAAGTTGCTTAGCCGTTGGTTGCACTTTTAACCCTTCCAGTGACTGAGACAACAGCATCCCCTGCTTATCTGTAAACCCAGATAAGGTAAGCAATAAGCCATTGTTCACACTCATTCGCATCCCCATACCCGCAATCGATGCTTCTGTTTGCAATTTTGCTTTTTCGATTGCGTATAGGTCGGCCCAGAGTGCTGCAGCAACCCGAACCTGTATACTGTCTAACGTCAGTGGAGAGTTAATATGAACCAATAATCGACCCTTTGGTTGCTCGCTGTATTTTTCGCTGGTCTTTTGCCAAACTGCGACCGTGCTGTCCTGATATATTTTATCGACTGTATCCAAACTTTCTGACTGCGTAACAATATCGAATTGCTCAGGAAGTAAACGATTTATACTTGGGAGTGACAACTCTGGCGCTGGCTCACCTTGCCAAGATGCAATTTCTTGCTCTGTGATATCGGTAATCTGATAACGACCATCATAAAAATGTAGTTTTTGGTCATTTGGTTCTTGTTTGCTGATATACCAAACCCTTAGCTGTTGTGGATTCAGTTGTTCCAAAACACTTTTAACGGCTTGCTCGTTAAAATCAGCAAAGTGGTAAGGTGCATTAATAGCATGGTTCAACGGATATTTTTGCATACTATCGGCAAGATCAGAAACGTAAGCAAATTCATCACCCCGCTCTAAGAAACGAAACTGATTGGCAAGAGAAGTTCTGATCTCATTAAAGTACTTGCTGTCGATTCCCTGCTCTTTGATCAATGCAATATATTGCATGACAGTCGCGACAATTTGCTCACGTTGTTGCATGCCTTGATCGGTCAACTGGATATCTACGCTTAAAGCGCCGAAGTTACCGTACAAATCTGGCGTAGCATTAGCTGTGAGCTCAGAGATCCACCCTTTTTGTTTAAGCACCTGCGCCGGACTGCCTTGCATTTCATTACTAAGCAGATACGTCACGAAATAATTTGGCTTAAACGCAAATTCTTCGCGATTATTGGCGATGGTAAAGTCCAGCTTCAGCGTCTTAACATCTTCATTAGGCACATAATGAATACGCTTCTTTCCTAGCTTCAAAAAATCCAGCTCAGCGTCTACTTGTGGCTTTTCTATTTGCTTGTCTTCAATCGTAGCAAAATATCGCTGCGCTTTTTTAGTCATATCAGACAAAGGTAAATTGGATATCATCGCCAGCTTCATAATATTTGCTGAATAATATTTATTGTAAAAAGCGACGGTTTCCTGATGCAGGTTACTGCCTGGTTTGTCGCCCAAGGTTTCAAGGTTACCTATCAAAAAACGATTCGCCGGGTGCGAGCCCATCATACTGCGTGACAATTTATATTGACCAAAGAAGTCCAACTCACGACGCATTGACCATTCAGCATTAACTGCATTCTTCTCTTTGTCGGTATACTCAGGGTAAAGCTTTGGCGCTTTAAAGAAATCGGAAAAGCGGTCAAGCGCCTCGTCATAAGCCTGATTATTTACTTTGAACATATAGTTAGTAATGTCTAACCAGGTATACGCATTATGAGACCCACCATTGCGGCTCATAAAGTCTTTGTAGCCCTGTGTATCAGGAAAACGGTCAGTGCCAAGAAAAAGCATATGTTCCAGGTAATGCGCCAT
Organism: Pseudoalteromonas sp. PPB1; assembly: GCF_015356275.1. Lineage (NCBI taxonomy): Bacteria > Pseudomonadati > Pseudomonadota > Gammaproteobacteria > Alteromonadales > Pseudoalteromonadaceae > Pseudoalteromonas > Pseudoalteromonas sp. PPB1. Next base: position 110,867 of record NZ_JACEQV010000005.1, on the reverse strand, counting down.
GCCTTGCTGTGACATAGGATCATGGAGTAGACCAACACCGACACTCAAAGCCGCTGCAGACTTTTCTACTTCAGGATCTGAAACAAGAATCACCTCTATCCCATTTGGCAGAGTAAGCGTCTTATACTGTCGATTATCATTAGGGCTGACAACCAGCTCATTAGCTAAAGGGGCAACTGACGTATTCCCCGTTCCGTTTTGCGTTGCCACACATCCGGATAACAAAGCCAGCGTGATACTGGCCACTAACATCGTTTTTTTCATTAACTGTCCATCTCAATACACTATTCTAGCCCGTTTGGTCCAAGGCTATTATCGATACTCAAACGCTACCATCTAACCCCGGTACAATTCAATCTCCGCTAGATATTTTAGTCACTTACGGCCCGAATAAGCCCACCTCTCAGCAGCTCGATACTCGCCCAACTGGTCCCCTTATGCCTATTAGTAATAATAATCATCAATCTTAAACGAATTTTTTATCACACAAGTTTATCTATTTGATAACATTAGGCACGAATTATAATGACAACTACAGATCATCAGGGGCACATAATGGAAATAAATCAACCGATCTGCGATTTTGGGCTGCACAGCGGTGAGCCATACTGCAAACTACCCGCGAGCTTCCTAAATTGGATGGTCGAAACCGGCCATGCCAAACAGGCGTTAGCTAAAGATGAACTTACTCGCAGGCACAATGCGGTATGTGACTCAAGAATGAAGTCAAAAGTTCAATAATCAGCTATGTTTACTTAGAGCTTTTAGTTTAAACTAGAGCGCATAGTTCGTCCCCACTGAAGTATATTTATGCGCTTTATCATTCCGTCGCTGCTGGCACTATCGCTGACAGCGTGTTATTCGACATCACAGTCAACTAATCAATCTACAGACAATGCGACCCGCTACCTCACTGTGCTACACACCAATGACCACCATGGTCGTTTTTGGCACAACGAAGATGGCGAGTATGGCATGGCAGCCAGGAAAACCCTGCTTGACCAGCTCAGAACCCAAGCCCATGCGCAAGGACACAGCGTTGTATTGTTGTCTGGCGGTGATATTAATACAGGCGTGCCTGAGTCAGATTTACAGCATGCCGAACCTGACTTCAAAGGCATGAGCCTGCTAGGCTATGATGCTATGGCCATTGGCAACCACGAGTTTGACAATTCGCTGGATGTGCTTGACAAGCAAATTGCCTGGGCCAATTTCCCGCTTCTGTCCGCTAATATTTTACATAAGCACAATGGCGAGCACGCCTATCAACCTTATACTATCATCGACAAGCATGGACTAAAGATTGCGATTATTGGATTAACGACCGTTGATACAGTGAAAATCGCCAATCCAGAGTTTGTTGGGGGCTTAGATTTCGTAGACCCTGCGCCTATCACAGCCCGGCTATCTAAGCAGATCAAATCACAATACAACCCTGATGTAACCATTGCAGTAACCCACATGGGCCATTACCACGACGCGTCTTTTGGGATTAACGCTCCAGGCGACGTGACACTTGCCCGCAATGTGCCTGAAGGTACGCTCGATATGATCATCGGTGGTCATTCACAAGAACCCGTGTGTATCGACGACAATGGTGCTGAAGACAATAATTTCGTACCTGGAAAGGCGTGTAAACCAGATCAACAAAACGGTATCTGGATAATGCAAGCTCATGAATGGGGTAAATATGTCGGTAAAGCAGTATTCAAAATTTCAGACGGCAAAAAAACACTGCAAAGCTATGAATTATTACCGGTTAACCTTAAAAACGACCAAGGACAATGGGCGACAAATTACATCGAACACGACCCTGAATTGAAAGCGTTCCTTGCTCCATTCCAGAAAACAGGTGAAAGCAAAATCTCAGGTGCTGTTGGTGAAGTTGATGCCTTTCTGGATGGACGCAGAAGCACGGTTCGCTTTAAACAAAGTCCATTGGGAGATTTAGTTATCAAAGCGCAAATGGCGGCCGTTGGAGCAGACTTTGGCTTTATCAGTGGTGGCGGTATACGCGCCAGTATTAAAGCAGGCGAAATAAGCTATAAAGATATTCTTACCGTGCACCCATTCGGAAACCGAATTGCTTATATCGATTGGCGTGGCGAACAGCTCCTCGACTATTTGTCAGTGGTTAGTCGCTTTCCGCCAGACTCAGGCGCCTATTTGCAATATCACGGTATCGAATTCGATTTACTCAATGGTGAACTGGCGAACGTAAAAATCCAGGGACAGCGCGTTGAACCAGACAAGACCTATCGTATGAGTATCAATAGCTATAATGCTGCCGGGGGAGATGGCTACCCAGTGTTAACTGACCAACCAGGATTCACAGCGACAGACAGCACAGATGCTCAGGTCCTGAAAGACTATATTGAACGTCATACTCCGATCAAGCGCTCGTCTTTATAGTCATTAAAAAATGTTGGGGTATACCAAATACATACCCCAACGTGCTACTTACCAATAACTTCAACGTCATTGGCTCCCAATGCCTTTAGCCCATAGCTATGCAACTTAGAACGTGAACCTTCGCCATGTGCTTTAGGCGGGTAAAGCTTTAACCTGAGATCGGGTTGGTGTGTCAGTAACTCATCCAGTGCAGCACGTATTTCACTGAGAGTTTTCTCCAGACTGTTCGAAAAGTTAGGACGCTTCCTGATAGTATGTCCCAACGCGACTAAGCGATGAAAGTACTTATCAGCAATATCCAATAGCTCATCTGGCAACTCTTTATTCTGGTTCAACGATACTTTCGGGTTATGTAAACAAAACTCCAGTAACGCAAGATAAAAACACAAGGGCTTGTTGGCCAACTGAACCTGACACGCTTTGTCTCCACTAAGACATAAGGTCTTTGAGTATAAATCCACAACCAGGTGCTGTGGTTGAGGTTTAGCCGTCACTGTTGTTGCTTTTTGCCGCTTAGCCTGCTCTCTTTTATTTGATACGGATTTATAAAAAGCCAGGTTTAACAATGCGATTAAAATGGGAATGATGTACAACCAATAGTTATGGCTGGTATTAGCCTGATAGCCGATAGCCGTATCGCCATCTGCGCCTGAAAGTAACAGCTGGCCTTCTTTCAACTCTCCATCACTACTGGCAATACTCTCTATCCGGATCCGACTGGTTTTCTTTTGTAAGTTGTCGTTGAGCGCATCAATGTACGCCTGCACCCGGGTTGCGTCACCGGCGTAATTCAGGTGTGGGACCGCAATAGGAAGCCTGTTCTTATCCAGCGCCACTCTTAACTTAATACTATCTAAATCTTGCTCGATAGCGTGTCGAATTGCGTGCTCATGTGCAAAAGCAAAAATCACCGTAAAAATGACACTATATATAGCAAACGCAAGCATACCCGTTTTACGACTCATTTTTTTCTCCAATAAAATAAACAGGTAATTTGTTGCATTGCCAGTACAAATCTAATTCGTCAAAGTAACTTGAGCCATTGTTTTTGGCTACTTCCTGTAATAAATTCTGTAACGCACAAGCCAAATCCGTGTTGTCGACATCCATTTTCATGTACCAACGGCTACCACTAATATTTTCTCCAATCGGTGTAATGTAATTAGCAGAAAAGCGGCTTTCGTCGCTTTCTTGCCAGTAGGTGGCGATAATGTCCAGCTCGCCAGATGACAGCTTTTCTCTCAGTACCTGATGGGAGCTGACGTACTGGATATCCAGAACACGCATATCCAGTTCAAGCCGTTTAAACATCTGTTTAGGAATAATGTGGCCGGAACGACTGGTGGGATAATCGAGCAAGCCAATTTTTTTATCTAAAAAATAGGCTTTGTCTAATCTCGGCTTTTCCCGATTTGAGATAAAAAAGGCTGTGTAGGTAGGGTAACCCACGACTGGCATATAATTGTAGGTCGATTGTGCTTTCAGCGCGGCCATAACATTGTCTTTTGACAACGTCAGATCAGCAAGCCCCTTCGCGATATAGTCAATTTGTTCAGCCAGCTCACCACTATAGCGCACTTCGACGTGGCCATATTGTTTGGCCACCACTTCATTCAGACACAAGGCAGGCGCCAGCCTGCGGGCCAATGGTTCTACGGGTACATGTACCCTGAACATGGCTTGGTTACTGCTGGAGCGTGTTTTACATGAGACGCTACTTTCAACCAGTTTTGGTAACTCACCAATGGGTCTGGCCGTGAGGTTACTAGCAAGTAACCAACAGCACCAGACTGAGAGAAACAAAACTGTAACAATAGTTGTTTTATTGCTTAGAGAGTGATTATATTTCAAAACATCATATTTCTTTTATTGCGCGCCCCTATATTAGATCAATTTTTATTACTCATTGCAATAGGTAATCTTACTAAAAAGATATAAACATTTGTTTTTACTACTTTATTAACAAGAAATTATGAATCTCATTGAGTCCTTTTCTTTTTCTGAAAAATCCGGACAATTGGCCGCATTCCAAATGAGTAAACAATACCCATTTTAGGTAATGAGAGATTTTGATGTTACGAGCTTCTATTAAGGGTTTAGCGTTATCTGCGCTGCTTATAAGCACCAGTGCCTGGTCTTGGGGCATGAATGGCCACAGAGTAGTAGGTGAGTTAGCCCAACAGCACCTCACCCCTGCGACAGAAAAAGCAGTAAAAGCCCTGTTATCTGAAGATTCTTTGGCCGAGGTGTCTACTTGGGCAGACGAAATGCGTGCTAACCCGAATACGTTTTGGAAAAAACAATCTGGCAAGTGGCATTACATCAATATTAAAGATCCCAGCAAAATGGCTCAGCACAACAAAGCGATTGAGCACAAACATCAGGTTGAGCATATTCTCGATGGCATCAATTACGCCGTTACCACACTAAAAAATAACAAAGCCTCAAAAGAAGACAAGCAGTTTGCCTTAAAGTTCCTGGTGCATCTGGTAGGCGATGCTCATCAACCATTTCATGCCGGTCGCAAAGAAGATCGCGGTGGTAACTTAATTAAAGTGACCTTTTTTAAAGAAGAAACTAATCTACACTCCGTATTCGATACTAAACTCATTGAGCATCAGTCTCTGTCATATCGCGAGCTAAGCGACTTTATTATTACGCGTGACAAACAGAAAATCGCTCACATGTTAGACAGCCGCCCTGCCGACTGGCTTTTGGAGTCAAATCAAATAGCTGAAAAGATTTATGACAGCAATGAAACTGACATCAGCTGGGAGTATATTTACAGGTACACCCCTGTTGTAAAGTCTCGGCTTCTTCACGGTGGGATTAGACTGGCAGGATTGCTTAACCAAATTTTTGACAAAAATTCAAGGCCACTCGAAACTGCATTGAAAGCAGTTAAGTGAACTTGACGATTATTATTTAATAAACCTATAACACGGGAAACAACATAATGAAAACGCAACTACGCAAAACGGCCCTATCGCTTGCAGTTATTGCAGGTATTGGCGCTAGTGGTGCTGCATTCGCTAACGAAACCTCTTCATCTGTTAAAGGTCAGATCGTTGGCCCTAACGGCAACCCTGCCGTAGGCACAACTATCACGATCATGCACTTACCTACTGGCTCTACAAAAGTCACAAGTGTTAACGATGCAGGTTACTTCAGTGCCAAGGGTCTGCGCGTTGGTGGTCCTTACCAAATTATCGTTGATTCAAACAAATATGAAGATCAGCTGCTAGAAAACGTTTATCTTTCTCTGGGCTCTGAATACCCAGTAAACGTTCAACTTCAGCCTGAATCGAGCATGGAGCAAATCGTTGTTACTGGTCGTCCAATCAGCCAGATGTCTGGTGGTACAGGTCCAGCTGCGACGTTCACTTTAGAAAACCTGCAAGAAGCACCGGCTATCAACCGTGATCTGAAAGACATTGTACGTGCAGACCCACGTGTATATGTTGACGAAAGCCGCGGTGCAATTCAGTGTGGTGGTGGCCACCCGCGTTTCAACAGCCTGACACTTGATGGCGTTCGCATGAACGACAACTTTGGTCTGAGCTCAAACGGTTACCCAACCGTTCGCGCACCTTTCTCTTTCGACTCTATCGAGCAAGTAGCTGTTGAGTTGGCACCTTTCGATGTTCAATACGGTGGTTTCACGTCTTGTAACATCAACGCAGTTACTAAAACAGGTTCAAATGAAATCCACGGTGGTGTTTTCTACGACTACACTAACGATTCAATGAAGGGTGACAAAGCAGACGGCGAAGAGTTTGACCCAGGTAACTACACTGAGAAGCGCTACGGTTTCAACGTGGGTTTACCAGTGATCAAAGACAAGCTATTTTTGTTCACTTCTTACGAAAAGCTAGAGGGTGTAGAGCAGTTCCAGTACTCAGCATTAGAAAAAACTGTTACCCGCGACGACATTGACAGAATCACAAAAATTGCAGCTGAAAAGTATGGCTACAATGTTGGTGGCATGACACCGAGTATGCCAGTAGAAGACGAGAAACTACTCGTTAAGCTTGACTGGAACATCAATGATTCTCACCGTGCAAACCTAGTGTATAACTACAATGATGGTTTCAGACTAGACCAGTCTGACCAGGCCAGTAATAAGTTATCTCTTGGTAGCCACTTCTATGAGCAAGGCGCTGAGTTCACGTCTATCGTTGCTTCAGTCTATTCAGACTGGAACGATGAATTCACTACAGAAGTACGTGTTGGCAAATCTGACCTTGACGCGCGCCAGCAATCGCTAGATGCGGCAAGTGGTTTTGGTGAGTTCCAAGTTGATACTGTAGGTGAAGGTACAGTTTACTTCGGCCCTGATGACTCTCGCCACTCCAATGACCTGGATTGGGATAACTTCACACTGAAGCTAGCTGGTACATACTACCTGGACCAACATACCATCACAGCAGGCTATGAATACGAAGACCTCAACGTTTTCAATTTGTTTATGCAGCAAACGCAAGGTGAGTTCGTTTTTGACTCTATTGAAAATTTTGAAAACCAGGTAGCCTCTAAAATTGACTATAATAACGCGGCTGGCACAAACAACCCGGATGATGTCGCGGCATCATTCTCTTATCAGCAGCATACATTCTACATCCAGGATGAGTACAGCTTCACTGATATTGATGCGACTTTGACATTCGGTTTACGTTATGACAAATACACCAGTGATGACCGCCCCACCAAAAATGAAAACTTTAGCAAGCGTTATGTAACGGCAGATGGTATGCCACTCGATAACAGTAAAAATATGGACGGTATCGATCTTTTGCAACCTCGTGTAGGTTTCAACTGGTACGTTGACGACGCACTAGAAGTACGCGGCGGTGTCGGCCTGTACTCAGGTGGTAACCCGAACGTTTGGGTGTCTAACTCTTACTCAAATGACGGTGTAACACAAATCGGCACATCTCGTCGCGATTACAACCTGGCTGGGGCAACGTTCACAAACTTCAATGGTGGTACCGCTGGCTTCGATGTACCTCAGGAAATGTTTGATGAAGTAGCTGGTAAAACTGTGGGCGCAGGTGACGGTGCCGTAAACTTTATTGCGCCTAATTTCGAACTGCCTTCAGAGTGGAAGTTTGCCCTTGGTGCAACTTATACAACAGAAGATGAGTATGTATTCAGCGCAGACTGGCTATACACGAAGAAGCGTGATTCAGCACTGGTTATTGATGTTGCCCTGAAAGACTCAGGTAAAACAACATTTGACGGTCGCCCTATCATCGAAGCATATGACTCGAATGACTCTCGTTCAGGCGACTACATGCTGACCAACGTCTCAGGTGACGACGGTGAAGCGCAGACTCTGTCTTTCTCTGTTGCTAAGCGTTATGAGAATGGAATCAACTTCACATTGTCTTATGCTTACACTGATTCAAAAGACGTAAACCCAATGACTAGCTCTACTGCAGGCTCTAACTACGGCAACCTTGCAGTCAGTAACCCAACTAACCCAGGTCTGGCAACATCTGACTATGAAGTACCACACCGCTTTACACTTCAGTTAGGTTATAAGCATGAGTTCTTCGACGGTTACGCGACTAAGTTCAACCTGTTTGGACAAGCGAGTGAAGGCCAGCCATATAGCTACCTGTATCGAAATGATAGAAAAACAGGCACATATACATGGGGCGATTCAAGCTGGAACCGTTCAGGTCGTCAACTAATTTACGTACCACTTGAAAACGATCCAAACGTAGAATACGACATGTCTGCTGAAGAGCTAAAAGAGTTTAACGACTTTATTGCAGCGGAAGGTCTTGAGCGTGGCCAAATCGTAGCTCGTAACTCTAAAAATGCCGACTGGTTGGTTAAGTTTGACTTTAAAGTGACTCAAGAACTTCCCGGCCTGATGGATGGTCACAAAGGTGAAGTCTTCTTCGTAATAGACAACCTGACTAACTTACTGAATGACGAATGGGGTGTTATGCGCAAAGGTAACTTTGTGGGTAACAACATTGTTAGAGTCAACAATGTTGATGGTAGATTCGTATACTCTGGCTTTAACGCGGACTCAGTACAGCCTTCAATTCAAAAAGATGCGTCTGTTTGGGAAATGCGTGTAGGCGTTAAGTACACTTTCTAATATCTAAAACACGTAATTAGATAATCTCAAAGGTCAACTTCGGTTGACCTTTTTTCGTTTTAACTCTGTAATTAGCAAATTGGTATAAGACTGAATGTAATTTGATACTTCAGATTTAACGGGTTAGAAAGTGCCCTTCCAGCTTTTGCATCATCACTAACAGTGCCTGCTTTTCTTCGGGGTTTAGTTCACTCAACAATGTGCCTTCCCAAGCCAATGCTTTCGGCGTTAAGGTTTCGTACAATGCAACCCCTTGCGGGGTCAGGTGCATTTCTGTTGCACGTTTATCTGTCTCACTTTGCTGCGCCACGAGCATGCTTTGTTGCTGTAACTGTTTAATAGCGCGTGACACCGTTGATTTATCCATACTTGCCAGATCGCATAGCTGTTTAGCTGTCGCTCCCGGATGCTGAGCCAAATGAACCAGTACCCGCCACTGAGGCACAGTCAAACCTGCTTGCTCATATACTTCGGAAAAGGCCTCACTCATAGCATTCGCCAGCCGAACCATGCGATAAGGAAGAAATTCATTAATATCAAATGCCACTATCAAGCTCCTGGTACACCGGCCCAAATCCTGTACATAAAAATTTACACATCAATATTGGCCAAAGATTGAAAATACTCTCACATGAGAGTATCTTTACAAAAAACATCAACGGAGTCTATGCAAAATGAGTGCAGAATTCGAGTACATGAGTGGTTTTGGTAATGAATTTGAAACTGAAGCCCTGCCTGGTGCCCTGCCAGTCGGTCAGTTTTCACCACAAAAAGTAAAATATGATTTATATGCTGAGCAGTACAACACCACTGCTTTCACAGCACCACGCGCGGAAAATCGCAGAAACTGGTTTTACCGAATTCGCCCTTCAGTTGTACAGGGTGATTATCAGGCTATGGATAATGGTCTGTTACGTACAGCACCGATCACAGAAGTCCCGACACCGCCAACTATGTTACGCTGGAATCCGGTTGAAGTTCCAGCTGAAAAAACAGACTTTGTCGATGGCTTAGTGACTATGGCAGCTAACGGTAGTGCGAACGGTCAAGCTGGTATAGGTATCCATGTCTACGTTGCCAACGCTTCTATGGAAGGTCGTTATTTTTACAACGCAGACGGCGAGCTGCTGTTTGTGCCTCAGCTTGGTGAGCTGGTGCTTCACACTGAGTGTGGCAAGCTGGCAATTAAGCCGGGGGAAATTGCCGTGATCCCGCGCGGAATTAAGTTCCGCGTTGAACTACTGAGCGAACAGGTTCGTGGTTACATCTGCGAAAACTACGGTAATCCTTACATTTTACCTGAGCGTGGCCCAGTTGGTGCCAATGGCTATACTAACGAACGTGATTTCCTGTATCCAGTTGCCTCTTTCGAAGACTTAGAAGGTGATTTCGAGCTCGTCGCTAAGTTCAATGGTAACCTGTTCCGCTGTGATATCGGACATTCTCCGTTAGATGTTGTTGCCTGGACTGGTAACAGTGCCCCTTACAAATATGATCTGGCCCGCTTTAACGTGATGAACACCGTCAGTTTCGACCACCCGGATCCATCAATTTTTACAGTACTGACTTCACCCTCTGGTACACCTGGTGTAGCAAACGTCGACTTTGTTATCTTCCCGCCACGCTGGATGGTTGCAGAAGATACATTCCGCCCACCTTACTACCACCGCAATATCATGAGTGAGTTTATGGGTCTGATTGAAGGTGTTTATGATGCAAAAGAGCATGGTTTTGTACCTGGAGGCATGAGCTTGCATAACTGTATGTCGCCGCATGGTCCTGAGGCTGATGTTTTCGAAAAAGCGTCGAATGCGGAACTTGAGCCACAACGTTATGAAAATACTCTGGCCTTCATGTTTGAATCGCGTTACGTCATTTCTCCGACCAAGTACGCACTGGAAGGCAAAGAGCGCCAGCCAAATTACCTTGATTGCTGGAAAGGCATCAAAAAGTACTACAAAGGTGCATAAAATAAATTGGTAAATAACATATGACAGATTAAGCGGGCTCAATGCCCGCTTTTCATCGTATTTTATTCGACCTCAATAATGAGCAGGCTATTTTATAGCAGAGCCAACGTCGTGAACAAAAGGAACAAACATGAAACTGTATACTTATTTTCGCTCTTCTGCCGCATATCGTGTGCGAATTGCACTCAACCTGAAAGACCTGGATCATGAATTAGTACCGGTTAACCTGCTAAAGTCAGAACAACAAGGAACTGACTATCTGAGTAAAAACAATCAGGGGCTACTGCCTGCACTGGAAACAGATCAGGGCGTACTGGCTCAGTCATTGGCTATTCTGGAATGGCTGGAAGAAACTTATGAAGCGGCTCCGTTACTGCCTGCTGATGCCTGGGAAAAAGCACAAGTGCGCAACTTCTGTTACGCTATTGCTTGCGATATTCATCCGATCGACAACCTCAGAGTACTAAAATACCTGAGTAACGAGCTATCCGTATCAGATGAGCAAAAAAACACCTGGTATCGCCATTGGGTAATTGAAGGGTTCAAAAAGTTAGAAGTGATGCTAGGCGACAGCCTGTTTTGTTTCGGTGATAAGCCATCGCTTGCTGATGTTTGCCTGGTACCTCAGGTTTATAATGCGCTGCGCTTCAAAGTCGATATGAATGATTTCCCTAAAATTGCGCGTATCTACGAACACTGTAACACATTGCCGGCATTTAAAGATGCAGCACCGGAAAACCAAGCCGACGCCCCTCAGTAAAAACGGCCTCAGGAGCGTTGAGAATACGCTCCTGATACCGCCGGTCCAACTATTTAAGTGCACTGTGCACCTGGTCTAAATGCACCAACAAATCGTGCCCGAGATCTGTTAGATAACCCCCATCAGGCTGATCAATCACCCCTTTGGCATATAACCGCTCGGCTGCCGATAGAATATCCTGATCTGCATTTTTGTGTATTTTTATCCCCTGATGCAAACTACTACGTGGAAATTTCACCAGTAGTTCCAGCTCAGCCATTAGTTTTTCATCAAATGCCATATTCCCTCCTGAGACCATAAAATAGGCCCGACTTCTGCATGTATTACAACAACTGACAGACCAAAAAAGGTGTGTCAGCACATTACCAATAGCTAAGGTGTATAGTACATTAGCTTTACCCCCTTAAATTTAGCTCGAACTTGGAGTTATGCCATGAAAAATAAGCTAATTTGCTTTTTATTTACAATTTTATTGATTCCACTCAAAGGTGTAGCCTATGGCAACGAGACGAATCTCTACCTCGAGCAGTTACAGGCGGTGTGTTGGTATCAGGATCTTCGTTATACTGAAGGCGCGGTAATCAAACAAGCCGAAATGTTGTATGTCTGTACTCACCGCTATAAAAACCAGCCGCAAAGCCCGTTGATATGGCTTAAGCTGGACGACAAGGGCGAACCAATCAGAGTAGAAATGAAAGGTAAAATCAGGGTACACTAGCCGTTTTAATTAAGCGAACAAAGCAGTATGAGTGGATCACAACCCAATAACCCCTTGCATGGGGTCAAACTTCAGGACATCGTAGAACGCCTGGTTGAGCAACTTGGTTGGGAAGCCATGGCAGAAGCGGTGGATATCAATTGTTTCAAAAAGGACCCATCTGTGAAGTCAAGCCTGAAGTTTCTGCGCAAAACGCCATGGGCAAGAGACAAGGTGGAGGCGCTGTATTTGGATACGTTCCATGGCTTCAGCTGGCCTGAGGCTAAAAAGCCCTAGTATAAGCGCTTGTATGCTGCCTGAATACGGCTGATTATCCGTGCTGGCACTTTCTTATTACACGCGAAATAAAGCTGAGTGTTCATGTTATCTATTGTCATAACCGGCTCGAGTTCATTGCTCATAGGTTCACTCTTGCTCTTATGCTCAAATTGCGCATCACTCAAAATGACCAGGTCAACAATATTCCGGCGCGTCGCGAGGAGCTGAAATACTCGATCAAAAGATTGGATCAATAGCAGTTGTTGGCCTTCTACAAACCCCTGACTTTTAAGATACTGATGGCTAAAGTTGTCGCGTATCACAGCAATTTTATACTGTCTGGCTTGATCGAGAGAGTCGATACTGATGTTTGCGGTCTTCAAGGCATAAAATGAGGTCGTAAAAGCACCAATGGGAAACACCCAGTTAAATAAGGCGTTACGTTGCTCACTTTTAGCAATTGAAAAAATGCAAGTATTCGGATCGCGTTTAGCACTGTTGTAGGAACTACTCCAGTTATCAACAGAGATACGATAATCTATCTGCGCCTCATTAAGCACAGAAGTCACTTTCTCAGCAGCATGACCCGTCAGCTCCCCCTCTCCGTTCACATATTGAAAATGTGCAAAGTTCTCAGTTACCAGAGTCAGTGTATAAGCGGATACGCTTGCATTACCTAAGGCCAGCCACAAATAAACAAACCAGCGTACCAAGCATCGCTCCTTATGATCGATTCAGAATGCAATTTTTAATATAGGAAAATATTCGGATGCTGTGAATATAAAAGTAGGTAAATTTTTGATGAGATAGCATAAATGCGCATGATATGCGGCCACAAAGAGGGCCTGCCGCCCTCTTTGTGCATGTGATTAGCCTTTGTTGATGGCGTCAATCAGGAAAGCTGATAGCTTAGCGCCTTCACGAAGCGTCGTTTCTGAGCTCGACAATCCTGCCAGCGAGCTATCCGTAAATGGAGCAATCTCCATCATATCAGCACCTGTGATAGGAAACTCTTTGCTCAGAGCCGTCAGTATTGTCATTGCTTCATCTGGCGTCATACCGCCTGATTCTGGTGTACCCGTTGCCGCAGCAAACTGCTCATCCAACGCATCAATGTCAAAACTCACGTACAGCTCGTCAACCTTGTCTTCTTTGAGCTGCTTAATCACCTGCTCCACAATGGCCTCAGCGCCTTGTTCACGGATCTCATTGGCCCAGTGCTGCTTAACACCGAATGTTGACTCCCAATGCTGTTTGCTCTTGCCGCTTGAACGGATCCCAAACTGGATCAAATGGTGCGGAGCTGGCAAAAACTCCAATATATGTGTACACCATGAGCCAAAGCAAAGATCAATACCCAATCGCTCTACCAGCAGGTCAGTGTGTGCATCAAAGTGGATAATCGCAGTGCGTTTACCCTGCTCACGTTTCGCCTTAAGGTAAGCTTTGGTAAGTGGATAGCTAATTGAGTGGTCACCGCCGATACCAAAAATGCCTTTGTCAGGATAATTAGCATAAAAGCCATCACAAACATCCTCTGTAATAGACAAAGGCGACACATGGTATTCGCTATTTTCGTCCTGATAGAGCGCCTTTTGGCAGTTGCTGATTGTCCCTTCATTCAGGTACTTATCATGTAGTAGGTGAGGGATAACACGCACGTCACCTAGATCAAACGCACTCACTTGTGGCTGCTGTGTCAGCAATGTTGAGCGAAGGAATAACGGACCCCAGTTCGCGCCTCTCAGGATACCACCGCCACAGTCAGAGCTGATCCCCAAAATGGCGGCTTTGTGCTCACTTTCACCCAGTGCATTTAATGACGCTTTCCACAGAGGCTCAATGTTTTCAGTCTGCCCGTAGAGTTTTTCGCGTAACGCCGCTTTTCTTTCTTTTGCCGTGTTAACGGTAAACACGCCATCTCCTGGCGGACACAGACAGTTTTCTATTTTCTGATGAAATTTTGCTTTGCTATCACTCATTGAGACCTCCTCAGTCAACTGCATAAACATGCCACGCCGTTACTCACGGATTTATTGTCAGGTTCACTGAATAGACAGGGAAAATTCCCCAAATATATCAAACACCTTTCACAACAAAAACATCAAAGCCATAGCTTTCAATGAGTTACGAATATAAAGTGGACTTTAAAACGCTAAAATATACTGTGCTGGTGTCGGTATAACATGGCTGGGAGATAAGTCAACCGCCCTGGCACCACCGAAGTTTGCCAAAGCGGTTGAATATGCAGGCTAAGTGTTTGCTTATTCGTATTTTCTGGGTTTTTTGGTTTTTATCGTTGCAATGTATCCATGCCAACTTGCATAGGCGAGTAACGGCATTATCACGATAAACCCGGCCGTGCCCGTTAAGAAGCCAACTATAACCAAAACACCAATTGTCGCGCCCCATACAATCATCGCTGCAGCATTAGATCTCACTGCGTGGATTGACGAAACCACGGCAGTCATAATGTCGACACGGCGCTCCATCATTATCTGTGGTGTGAACGCAGAAATGGCAAACACAGTCACAACCAATATGCCCCCTACCAAGGTTCCCAACCCAAGGAATGCCGATAATTGCTCAAAGTTGGGGTTTGGCACATTGGGATAAAGCGCATGAATGAGCGCTGCCAGACGCATCCAGACAATCATTATCACCATCAGTAAAATGGCGAATCCCCATTCTCCTGCTGGGTTTCTGAACATAGATTTAAGACTATGACCGAGCGTAGGCTTATGGCCTTTTTCCAGCTCCCAGGCAACATCGTAAAGACCTGCGGCAAATGCGGGGCCAATCAATGCAAATGCAACGGCAGCGGGTAAGATCACAAGGTGTGAATCAACTTCAAATGCAAGCCACATAATCGCAGCTGGTATTGTTGTGAAAACCAGTCCATATATAAGACTGAGTAAAGGAGCCCTGGCGATGTCTTTGAACGCCAATGCGAGCCAGTGAAAAGCCACAAAGGGGCTTAACTTGTTGCTTTCAAAACAGCGGGCAAACTCGGTGTGCTTGTCTATCGATTGTGTTGTAGGCATTGTAGGTATTCCCCATTTGCTTCTCCTTATTAAGGTTTAGAAGACAGTCGACAATGTTGCAAGCAATTGGTTAATTTGAGTGATACCTAAGGTTACAAACGGCGCTGTTTCGCGTTAATATCTTTGTATAATACTCGTGAGCAACCTATTGTTTAAGATGCCATTACACCTTGAATTGGCGATTTATCCTGAGCATTTATAGGATTTAAAGTAAAAAATACATTTGTCATGCTCAAAGGCCAACATAAGGACATTCGTCCTGTACTTAAATGCAGGTAAAATTGACCATTGGGCTTTAGAACTATACAAGGTTTATATATGGAAAAGGTATTTCACCTGGGTCTTTCGAAAGCAGATCTCAACGGTGCAACACTGGCTATCGTACCTGGCGACCCTAAACGTTCAGAGCGTATAGCTTCGCAACTCGACAACCCCAAATGTTTGGCTCAAACCCGAGAGTTTCATGTTTATCTTGGCGATATCAACGGCCAATCCATCGTGATTTGCTCAACCGGCATTGGTGGGCCCTCTACTTCGATTGCTATTGAAGAGCTCGCTCAACTGGGTGTAAATACCTTCCTTCGTATTGGCACCACTGGCGCTATCCAGCCACATATTAACGAAGGTGATATTCTGGTCAGCACAGCTTCTGTGCGCCTTGATGGTGCCAGCCAGCACTTCGCCCCACTTGCCTACCCGGCTGTGTCTGACTTCCACTGTACCGCGGCCATGGTCGAGGCTTGTGAACACATGGGCGTCACCTATCACACGGGCATTACTGCTTCGAGTGATACTTTCTATCCGGGCCAGGAACGATATGATACCTTCTCAGGATACGTACCAAAAGCATTTCAGGGCTCATGCGAAGAGTGGCAAAAGCTCAATGTAATGAACTATGAGATGGAATCAGCTACTCTGTTTACTATGTGTGCTGCGCTGGGACTAAAAGCAGCCTGTGTTGCAGGCGTGTTGGTTAACCGTACCCGTCAGGAAATCCCGAACGTCGATCATCAGATGGTTGAAAAAAATGCGGTTTCTGTTGTCATCAAAGCCGCTGAACTGGTACTGGAAAAAGCAAAGCAGGCTTAAACCTGCTTTGACTCTATTAGATAATAATGTAGCTTTAGCGTTTCGTTAAAGCTGCTTATTACAGCTTCTGTCACCGCACGCTGGTTTTCTCTTCCTTTTGTTTCTACCAAAGTCGCCCGCTCCAGCTTAGCCTCAGCTAGTATTTCACCGCTCATAGCCAACTGGCTCAGTGCACTTTGCATCGGTGATAAACTTGGGCTGTATGCTGCATTTTCGACATAGCGACCATAAAAACGCTTGCCGTTTTTCATCACCAACTCAGCCGCTGCTATGTTTTTGGTGTACGGTGCATAAACCTGGCTAAGGTGACTGACCAGCGTATCGGATAGCTCATCCACCTTATTAATAGCTACCGGAGCACTGTCAAATAGTGATTCCTGATTGCCTAAATCTGTGGGCCCAAAGTCTCCCGGCAGCAGCTGCGTTAACGTCGTCTCCCCTGTTGGAAGAGTGATTTTCAGCTGTTTTGCATTACTTAGTTCATTCATAAACTGGCGACAGTAACCACAAGGAGCAGCCGTAATATCCAAGCTGGTAATTTCCTTAGCGCCATTCAGCCACGCGTTGTTAATAGCAGCTTGCTCGGCATGCACCACCAAAGACAACGCCCGGTGCGAAAACTCCAGATTAGCACCCAGAAAATAGTGATCACTATGCTTATCGTATGCCACTGCACCGACCAGAAAAGAAGAGATAGGGGCCTGAGCAAAGCTTGCTGCATATGGCAACAACGCCTGCCCTAACTGAGCTTTACTGCAACCCAATAAGGCCTGAATATGAGTTTGAAGTTCTGAATTTAGTACGCCGTTGGCGGTTTTACACGCTTCCAGTACGGAAGGAATTAGCTTGTTGTCAGTATCTGCCATATATCGTTATTATTCGCACAGGCTTGCGCCTGTACAGCGCTGTTTTGCGCTTGTTTCATGGCAGACCAGTTTACGCCTGAATCAGCTTTTACTCAACCATTCCTTAGCACTTTTGAAGCACTCAAAATTCTCCGCGTTAATGCCAAATCGCTGAACCTTTTGCAAGAACAAATCATGCATAAACCCTTCAATACCCACCACTCTGGCAATCTGCATGTTTTTCACCTGATGTGCGACTTTTGGCATAATATTAACCACATCTATTGCTGCAAACCGGTGCTCCAACTCAGAAACATCCACCAACAACTTACTACTCTGGTGTTTAGAAGCATAATTGTTCGCCGCCCTGTAGGCATTAACAACATCATCTACCCCTGCTTTCCCTCTAAGGGTCATCATGATCAGGGTTGTGGTTTCATCATATGTGATACTGGTTGAAAGCGTTGACATTTCAGCCTCTGACTATTGCCTTAATTCGTGTTAAGCGCGTTTACAAGGTAGCAGGGGATTCTAGTTAATTAAGAATTGATGTCAACAAAACAACCATAAAAAACTAGATAAAATGAAAAAACCAACCCTATAGGATTGGTTTTTGTTATGAGGGGATAAAACTGCTATTGCAGCAAATTAAATTAACCCGTATTTCTTAGTCCAGCCGCAATACCCATCATAGTGATCATCAATGCACTGTCTAAGTCCTGATTATCTTTGTCCCGGGTCCGTTTAAGTAACTCAACCTGAAGCACATTAAGTGGATCGGTATACGGATTTCGTAATTCAATTGATTCACGTATCCAAGGTTGTGCTGATAGTAGCGAACCTTTTGGCGCATACTTTTCAATAAATAGCGTAGCCTCAGTCAGCTCTTTGCGCAAAGACTCCCCGAGTGGGCGCAATTGCGCCGGCACCAGGCGCTCATCGTAGTATTCGCTTAGCCAGAGATCTGTTTTACAAAATACCATCTCAAGCATCTCGAGACGTGTTCTAAAAAATGGCCACTGCTCACTCATCTCACCTAGCAGTGCCTCACCATGCGCTTTCACGACACTTTGTATGCCAGCCAAAGCACCAAGCCAGGCTGGTAACATTAAGCGATTCTGACTCCAGGCAAAGATCCAGGGAATGGCACGAAGACTTTCTATCCCACCTTGAGGTTTACGTTTAGCCGGACGAGAACCCAAAGGTAACTTCGCCAACTCAATTTCAGGCGTCGCAGCCCTGAAATAAGATACAAAGTCTGCATTCCCGCGAACAAAATCCCGATATTGATTACAAGAATGCTCACTCAGCAGAGCCATGGCATCGCGCCAGTCAGACTTAGGTTGTGGCGGCGGACAAAGGTTATTTTCTATAATCGCACTGGCGTACAGAGACAAGCTTTGAATGGCGACGGGTGTCAGGCCAAATTTGAAACGGATCATCTCTCCTTGCTCCGTCACACGTAAGCCATGACTCAGTGAACCTGGAGGCTGTGAACGCAGCGCCTGTGCAGCAGGCGCCCCACCCCGTCCAATGGTACCGCCTCGGCCATGGAACAGATGCATCTCAACCTGGTATTGCTCGCCTACTTCAATGAGCTGCTCCATCGCAAGATACTGTGCCCAGCCAGCAGCCATCATGCCCGCATCTTTGGCAGAATCGGAATATCCAATCATGACATACTGCTGCTGGCCCACATGTCCTTTATACCAGCTTGAGTCGAATAACTGCTGCATCACCTTCTGTGCATTATTCAGGTCATCCAGTGTTTCAAAAAGTGGTGCTACAGGCAGCTTAAACTGACACCCGCTTTCCTGAAGTAACAGTTCAACAGCCAGTACATCGGATGCTTCTTTGGCCATAGAGATAATATAGATCCCCAAAGCGGCTCTATCCTGGTTGGCAATAACAGCGAAAGTATCAAGCACTTCTTGTACTTCCTCGCTGGGTTGCCAGTGCTTTGGTAACAATGGGCGCCGCGACGATAACTCAGACAACAGAAACGCCTGCTTGTCCTGCTCAGACCATTGTCCGTAATCTCCCACGCCCAAATAGCGTGTTACTTCAGAGAGCACATCACAGTGCCTGCCTGAGTCCTGACGGATGTCCAATTTACACAGCTGTACACCAAAGCATCTTAATCTGTGCATGACATCCAGCAACATACCATTGGCCACCACTTCCATTCCACACTCGGTCAGCGAGCGATAACAGGCATTTAGCGGCGTCATCAGTTGTTCTTTTGAGCGGACCTTATCCTGATACGAACTGGGTTTATGTTTGATCTTGTGCTCCAGCGACAATATCGTCTCATTAATATCAGCTTTGAGTTGTTTGAGTAACGCCCTATATGGTTCCGGATGGTCCCCGGTCAGTTTTTTTAATTCGTCATTCGCCGGCGCCATAGAAAGTTCAGCACTCAGCACATCCAAATCACGATAATACAGATCCAGCGCCATCCAGCGCCCATGATCAAGCACGCTTTGAGTCACTTGGGCAGTCACATTGGGATTACCGTCTCTGTCTCCCCCCATCCAGGAAGCCAGACTAATCGGTGCATATTCTTCCGGGAGCGTGATACCAAGTTGACCTTCAGCAAGCTGAGTGAGTGTGCGGGTAAATTTAGGCACCGCATCCCACAGGCTATTTTCAATAACAGCAAAGCCCCATTTTGCTTCTTCAAGAGGGGTTGGACGCTTGTTCCTGATTTCATTGGTATGCCATGCCTGGCAGATCAGCTGCTCGATCCGCGCGATGACTTCATTCCGACACAAGCTGCTATCCTGACATGCAGCCAGCTCAGACAGACAATCACTCAGCTCAACATGCTTACTGATCAAAGTGCGACGGGTTACTTCCGTTGGGTGTGCCGTAAGTACCAGTTCAATAGATAAATTTTCAATTACTTCAGCAACTTTATGCTGATCTGTCTCACCCTGATTTACTTTTCTCGTGATTTCAGACAAGGTGGTTTGCAGAGTCTCAAATGGACCTTGCGGGCATCCTGAGTCAGAAATGGTGTGTTGCTGCTCTGCAACGTTTGCCAGGTTAAGGAAATGGCTAAATGCCCGACATACAGGCAGTAGCTCTTCATCAGGCAAGGACTGCAGGGTTTCAATTAACGTTTCTCTCGCCTGTACATCACCACCGCGTGACGATTTCGCCAGGTGTCGGATCAACTCAACTTTTTCGAGTACCTCCGCTCCCTGGGAATGGGCGATAGTGGTGCCTAACAGCTCGCCAAGCAGACTCACGTTTCTTTTCAATTCTGTGTATTGCTGTTGCATAACTTGCTCCCTGAACAATTTTCACTCACTCCAATATACTGACTATACAAAGAAAAAGAAAAGATACTTTGATGACAGACAGAGGCAAAAAGTTATAAAAGCCACAAATGCAATTAATTATCATTTATTGTTTGACATATAAACATTCTCAAGTGATAATCATTCTCAATGAAGTCCTAAACACCTCGTTGCTCGATTCTCCGTTTCCGGCTTCATTAACGTTGATATGCCAACGACTTTTCACAGGGGGAGTTGGTAAACGTACTCATTTACTTGCTACATTGCTCATATCAGTGACGGTTGATATGTATCAGAAAAGCCCGAAAGGGCTTTTTTTATTCTGCTTCAATCGCTTATACTATTCACTTGGCATTACTACTAGCTAGCACCGGCGCAACCCAGACTGCTATACTCTGCACTCAGGTCTGGTGAATTACAACATCGGTTATGAAGGAGAACGCTCATGTGGCAAAAACTTACTTACGCACTGGCCTTTGTCGGCCTGCTCGCCAATACGCCCGCTGCACAAGCCGGGCTCGAAGAAGGTATTGCAGCAGCCAATGCCGGACAATTTGATGTTGCTCTCAAAGAATTCAGATATCTTGCTGATATGGGATACGCACCAGGTATCTACGAGCTAGCCAAGATGTATGAGGGTGGATATGGTGTACCGAGAAATCCACATAAAGCGGCTGAGCTTATGCAGCAGGCGGTTAAACTTGGCAGTGCCGACGCCATGTTTTCATTGGCTGTCATGTATGAGCAAGGTAAAGGCGTAAAAATCGACAAGCAAAAAGCTGTCGACCTGTTTATGGCAGCAGCCAGAAAAAACATGCCCGCCGCGCAGTTTAACCTCGGCGTGATGCACGCCAACGGGGATGGAGTAACACAAGATTATAACCAGGCTAAGTTCTGGTACGAACGTGCCGCCGCTAATAACTATACACTAGCCATGTTCAATCTTGCGCTTTTGTATTATCAGGGACTCGGTGGAGAAAAGAACATTCAGCGATCCTACATCTGGAACACACTGGCAGAGTATAATGGCTACCGCCCAGCTTCAACCAGTCGCAGACTGGATGAAAAAAGCATGTCTCGCTCACAGCGAGAGGATGCACAAGAGATAGCTGATACCATTTATCACAAAATCCAGGCTGGAACCTATATAGCAGGGTCGCAAATTACAGAAGACTGATCTGCCCTAAAGCAATCCGTGTCACTCATTCATCGTTGCACGGATTGCCATTCATCCCTTAGTCTATTCACCAAGTGATTACCTCCTCAAATACCATACCAGTCAGTACTCAAAATTTAGATCCAACCATCACACAATGTGAACATTAAAGCACCAGGAAAATAGTTCATCTAAATTTAGATAACAGGCTGTTAAATATAAATAATTCTTTTATTTTATGTTGTCCAGTGAAGATTTCTGCCACCCGATATGATTTAATCGCCACCTCCCTGATATAGGGACATTTTGATAACTTATAAAATATAAAAGGACATATAGATGTTTAAGTATTCTAAAGTCGCTCTTGGTATTGCTACCTGCTTCGTACTCACAGGATGTCTTGAAGTTGAGGACAACGATGACAATCAAAAGCTGGTTGAGCAACTTGAACAACAGAATTCAATCATTCAGGAACAGCTTGATATTACTAAGCAGCAACATGAAACTACTCAAGCACCGATTACAATAACAGGTAGAATCGTCAGCGTTTCTGAAGGTGTGTCAGCCAGTGATGCTTCAATTAGTGTTTTGGTAGAAGGACAGTGGCGTGAATCAAGTGCTGTAAATGAGCAGGGACAATTTTCCCTTACAAAACTGCCAGCCAATACTGAGGTACTCGTTAAGGTTTCCAGCGCGAAGGAAGCATTTTTAACTCGATACTTCGCAGTCAACACGTCATCTTCACCTATCACCCGAGAAACCACCTATGATTTACTTGACCTCGAAGTTTCAGCAGGTTACACAAAAGAGTTTACCGTTCTTGAGTCAGGTACAGGTGATATTCTAAAGGCGCTTTCAATTTGGTCAGCAGACATAGTTGTTGATGAAGGTATGCAAAGCCAGTCGATTCCACGCGACGCCTACCTGGAACGAATGACCAAGGAATATGGCCAAAAAGCGGTGTTCAATGAAGATAAAGGTGTATATCAGATCTCTTTGGCGAAAGATTTACCATCCGCACTGTACTACCAGGCAGACATCAACGAAGATAGAATAGCGGATTACCGGCCAGAGTTCGCGAGTTACGACACTGACGCAGATTCTATGATGTTGGTTTCAGCCGACAACGTTAGGGACACAGATACTTTCCACTTAGAGCCAGTCGAGCAACAAGCCTATACATTGGCATTAACAGTGTTGGATAGAAATGGCAATGTAATTGAAGTGGACCGTGTTGTGGCACAGGGCAACGACATGGGTGCACAATTTGCCACTCTGAATGCTGATACCGGACAATATGAACTGGATGCAAAGTACTTTGGTGATTTAACACTCCAAATCCCTGGTTTTGTTAGAGGTGATGTCGCTTTTAGCAGCGCTACTGTGCATATTTTTGACTATAACGAACATAACGAGTCTTATAGAGTCAATGCCAATGGCTCCGATATCACTGTAGACCTGGTAGACAACACGCTTAACCTGGTTGTGAAAGTGTTTGACAGTCTTGTTGAGGAAACGAGCGTTGTGCTAGTTCAAAGCAAAGCCATGCGCACAGCGGAAGATTATGCTGAATTGTACTTTAACGTGCCAGTCGCAGTTGAAGCCAGTTCTATTAAACTCAAAAAGAATCAAGATATAGCAATCAGCAGTGAAAACGGCATCACGACGGTTGATGCAAAACCAATAACTGTTGCAGCAAATACATCAACAGACTTAAATAACACCCGCTTGAGAATTACACCAGAAACTACTCTCTAAGTTGGTAGTTCATATTCAATAGAACTGTCAGAAATACAAAACCTGGCATCAGGCAAAA
The DNA here is from genome assembly GCF_015356275.1 of Pseudoalteromonas sp. PPB1. Taxonomy (NCBI): domain Bacteria; kingdom Pseudomonadati; phylum Pseudomonadota; class Gammaproteobacteria; order Alteromonadales; family Pseudoalteromonadaceae; genus Pseudoalteromonas; species Pseudoalteromonas sp. PPB1. Next base: position 87,379 of record NZ_JACEQV010000005.1, on the reverse strand, counting down.
CAGAAAATATTTATTACAGACCTGGATTTACATTGGTCCATTCTGGCAGTGATTTCGAGCCCGAATCAATTGTAGCTGATAACAACAACTATCTCGAAAATGACCAGCTTATTCTCACTAAGAATTCAGCTGGTGAAGAGAGTCAACACTATAGACCATACAGCAGTGTCGATTTGTATTTGCCGATTAACTTCAGTAATGTAGAGTACTTTGGTATTCAGCTTACAGGCTATACCAGAGATGGGGAAGAGTATGAGCACAACAGAGATATGTCCATCATTGAAAATGGTGAGATGGTAACCTGGAATGCAGTGGAAGTTGTGCGTACACATCAACTCGCGAACAACGAGCACATTAGCTATACCTATCATTACACTGAAATTAAAGCCGGTACAACTCTGGCAAACGGTAACTATATTCGGGTATGGACTAATGTTGCCTTGAATGACAATACAGCCGATACCACCAACGAAGTTTCATTTACCTACAAGCTACAGCTTAAGGGCGATAAGACGATTAAAACTGGCACTATGACTTTACCTGTTCGATAACACGATTACATATAGTATCTGCTTTCAATCAAGGCGGTTCAATAGCGAAAAACAAGCCGTATTTGCGGCTTGTTTTTTATCAATTTTAGAAAATATCACCAAGTCTAATAGCCAAACAGCCGGCTGCCCACCAGCATAGTCAATGTTGTGATCACCACAATCGCAAACAGGTTCATAACAAAGCCTGCCTTGATCATATCACGGATTTTTATCTCTCCGGATCCAAACACAATGGCGTTTGGCGGTGTTGCCACTGGCATCATAAAGGCACAACTTGCCGCCATAGCAGCAGGTATTACCCAGATGAGCGGTGTGCCGGCAATTTGCTCAGCGACAGGACCAAGTAAAGGTAAAAAACCCGCAGCCGTAGCCGTGTTACTGGTCAGCTCCGTTAAAAAGGTAATGAGCGCAGCAACAGCCAATACACCCAGCACCAAAGGTATTGCACTGGCGCCGGCCAGCATGTTGGCAATGTACTCAGCCAGCCCCGAGCCTTTAATCTGGGACGCCAGTGTTAAACCGCCACCAAACAACAACAAGATCCCCCAGGGCACTTGCTGCGCGGCTTGCCAGTCCATTAGGCGAGTATCACTGCCACTCTTTGCTGGCAGAACAAATAGCAAAAGCGCAGCCGCCATAGCAATTCCCGTGTCGGTAATGTCCAGACCTGTCCAGCTTGCCAAGTAAGGTCGGCTGATCCAGCTAACTGCGGCAAAAACAAAAACAAGCAGCACATTTTTTTCGGCCAGGCTCATGCGACCTAATTCACCTAATTGCTTGGTAAAAATTTGCGTCAAATCTGTGTCATTATTGGTTTTTTGCACTTTAAACGCAAAACGCGTCAACCACACCCAGCACAATAAAATCATACCAAATGTGAATGGAACAGCCATCACCATCCATTGCGCGAAACCAATTTTTATCTGATAGTTTTCCCACAGATATGCGACCATCAACGCGTTGGGAGCGGTGCCAATAATGGTCCCTACTCCGCCCAGACTCGCGCTATAGGCAATCGCCAGCAACAGGGCAATACCATAGTTATTATCCTGAGATTGGTTATCCTTCAGTACATGAATCACTGACAAGGCAATTGGCAGCATCATTAAAGTGGTCGCTGTATTGTTGATCCACATAGATAGAAACCCGCTGACCAGCATCATTGCCAGGATCTGAGTCTTAGGATTGTTTCCACTGCGTAACATGGTATGCAAGGCAATACGTTTGTGTAGCTGCCATCTTTCCATTGCAATAGAGATCAAAAAGCCGCCAAGGAACAAAAAGATCAGCGGGTGTGCGTATAAACTCGAAGCAGATTTAATGTCGTTTATTCCCGCCAAAGGCACCACAAGCAAAGGCACCAGAGAAGTTGCCGGTATGGGCACAACCTCACTGACCCACCAGATCCCCAGCCATAGCGCAAGTCCGGCAGTACGCCAGGCTTCAACACTCATCCCTTCAGGGGCTGCTGTCAAACACGTCAGCAGCATAAATGCCGGACCGAGCAGCAGACATAGCCTGTCGGTCCAGAGTTTTGACTTCTTCAAATTATCCATTACTTATATTTTTACCTGGATTTAACACTCTGGGCGTATTATGCCAGTAAAATAAGTACAGAGTATGGAAAATCTGTCTACTGTGCCGATATGGACAACGTCATTCCACTGGCACTTTGGTAACCTTTTATACCGATAAACCAGTTACCAGCGCCAGGTGCATTGAAAGTACAGGTTTCTGCATTGCCGCTTTTATAAGGACGACAATCGTAGCTATTGTCCCCAACCTCTGAGCCATATTTAACATACAGGTCACCATCCCCCACTCCGCCCGACAATGTCACGGTCAAAGACTGATACCCATTGCCCAGAGATTGAGAAAAGTTAACCCAGCCGCCCTGCGCCACTGATAAGTTAGATTCGGTACGATTGATGGGAGCTGGCGTGGTCCCACCTTGTTGATACTCGCCTACCAAAGAGACATTCTGAATCTCATTCCAGGCTTCAACCATGACATAATAAGTCCCCTCACTGACGTTACTAATGGTGCAGGTTTCATTGCTGCTCGACGTAGTGCTTTTACAGTCATAGCTTTGCAGTGTTGGCTTAGAGCCGTACTTAACATACAGATCTGCATCTCCCGTGCCGCCTGATGTTTTAAAAGTCAGGTTACTGCTACCAGCAGGTACAGCCAGAGAATAATCATGCTGAGACTTAGCTATGCCGCTAATACCCGTTTTTGGTACACCATTTTGTAACTTGCCAGGATCAGGCGGTGGAGTAGAACCGGCGTTTTTACCCATTTCAGCCAGATAAGCGACCGCCAGTTTGGCAAATTTACTGGCATGTGTAGCATCAAACGAAGTGTCATTGCTGGTGTGTATTTTTCTGTTGATTTCAGACATCCGGGATTCGAAAGGCATAGAGGCTGCAAACCCCTGTTGATACCAGGAAGCATGATCTGAACAGCCGTAACCACACTGATCATAGCCATAACTTAAATTGGGTAAATAGGCGTCAAGCAGCTGCGACAAAAACTGATTCTGACCACTGTTGGTGTAATCCGTAATCATGGTGATGTCCTGCGTACTGCCATTATTTCCGGTCATATCAAACTGCACCATGCCGACCACATTTTTACCCTGAGACTTGTAATCTTGTGCAATGGCTTTAGAGCCTCTCAGGCCCACTTCTTCAGCCGCAAAGCCCATGATCTGAATCGTCCGTTGGGGTTTGTAATCCGCTGCGACCAGAGCTTTAAGCGCTTCTGTTAACACGGCAATTCCAGATGCATTATCATCTGCACCTGGTGCTCTACCCGTCGTAGGACTAGACTGATTGATAGAGTCGAGGTGTCCACCAATAACGACGATTTCACTGGCATTCTCGGCTCCGGCTATCGTCACAACAACCGACGATTGAGACCAGCTATGGTTATAAAAATCTACACTGATGTCACTGCGAGACTGTGTGATTGATTGCCAGTTTTGTTTAATCCACTGAGCCGCATCTACTCCACTTTGCTGCGTATAATAACGGTTATGGAACGCAGTGAGATTCGCTACTGTGCTATCCAGGCTCGTGGTGCTCACCTCTCCTATCATAGCGTTAACCATAGCTGGGTTATCTATGGTGTACGTCTGCAATGGTTGGCTAGTATGTGCCTGACTCAGTTGGGACAGATACGCCTCGGCGTCAGCTTTCGATTCATGGGCAACAAACCCACCACAGCGGTGGTAGTTTTCATGCATAAAATGACTGAGTTCACCATGCTCTATCTCATCAAGCTGCGCTATGCTAACACCTGGGATTGCACTCACCTGTGCGTTAACGTATTTACCTGTCAGCAGGTTTTGTAACTGATAATGTTGCCCGGCCATGGTATCTAGTGTGATCCAAGCTCTTTCGGGCTCTAACGGTACACTAGCAAATGCTGCACCGCCTGAGAAAAGTGTAAAGTTCGCGGCCATTAATAAGCTCAGCACACGAACGGGTCGTTGAACTATCATCGCAACACCCCTTAATTAATGTGATTGAACAAAAAAGGGAGCGATATGCTCCCTTAGTCGATGATTAATTAGCCTGAATATTCACAGTGACACCACTGGCTGCTGAGTAGCCACGTAAGTCAATGTGCCAGGTTCCCGCTTGAGGGTTAGTAAAAGTACAAGTCTCACTATTGCCGTTGCGGTAAGGGCGGCATTGATAGGTGGATGTGGTGGATTGGCTACCATAGTTGACATACAGATCAGCATCACCTGAACCACCAGAGATAGTTACTGTCAGGTTCGAATAGCCGGCACTTAAGTCTTGCGTAAAGCGTTGCCATTGTCCCGATCCAACACTAACATTACTCTCTGTTCGGTCAATTGGGGGCGTACCTGTACCACCCGAGGTGTACGAGCCAGTCAGAGACACACCAGAAATCGCATTCCACGCTTCGACCATCACATAATAGGTCCCAGCCTGAACATTGCTGATGTTACAGGTTTCATTACTGCTGGACGTGGTACTATTGCAGTCATAAGTTTGCAACGAAGGACGGCTGCCAAACTTAACATAAAGATCAGCGTCACCAGTACCGCCAGAAGTCACAAACGACAGATTCGTCGCATCAGCCGGAACTTCTAAACGGAAGAAGCTTTGAGCTTTAGACGAACCGCTGATCCCGGTGCGAGCAACACCATTGGTTAGCAGCTCATCCTGGGGTGGTTCAGTAGTGCCACATGAACTACCCGGGCTTAGCTGAGAAGTTACGCCCACAACTGCAAGCGCATCTTTAACATCATCATGGTTATAGCCCAGGTCACAAGCAGCGTCCATAACGCCGTTACCTGCGGTATCCCAGTCAGTGCTGGCCGTCCAGTATAATTGGTTTGCTTTCGCCATCACGATGAAAGCTTTCTTAGTATCCCAGCCTGCTTTATTCGCCAAAGTATAGAACGCTTTGTTAAATACACCTGAGCTGTGATGCACATCCATACTGGAAGTATAATCTGACTGATGGCCAATAGAGTTTCCATCTTTAGTGGGGTCATCCATATAGCGCAGTGCACCTGTGGATTTAAAGATCTCTTCACCGACCATCCAGTCATTACTGCCTTTCATGTAGAACTCAGCGGCCTCACCTGCCATATCAGAAAAAGCTTCATTCAGGCCACCTGATTTGTAACGATAAACAAGGCCGGAGTTTTGCTCAGTAAAACCATGACTGACTTCGTGTGCCGACACGTCCAGGCTAACCAATGGATAGAAGCGATTCTGACCATCACCAAATGTCATCGCACTGCCATCCCAAAACGCGTTTTCGTAGTTATTACCATAATGAACACGCATTTTAAGCTGGAAAGTTAACGGCGCTGTACCTAACCAGTCGTTGTACATATTGAAAACGACATTACCAAAATAGTGTGCATCATTTAACGGAGAATAGGCGCCGTTAATTTCCTTAACTGTATTCTCCGGACAGGTAAAACTGTGCGCCGTAGACCCGCTACTACCATGATTGAGGTTAATGGTCTTAACGTTTGCATTATTCATCGTACAGGTGTTGCCCGACTGAGACACATCCAAATGACCATAGTCAGTACCATACTGATAACGACCTGTTTTTTGGTTGCCACCCGGTCCGGTTGCATTCGCATGCTGGATGTTGTCAAACTCCATCAACAACTCGCCACTGTTGGCATCAATAATTTTGTAAGGTCGTGAGGGCGATTTGCCATAGGTCACATAGGTCACCTCGTAGACCAGTCTGGCCTGAGACTGGTCATCAAGCCAGATCCCTAGTCGGCTGGTTTCATTATGCTTAGCCAGCGCGATTTCTTCGCCATTTTGTTGTGCCGAAAACTGAGCTTCCAGTTGGCTTTGCATTGCCTGCATAGACAGTTTTGGCGTGACGGTATTCAAATCAGCCGCAATCTCATAAACAGCAGCACCATGTGCGCGCTTTAATGCGCCTGCGTTGTTATAGGTCAGGCTGACTGTGTCTCCGATAACCGGCAAACCTTTATACATTTGTTGGTAACGTGTCGTAACCGCACCATTCGCATGAGGGTATGACTTCAGCTCAACCAGTGTGCTGCCTGCATCAAGCCCAATGAGCTGCTCTGGTTGTGCCGACAAAACAGCCGGTGCCGCAGATTCCAGCATCGCAGAAATGGTATTATGTGTGTTGAGGAAGCGCTTTTGAGCTGCATTTGCAGTGCCTGATACCAGTACCAGACCGGCAGCTGTTGCCAAAGCTATTTTTGATAGTTTCACTTGATTTGCTCCATGATTACTTGTTGTTTTATGTGCAACCGGGATATTGCTATCCACAGTGCAAAACGCACATTTAACGAGTGCGCAACATAGAGACTAGTGATAAAGCTAAAAAAATAAACTTTTATTAACTTTTAGTTATTCTGAAATTTACACCTTTTTAGAATTAAAAATTAGCTTTATTTACATCTAGTTAAAGGCAACCTTCTGACACAAATTTGAGTTTAGCATGCACTAAGTGTAAAAATTTTGTTACACGCGAGCTAATATCAGTGCTTTATAAATGTACCTTAAGGTTGCCAATACAAGGATGTTATACTATAACAAAACGTTTTTTGACCGTGGTATCTTGATCAGATGCTAGTCACTTGAGCATGCTTGGCGGGCTGTAATTGCTGTGGCAATCAGTGACCAGCTAATTGGAGTTTCCTTTAACTCCGGTAAATTCCCGGGTTCTGTTTGAAGACATACTGATTGCTCTCCCTCGGCGGTTACCAGCAATAGCTCAACGGTAGCATAAGCGAGCTCGTCGTCTCCGCGCTGGGCATGAAAATCCACTTTCAACAGAGTGGCAGAAGAGACATCCGGATATTGCTCTGCAATACGAGTTGTTATTAGCTGGAATCCCTGATCTTTTGATTCTTCCATAGCAGTCGCTATGTCCTTACCTATTCCAACGTCAATAGCGAATCCAACCGCGATGCCGGCAGGGCCCAACGCCCCCATCAACATAGGCCCAGCAGCTGCGCCTCTTCCCTGATAAGAGACACTTGGCATCTCCGATTTTATAACTGGTTTAGGAGGCACAGACGAACAGGCACTCAACAGAGTAACTAACAATGCAAAGATAAATAGTTTCATTTCAGTAGCATATAAAAAGTGAACGATACCGCTATTATATGAGGGTTATGCAATTATGCATAGTATAATCAGACCTTTATAATTAACTCTCTTAGTGAAACGCAAAGTACGGCTGCCAAAGAGTAAACAGCCAAAGCAGATCATCGCGCCACAAACCGCAGTGATTGCCGTTAACTAATTAGAACGAATATGAGTATTCTAGTGATAGCTGCTGTCCGGATTGTGGCACTCGGCCGTCGAATACTCTGGGGTCGAATGCACTCGTTTGTTTATCAAACAAGTTTTGTGCCTTAATCCTGAGCTGCTTATTCGCAGCAAAGTGCCAGGTAATAGTGCCTCCTATCAACCAGTGTGCTTCCTGATCATAATGTTGGAAGTCCGGATCATCCGGTATAAACACAGGGAATACTTTAACCTGAGATCGCCACACCCCATTGAGCCCAATCTGCCAACTACCAAACTTATGGTGTAACTGCCACGATCCAAAACGCTTGTAGCTGGCACTGAATGGATCGTCAAAATGCTGGGTATAGTTTAATTTGAACCAGCTGGCATCACTTAACTCAAATGAAGCACTGACCTCGAGCCCTTGCATGTTCGTAGAGTAGGCGTTATTAAACGTGAACCGGCTTTGTGCCATATCAACCGGCTCCAGAATGATAAAATCATCCAGCTGGTTTTCAAATAACACCAGATCGAGTTGCCAGCGTGTGTATGCCATATGCCAAACGAGTTCAGTCGTTTTAATATTTTCTGACTTAAGCTGCGCATTACCCTGAGTAATATCATCATTAGAATTAAGCTCATTACTCACCGGGATCCGAAATGACTCTCCGTATTGCAGCTTAAATGCATGCTGTGGATTAAACTGATAAATGGTTGCAATGCGCGGAGACAACTTGCTGTCTATGTCGATAAACTCGTCAAAACGCAGCCCGGTAAATAATGTCAGTTGATCATCCAACGCGTATTTCAGCTGTACATAAGTGGCGTAGGAGTCAAAATCCTGCTTCAGGCTATCGAACGCTGCAAACTCGTTAAGCGGCTTGATACCACCCAAATAGTATTGATCTTCAAGAATTATTTGCCCGCTGACTGGGTCAAAGTGCGATGTGTAAGTACCAGCCCTGGACTGCTCCTCTAATGAGTACTCCAGCCCCCAGTTTAGCGCCAGCTCAGTGCTATGCTGGTAGGCCAAATCCCAGTTCAGCGTCAAATCTTCAGAGCGCCATTTTGGTCCATTAAAAAAGTCCTGCTGGAGACCCAACTCTTCTGCTGTTGCTATCAGTCCGGCACTGTCTATGTCATGGCGGATAAAACTCAACGTTAAATCACTGTCTAGTTTGTCCGATAATCTGGCCCGGTGATTTAGTTTTACTCCAATGTTACGGCTGGTATGAAAGTTGTCTTCACTGTAACTGGACAAATTCATAAACTCATCTAACGTCGTTCTGGTCAGGTGGAGCGACCCGCTAAATGCCCCCCATTGACCACCAAATTCCACAAAAAGACTCGATTGCGGGTCACGGGCTTGTTGGGCATGATAGGTTTCCCCATCCGTTGCAAAAGCACTGATATTGGCATGAAAGTGCCGCTCGGTATCAGAGTTATGACTGTAATTGAACGAGGCATGTCTGCTTTGGTGCAGGCCTGCACCAAGCTGTATCTGACGTGCAGACTGACGCGTTACGATATTCATTACCCCCAAAAACGCGTTACTGCCATACAGGGCTGAACCAGGCCCGCGAATAAACTCGACTTTTTCGACCACATCCACGGGAATAAAAGGGGCATAAACAGACGCTTTACCAAACGACGAATCATTGAGCCGCTGGCCATTTAACATCACCAGAATATTACCATTGTCGAGATAAACGCCTCTGGCATGCTCTTTGGGCACACTGCCTACCCAGTCTCCACGGGTTGACTGAAACCCTGGCACAAAGTTCATCAGTTCATAGACGTTACGAATGCCAAGTAAAGTGATTTGTTGTTGAGAAAATGAGGTAACGCTGGATGGGACGGACTGGGCTGTTTCAGCCGTTTTGCTCGCAAGCTCTACCGTCACGTCCATCAGCTCTTCAAACGACAGCTCGAACAACGCTTCCTGACGGGCACTTAAAGGTAAACTGAGCAAGATTAAACTTACAGGTAGCAGACTTTTTATCATACTCATTCGCTCAACGACACAATTACGGCTAAACAGTTGTCATGTAACATAAAAATCAAACAGCGATTTTTTATTTCAATTTTAATATTACGCAGACAGGGACAGTTCGCAAGTTTTTTGTGATATTTTAGTAAGTTAATGAGAAATGTTAGTAATAAAGCGCGAGGAAAGATAGTTGAATATGAATAAATGTTGCATAAATAACAAAAAATAGAGTGATTTATTTTCTGTAATTTGTTGAGCAGCACATCCTGGATGCGCTGCCCTACCGTTAAATTAGGCTGTCGTAAGTTTGCGTTTTTTAAAGTACTTGTACAGTCCAATTAAAGAGGCCACTATCCAGAATAACTCGATGACAAAGCTAGCCAGATTGAAGTTATAGCAAAGACTGATAAGCAGCAAAATGGCACCACTGAGGTTCATCATATTGTACTTAATACCGTCGGGGCTTACTTTGTCCAACTGGAGTAAAAAGAACGCACCAACCACCAGGAAAGTACCCGTCATACCAATGATGTCAAATAATATGTCTATCATGTTTTTGTCCATATAAAATAGGCTCACCCAAACACGCTGGCCCGGATCCATGGGTAGGGTGATTTTCAGTCTTTGAAACAGCACAAACTTTTCTATGATACGGCGTTAATCCAGCATATAACAGGATATTTGTCCGCTTCCACGAGACCACTGCACCGGGCAGATTGACCTCTATCTGTGACAGTGTCATGACATCCAGGTAAGATAGTCCATTATTAGCTCAGTATGGCAAGTACGAACCCTATCAGACAAAATTGAGCGGTATGGTAACCCGCATTGATAAGAAATAACTTCAGAGGGCGTTGTTCAAACAAATAACTGGTACCCAGGGTACTGGCGACAAAGCACACTCCAACGGCTAAGCCCAGCAACACTCCGTCTATAATAGCGGGGCTTTTACCCAGCAGCGCAGCCATTAACAGTGCAGCCAGTATGGATAAAAACATCGCGCCACTAAACACTAGTTTATGGTCGGCATTTTGAATATCCAATTCAGTAAGACCTGCTTCTTCCAGCCAGGGTTTATGAAATAGTAACGGTGAGTACCATATTCCCCCTAAAGCAAAGGAGGAGATTGCCGCAATCACAACGGCAACCACATCTACATCAAACACAGCCACAGCACTTACCTCGATTATTTCACTAATTTCAATTTAGTTAATAACCTTTGGAAGAGCAAACCAGACTGTGCATGGATTATTTAAGTACCGGGCGTTTCTGAAGTTTTCTTTGCAATGTCCGTCGGTGCATATTCAGTTGTCTTGCTGTTTCAGAAATGTTGCCATCATTAGATTTCAGGGTTTGCTGTATATGTTCCCATTCAAGCCGCTCCGGTGACATGGTCGTGTCTGTGGTTTCAGTCATTACAGTCTGTGTACCCAAAAGAGTTTTGGCTATCAACTGAGTGTCCGCTGGCTTGGTTAGGTATTCATCGGCACCCAGCTTAATTGCCTCAACGGCCGTCGCGATACTTGCAAACCCAGTCAGAAGTACAATTTTTGCGTCCGGGACGATGCCCCGGATCAATGCGATGTGCTGCAAGCCGGAGCTCGCTGTTAACTTCATATCCAACAACACATACTGCGGCATAAATGTCTGACACTGAGCCGTAATATCCAGCTCATCATGCACACACCGACATTCAAAATTCAGCTTAGTCATTCTGCGCGACAGCGTTGTGGCAAATGGTACGTCATCCTCAATAATCAATAACTTCATAATTTATACTACAGGTAAAGTCACCACAGATACGGCACCCTGAGTCTGATGGTTAGACAAGTGTAAGGTCCCCTCAAGTCGCTCGATTGTAGCATGAGAAAGCAGCAGCGCCATGCCCAAACCAGATGAACTGTCGACCACTGACTTACCTATCAAAGCCAGTTTGTCCATTGCAATGCCGGGACCGTGATCTCGGATCGACAAAGACCATGTACGATCACTGCCAGCTGAGGCCTGTTCTGACAAGCTCACACTGACTTCCAGGCTGAGCGCAGAGCACTTCTCATTGGCCTTCGCCGCGTTCACAAACAGGTTAAACAACGCCGGGATTAGCATAGGATCACCACTGACTGAAAATGACTGTTCGGGTAACTGACAATTGATGACCTGCTCAGGAAACTGCAGCGTCAGTAGTTCGTGAAGCTGCTGCCAGAGCATTGTAAATGCCTGGCTGTTAACCTGGGCATGCGGCTTAAGTAGCTCGGTTTGAGCCCTGAAACCATCTAACTGTGTCTTACACTGCGCCAAAGGAGCCTGCATATCCAGCACAGCCGGATGCTGCGGAAAATCCTCACTTAACTCTTCATACAGCAAACTCAAATGTGCGATGGGTGTGGCCAGTTGATGGGTTACCTGAGCAGCAGCACTGCCTAATGCGAGCACCTGCTCCTGTTGCAATTGTTTTTCTCTGCTTTTAGCCAGCGCCAGTTCTCGTTGCTGGATACGGCTAGCCAGAAAGGTCACTATCGTCACGATCACAATAACCATGAATACAAAATTCACCAGCATGCCAAGCAAGTGCTGGCCCATATGCATACCGTGATGGTGCATCGGAACAACCGTATACAAATACCCATAAGCAGCTAAGGCGGCACCAGAAATAAACACTACAAACTTTGGTGGCACCGTAACCGCTGCAATGATGCAAGGTAACAACAGCAAAGAGACAAACGCGTTGCTGGCTCCTCCGAGAAAAGACAACAGGACTGTCAAAAATAAAATATCAGCCACCAGCTGCATAACCATAGCCCCTGGTGATACATCACTCACTTTGCGATAAGCATAAATACTCGCCAGTTGAAATACAGACTCCAGCGCAATAACTGTAAAAATAGGTTGCTCTGGTAAATTTTTATCTAAAAACCACAACGAAATGAGCACCAGCACCAGCTGTAGTACAATGGCGATGGAACGCAGCAGCAATAACTGGCCAAGCGCCGAGTTAGGCGAGAAATTAATTAACATGATATTTTACGTTTTACACTCAATAAATACGCAGACACCAGGTGTGCCTGAAGACTTCTTAACGCTTAGGTTGCCTGACGATGGCCAGTTGACCGTCGATATGCACATCACGCTGTGGAAAGGCCACCACAATATTATGCTCGGCAAATAACTCATCAAGGCGAAAGCGCACTTTACTTCTCGCCTGCCTTAGCCCACCTTCGACGGTAGAATTGAGCCAGAAATTGACTTCAAATATCAGCGCGTTGTCACCAAAGTCTTCAAATGTAACCTGGGGCTTAGGATCGTTCAGTATTTCAGGCTGCTCTTCAGTTGCCTGCAGGATCAAGGCTGCCACCTGTTTTGCAGGCGAGCCATACGCCACTCCTACACGCACCGATGTACGCATAAGTTTATCAACCAAAGTCCAGTTGATAACCGTGTTTTCCAGTAATTTACTATTGGGGATCAGCATATGTACCCCATCCACCCGGCGTAAACGAGTTGAACGCGTGTTGATTTTTTCAACGATCCCTTTGGTGCCCTCCACTTCAAGAAAATCACCAATACGAATGGGCTTTTCCCACATCAGGATCCAACCACTGATAAAATTGTTGATGATGTTCTGAGCCCCAAACCCGAACCCTATGGCAATCGCACCTGACAAAAAGGCAAAAGCCGTAATAGGCACATTGATCACATCCAGGATAGTGATCACCGTAATGGCAATGGCCAGGACGTAGCACAGTCTTTGCACCAGATGCACCATATTCGGGTCGGTATTGCCAGCTCTGAGGCGGTTGGTTAATTTACCGACCAGATAACGGGTCAGCCAGATCCCTAATATCAACAGCAGCGGAACAAGCAATAGCTTCCCGACTGTAAAAGAATGCTCAGCGTAAGTGAACAGTGAAAAGTTCAACCATTCGCTCAGTTTATCCAGGTAATACACTATATACCTCTGTCTGTACTCGAACGACGCAGCGCCGGCGAGCTTAGTGGGTTAAATTAAGGCGCACGGTGGCATTTATTCATATTTGAGCTTAAATTCCGGACAAGGTGTTCCCTGGTGGAACATTAATTGCCAATTCGCTCCCTTGTAGCGCCAGATCGACATTCTGACGGAATAATTCAAATTAGAATAGGCATTTCGACGATAAGCAGCATGATAGGTGATCTGGGCCAGGTTTTCGGCGAGCATCTGGCCCTGAAAGTCCTGATTATAAAACTGCGGGACTTTCTCCCTAGGCAACCTGGCCAGTACGTGAGATTTATTAAACATCAACCCGTTAGCCGAAATCTCATAAAAATCTTCATCCAACAGCTGAGCCAGTCGCTGCGGATTTTCTCGCACGGCGGGATCGAGTAACTCGCGCTCCAGGTTTATGAGCATATCCAGCGTATCAAATTTAATTTTTTGCATTATAAACCAAGCAATTAACGCCATCATCTTTTATCAGTCTAGTCAATAAGCCGATTTCGACAAGGGATAATTGGATGTAACGCAAAGCGGTTTACGATATACTATGCCTTAGCCTACTGGTCGGATTTGAATAAGAGATAAAATGAAGTACGCCAAAATAACAGGATGGGGAAAAGCAATTCCCCCCGCCTCTATTAGTAATGACGAACTAAGCAACATTGTTGACACTAATGACGAATGGATCAGCACCCGAACGGGCATTAAATCTCGCCGTGTCAGCCATGTGAGTACCGCAGAGTTAGCAACGGTTGCAAGTAAACAGGCGTTAGCCTGCGCTGGCCTTAAAGGCGAGGACATAGATCTCGTCCTGCTGGCAACCTGCACACCTTCCACTATGGTGGCCAATACCGCATCTTTGGTGCAAAAAAACATTGGTGCCGTGGGTGCAGCTGCCTGCGATACCAATGCGGCCTGCTCAGGCTTTCTGTACGCACTACAAAATGCCACTGCGCAGATCCAGGCTGGTATGATCAAACGCGCTGTGGTTGTGGCAGCTGAGCGTATGACCTGGTACGTAAACTGGGCAAAACGCGACAGTGCAGTGCTATTTGGTGACGGCGCTGGCGCGGTTATTCTTGAAGCCAGCGATGAGCCCTGTGGACTGCTTGGCACTAAAACCGGGTGTGACAGTGAAGATCGTGGCATTTTACATATTGCGAATTACGGCACAGATCTGACCCGCTATGAACCAGCAGGCCCATCAGACTTATCTTTCGAAGGGCGAGAGATTTTCAAACGAGCGGTCACTGGCATGAGCGTTGCGTGCGATGATGTATTGGCACAGGCAAATTTATCCCTGTCTGATATAGATGTGCTGGTTCCACACCAGGCAAACCTGCGGATCATTCAGGCAATCCAGAAAAAACTCGATATTGCAGATGATAAAGTGATGGTCAATATCGACAAGTACGGTAATACCTCTGCAGCAACCATTGCCATTGCCTTGTGTGAAGCAGTGGAACAAGGGTTAGTTAAACCACACGCAAACATCATGTCAGCCGCCTTTGGTGCAGGCCTGACCTGGGCTGCCAGCTACATAAAATGGGGCGAGCGGGTCACGCCTTTGGCGCACAGCGAAGAAACACTGCCAGCCTGTGAACAGTCAGGTGTGGAGTTAATAGCGGATGCCGTCAAGGCATGCCAACAGTAAAGGGCTAATCTCTTTACAGGGCCAGTTCAGCATTCACACTGAATTGGCCTTATCTACTCGACCCTAAACACCTACGAGTGGTAAACTCCCCCCACTTTTTACCCACTTCCCAGCACCACTGAACCGCCAAACGTTCAGGCTGGAAGACAATAGCTCAAATAAGGGGAACCCGGTGTTTAAACCTCATTCCGACATCGCCAATTTGGCGCCTCAGATCGTATGGCAATTCTTTGATCAGATCTGCTCAATCCCACACCCGTCAAAACACGAAGAAGCATTAGCGACCTTTATTGTTGACTGGGCAAAATCACAAGACCTGGCTGTTCGTCGCGATGAAACGGGCAATGTATTTATCAAAAAGCCAGCCACGCCAGGCATGGAGAATCGTAAACCGGTTGTGCTTCAAGCACATATCGATATGGTGCCGCAGAAAAATGACGATACAGATCACGACTTTACCAAGGATCCAATTCGCCCTTACATAGATGGTGAATGGGTCACAGCCCAGGGCACTACCTTAGGTGCTGACAATGGCATGGGTATGGCGTCTTGTCTTGCAGTATTGGCGTCTTCTGACATCCCGCATGGTCCACTGGAAGTGTTACTGACAGTAGATGAAGAAGCTGGAATGTCTGGTGCGTTTGGTCTGCAAACAGGCTGGCTGGAAGGCGACATTCTGCTCAATACCGATTCTGAGCAGGAAGGTGAGATTTACATGGGTTGTGCCGGTGGCGTAGATGCCAGCATGACAGTCAATATTGCGCGTCAAGCTGTAGCAGCAGACCATCAGCTCGTAGAGATCAGTTTAAAAGGCCTAAAAGGCGGCCACTCTGGCGTTGATATCCATACCGGGCGGGGTAACGCAAATAAGCTTTTAGCGCGTGCATTAAAACATCACCTAAGTGGAGTGGACTTTAGCCTGGTGGCCTTTAAAGGCGGTTCACTACGTAATGCTATTCCGCGAGAAGCGTATGCAACTATCGCCATCTCACCTGCGCAGCGCAGTGTACTTGAACAGCGCCTGAGTGAGTTTGAAGCTGTTCTGAGCAATGAGCTAGGTGCCATTGAAACCAACTTGACGTTTGCAGTAAACGACACAGACAGCACGCTTGATGCAATGTCAGAACAGTCTAAACACAGCCTGCTTGCGCTGCTCAATGCCTGCCCGAATGGTGTTGTACGCATGAGTGATGATATTCAGGGCGTGGTTGAAACGTCACTTAACCTGGGTGTGATCACCACACAAGCCGACAAAGCAGAAGTACTTTGCCTGATCCGCTCTTTAATTGATTCAGGTCGCACAGATGTCGAAGGCACACTGAGCTCACTGGCAAGCCTGGCTGGCGCAGAGATTGAGTTTTCAGGTGCATATCCTGGCTGGAAACCAGACCCGGACTCAGATTTGGTGCACATTTTCCGAGATATGTACGAAGGGATTTATGGTAACAAACCAGATATCATGGTGATCCACGCGGGACTCGAATGTGGCTTGTTCAAAGAACCTTACCCTGACATGGATATGATTTCTTTCGGTCCAACCATCAAGTTCCCACACTCGCCTGACGAAAAAGTGCATATTGCATCGGTTGGCTTGTACTGGCAACAAATGCAGGCATTACTGCAGAATATTCCTGAGCGCGACTAATATCGCTCAATGATTGGTTCAGCACCTTACGGTGCCTGAACCATGTTAAGCCAAGTTTTAATCCTGACATTGGAGTGTAGCCTGCTTATCACCTGCCGGAATTATACTGATATCACTAAACGACAAGCTCATACTGCCAGTGGCAGACAGTTCAAATGGCATCACCATTTGATCAAACTTCACGCCCTGGCTGGCAAAGCATTGTAAGTCTATACTCAGCACTTGCCACTGCTGTGCTTCCAGCTTGTTCAGCTCAGCGCCAATATCAACCTGAGCCCGACAGCTTCCTGGCATATCTCCTTCACTTTCACAGTGCATACCAACAAATGCCTGGTCTGCAACCGTGTTACCACGTTTTACGGTCATACTGAGCACACCACCCCCAGCCTGGTAACGAGCCAGATCTTCTCTGAAGCCATTGCCACTGACAAACTGAACACCTGCTTTCATGCCCTGCCAGTCAAGCCGAAAGGCATCTTCCTGGATTTCCTTATCTATGGTTCTGTAACTCAGACTAGACAGCGTCATACTGCTTGCGGTAACAGCAAGATTTTGCTTACCTGAGAACAGCCTCAACTGCCAGGGTTGCTGAGTTTTACCGTTGAAAACCTCATACACATCTGAGGTATTCAGCGCGGCACCTGTCTCCTCAGGTAAACTGTTGCTCAGCGTTGAGGACATGCCATAACTCAAACCAAAACCGTAAGGAAGCAAAGGCGCATAATCCTGGTCGAAACGATTAACCGGCTTACTTGGATGGGCTGGCCAGGAGAAAGACAGACGACCAGTGAAATCATACTGTATCTTGCCCTCGCTGTTTTTCAGCAAAACATCGGCAACGGCTTCGCCCTGCGAGCCAGGCAGCCAGGCGGCCACAAAGGCATCACTGGCGTTGAGCTCCGGGTTAACCCACATAGGCCTGCCACTGATAAACACAGAGACCACAGGAATACCTTGCGCTTTCAGTGACTTTAACAGAGCCAGGTCTCGCTTACTACCATGCTGATAAATCAAGGTTTCCCGATCACCATGCCCTTCGGCATATGGCTCTTCACCAAATACCACAATGGCCACGTCAGGCTTGGTTTTATACTGGCCATTTTCGCTGAGCTCAACCTGACCTCCCGCCTGGGTTATCTGCCGGGCAAATCCGTCGTATATAGACTGACCACCTGGAAAATCCGAGTTCTGATTATTGGTACCCTGCCAGGTGATAGTCCAGCCCCCTGATTGTTTACCAATGTTGTTGGCAGCATCACCGGCTATCAAAATGCGCTGATTGGGTGCAAGCGGTAATAACTGTTGATTGTTTTTAAGCAAAACCAATGACTCACGCACCGCCTGGCGCGCAATATCCCGGTGTGCTTCGTGACCTATCAATTGTGTATTGTTAGCATGTGGACGCTGTGCCGGGCTGGGCTTATCAAACAAGCCTGCGCGAAGCTTCACCCGCAAAATACGACTGACAGCATCATCTATGCGCGACATAGGAATGATGCCCGCTCTGACCTGTGCAATGGTGTTCTCAAGCAGAGGTTTCCAGGCATCGGTAGGCACCATGTAGACGTCCAGGCCCGCATTCACAGCCTGAGGGCAATTGTCATTACTGCAACCGGGTATTTGCCCATGGCCATTCCAGTCGCCCACCACAAAACCATCAAACCCCATTTTGTTTTTCAGCACGTCGGTCAGCAGATATTGATGTCCGTGTATCTTCTCGCCCTGCCAGCTGTTAAATGAGGCCATCACCGATTGTGCCCCTGCCGTGAGACCGCCCACATAACCCTGAGCATGAATATCAAACAGCGCCTGCTCAGAGTCGACATTGTTACCCTGATCGTCGCCTTTCACGGTGCCGCCATCACCCAAGAAATGCTTCACGGTACTGATGACCCGGTCATCGCCCAAAAAGTCCTCGCTGGCATGCCCCTGCAAGCCATGTACAATGGCTGCGGCGTATGCTTTCACTATCTCGGGATCTTCCGAATAGCCTTCATAAGTACGACCCCAGCGATCATCACGTACTGTTGCCACTGTGGGCGCGAAGACCCAATCAATGCCCGTGGCCATCACTTCTTTTGCCGTTGCCTGGGCAATTTGTTCAATCAGTTTGGGATTATTGGCCGCCCCCAGTCCAATGTTATGAGGAAACAAGGTTGCCCCGATCACGTTGTTGTGACCATGGACCGCATCGGTCCCCCACATAGTAGGAATATCAATACCATCTAATGAGTCATCTACGGATGCCTGATACATAGCTTCTGCCAGATCAACCCAGTCTTTAACACTGGCATGCTTGTTGTTCCCGGGAAATGCTCCGCCACCATTGAGATAAGAGCCAAACCCGTAGCGCCGCATATCTGCTACCGTAATGTCACGGATCTCCGGCTGGATCATCTGCGCCACTTTCTGCTCCAACGTCATCTTGCTAAGTAGTACCGAAACCTGGCGCTCAATTTCAGGGTCCCGGGCCACCTCAGAGTGAATTTTGGGCCAGATATCAAGCCCTTGCTTAACTACCGGCGATGGTTGCCCGGCGCCACATGCGGTTAAGATACCGGCAGCTAGTACGCTGAGTGAAATCTTGGTTGTTGTTTTCTTCACTTTACTTCTCCGTAGGTAGCAATACAGGTCGGTGTCCTTTGAGCCCAAAATAACCGATAAATACATAACACAATGCCGGTAGCAGGAACGACAACTGTACGCCAGATGCATCAGCTAACATCCCCTGTAGCAAAGGAATAATGGCACCGCCCACAATCGCAAGACATAACACGCCAGCACCATGGCTGGCGCTCTCGCCCAGCTTGTCGATTGCCAGGCTGAAAATGGTTGGAAACATAATTGAATTGAACAGGCCGACGGCCAATACAGACCACATCGCCACACGGCCTTCGGTCACGACAGCGACGCACAACAGCACAATGACCATAACCGCATTGAATGCCAGCACTTTACCTGCTGCGATTTTTTGCATCACCAGTGCACCAATGAAACGTCCGACCATAGCCCCGCCCCAGTAATAGGCGATAAGCTGTGCTGCCTGTGCTTCATTAAGGCCGGCAATACGAGGGTCGTGTAAGAAATTCACTAAAAAACTGCCAATCGCCACTTCTGCCCCGACATAGAGAAAAATCGCCACGGCCCCAAGCTTAAGGTGTTTATATTGCAGTGCTTTTTTTAATGACGGTGCACCTTGCGACTGTACACCCAGTGATGGCAGTTTGATAAAGGCAAAGACAATGGCCAGTATCGCAAGGGTGGCCGCTATCATCAGATAAGGAAATTGCACCGCAGAAGCATCAGCATGTGCCGGCTCGCTGCTGCCTGAGAAAATAAGCCAGGCACCAAAAAATGGCGCAACCGTAGTGCCAAGCGAATTAAATGCCTGTGTCATAGTCAGGCGCGACGAAGCTGTCCTGGCATGCCCGAGCGCACTTACAAAAGGGTTGGCGGAAACCTGTAACACGGTAATACCAGAAGCCAATACAAACAACGCGCCTAAAAATAACCCATAAACACCGAGCTCAGCGGCCGGATAAAACAACAAACACCCAATGCTTGCGACACTCAGGCCAGTGATGATGCCTTTTTTGAAGCCAATCCTGCCAACCAACATACCGGCTGGCACAGAAACGATAAAATAGGCACCGAAGAAGCAAAACTGCACCAACATAGCCTGTGTATAAGTTAAATCGAAAGCCCCTTTGAGATAAGGGATTAAAATGTCATTTAAGCAGGTAATAAAGCCCCACATAAAAAACAGAGTCGTCAGCGTAAACAGCGCAAATCTGTGCGCCTGAGCGGATTGCGACTCATGCTTGGTATCCAGTATCACGGATGAACTAGCCATAATGAATTTCCAAAAAATATTACCAGCAGGCTCTGGTCCTGCTTAACGCAAAAACCAGAGCGGGTTTAGAATTAATTAAACTTATATCGGAAGCCCAGTGCATACCTGGGGCCGTATTGGCGGGCGAACAGGAATTGACGCTCATAACGACCAAAGCCTTGCTCGGTTTCATCATTGAGGTTCACGCCCTCGAAGAACACCGTCAGCTGCTCTGTCATATCGTAGTTGACGCTCATATCCCATTGACCAAAGGCCTTGGCAAATTGCGGCGGGTTGTCGGAAGATCCCTGATCCTGGCCGACTCCGATCAGATACTCATCACGCCAGGCATATGTCAGCTTCACAGACAGTCCGTCAAGCTCATAAAACACCTGAAAGTTTGCCGAGTCACTGAGCCCGGTAAGCGGGGTTTGTTGCTCCAGACTGGCAACATCGAACTCCACATCACCATTTACAAATGTCGCGTTCACCCCGACGCCAAATCCGGTTTCGCCGAACAGGTGCTGCACAGCCACTTCAAAGCCATCAACTGACTTGGTATCGGGCGCATTGAATGGCCGTGTAAAATCCCACACTATCAAAGGGTCATCGGCGTTTGGCGTAATATACCCCTGCTCATTGAGGGTTGCGCCATTGGCCTGCATCTGGGCAAAAATGGCATCATTCGTGGCCTGCTCACCCCGGCTTTCAATATCGGCAACGGCTTGCAACCATCTGGGTCCCTGATAGATGTCGTTAAAGCCTTCAACAGTCGTTGAGTTTATCTGACTGCCAATGAAGTTTTTCACCGACTTATCGAAGTAACCAATGGCTGCGTAACTGCCCTCGGCGTAATAATACTCGAGGCTGAGGTCAAAGTTAGTCGACTCAAATGGTTGTAAGTTGGTATTGCCTTCGCTGGCATTGCGAGAGCCAATTTTAGGGCTATTTGACAGACTCCGCCCGCCAACCAGATCTCCCAGTGGTGCCCGCGAAATGGTTTTGCCCCAGGACATTCGAGCAACCAGCTCATCAGTCACATCCACGCGTAAGTCCACCATAGGCAGAACCACATCATGTTCGCCTTCCACGGTAAAGAAGGCATCGCCATCAGGTAAATACTGGGTATGCCACTCACTGCCGCCTTTCCACCAGACAGCAGTAGGCGTAGGCTGGAAGGTGTTGCTGGTTACATCGGTTTGCTCGTAGCGAACACCTGCGTTTATCTGTACCGGATAATTGGCAACCTCAAATTCCCAAAAACTTGACAAGTAAATACTGCTGGTTTCCTCCGTCACGCTTTCTCGCGATAAGGTCCCCATGTCGTGATACGCCGTAGTCGCAAAATAATCATTGCCACCGAGTAATTCATTGGTCAAAAAGGCTTCAGAGCGAGCGGCAACCTCATCGAAGTCAAAGGTATAGTAATAGTGTGGCTGTAACGCACTGCCGCCACCGTCAAATGCATTTAAAAAGTCACTGGTATCATGTTGGGTAAACATGCCATCGGGGAATAATTCCGGCCAGGCAGGATTAAACAGGAACCCACCTATCAGGCCACTCCAGGCATTCGATCCGCTCATTTCCTGCTCTGTGCGAGCCACACCAAATTTTATGTTCACCAGAGCCCAACGGTCACTCAGATTTTCCCAGACACCATCGAGCTGTAACTGTTCGACGGTTGCTTTGCCCGGAGAGTGTACAAACTGGCTAAAGTGAGAGTCGATTTCACTGGCTGCCAGCTCATTGGTGCCATTTCGCCACAGAATTTCAGCGTGCGGGATCTCACCGCTGCGAAAATCGTAGCGCTTGGTCGTTAACTGATCTGAGCCCAGTACCAGCGTGCCTTCACTACCCAGGCCGGCGTCTGCACCATTGTCGGTTTCGCTTTGAGAATCGTGATAGTCCAGACTCAGACTCAGAGCATCACTGGCTTGCCATTGAATATTAAAGCCGACTGAGCGCTCTTTCACTTCAGTAGTTGAACGTGAGGCACTGAAAGACCCGTCGTTACCGCTGATATCAGCATACACAACGGTGCCGTTCTCATCCAGTTCATAGCCGTTGATATTACCGCCGTAGTCGTTCCACATACCCCAGGAAATCGCATTCTTACCGGTAACAGTCTTAGTCCCGGTATAATCCAGCGTCATTACAATGTCATCAGTGGGCGCATACTGGAAAACAACCTGACCGTTGGTTCGCTCGCGCTGTAAATCACTTATTTGATAGTTCATATCCCGAGGGAAAAAATAATCACCTGCGGGCACCCCTTGATCGTTTACAGGGCGATTGTCTGTGACGCTGTCTGCTTCAAGGTTAGTTGGTAAATCGACATTCGCCTGCCACCCCTGGATATTGGCACTTTGCTGTTGAAAATCGCGGCGATGGTGGTTAATGGTAAAGCCAAACCCGACTGTGTCATCCAAAAATGCATTGGAGTACAAGGCTGAGATCTCTGGCGTAACGTCATCGCCTGCGACATTTGAAGAATCGTGGATTGCTTTCGCTGAAAACGACATTTTCTCAGCACCACTGTCGAGAGGGCGAGCAGTAACAATATTCACCGTCGCACCTAACCCGCCTGTCGGATTGTCAGCACGCGCTGTTTTATAAACTTCGAGCGCCGAAACCCCATCGGATGACAGGTTTTCAAAATTATAAGAACGGCTATTACCCGTTCCTGGCATTTGTCTGCCATTGAGTGTTACCAGATTAAAGTCCGGGCCGAAGCCACGTACGGTGATCTGACTGCCTTCACCATTGCTGCGACTCACTGCCACACCGGTAATGCGCTGTAAAGACTCTGCCAGGTTGGTGTCGGGAAATTTACCCATTTCTTCTGCTGAAATCGCATCCACCACGCCAGACATATCTCGTTTGACGTTCATAGAGCGGATCAAACTGCCCTTGATGCCACGAATTTCTATGACTTCGGGCGTTTCCTCAGCAACCTGCGGCTCAGCTTCCTCAGCCTGTACCATTGAAGTACCAAGCACCGCACCGATCAGAATCGCGACATGTGAGAGTTTATAATTTACTGTATTCATAATGACCTGCTTGAATAATTTTCGCTGTCTGGGCGTGGCAATGCCACGCCATCGGTTTGGTTTTATTGCGCTGTGATCATCACATTATCGAGCCGGTATACAGCTCCTTCACCCTGCCCCCAGGCTGGGTAAACCATGATGATGTCAATGCCGCTAACATTCACCCCACCATCCTGCAGTGTCTGAAGTGGGAAAGTATAGGTCTGCCACTGGCCAACCTGAGGCGCCACAGCCTCCAGACTGTCGGCCAGATTAAGCTCCAGTGCAAAACTGGCATCCAGCGCTTCTATCTTAAACTTCCAGGGCGCACTGCTATCATTGGGCGCTGTCACTACTTTAAGATCAAACTGAACCGAGCCCTTTTCCAGATAGGGTGATGCATCAAGATAATGGCCGTCTTCAGCAAACAGCCCCATCACAGTAGGCTCGGCGCCAACTTTAAATTCCGCTACCATGCCCTGAGTCATATCATCATTTTCAAGCGTAGGGGTAGAGCCACCACAACAATCCCACAGCGACCATTTGGCTTTAACGTTATCGGCAAATAGCACTTCACCAACAAAGTCATCCGCCTGATTCGGATCGTAAATTTTCACGTTATCTATACGGTATACCGCGCCCGCGCCCAGGCCCCAGCTGGGAAAAACCATCAAAACGTCAATCGCACTGATGTCCAGGCCAGCTGCCACCAGGTCCGTTAAAGTAAATGTATAGGTTTGCCACTGGCCGACTTCGGGAGCTGTTTGCTGGATACTCTTATCCAGGGTCAGTTCAGCAGCACTTTCCGCGCCCACTGATTCAGCTTTGAAGAACCAGGCTGCAGTGGCGTCTTGTGGTGCACTCACCACCTTCATATCAAACTCAATCACGCCGTTGGATAGGATAGAGGAGGCATCAAATGGTGCCGCGCTAACCCCTTCGGCTGAAATAAACTCTTGTCGGGAAATAAAGCCCATCACTGTTGCTGTATCACCTATCACAAACTCTGCAACATTGCCGTGCGTATCATCGTCCAGCTCAACCGTAGGTAACGAACCGCCACAGCAATCCCACATTGGCCAGGCAGGATTTTCGCTCTCTTCAAACACCACCAATGCAGTGGTTGTATCTGGTGTCACAATCGCAACATCTGTGACGCGATAAACTGCGCCTTCGCCACTGCCCCATGCCGGGAAAATAAGCAATGCATCAATACTACTGATGTCCAGCCCTTGCTCAGCCAACATCTGCAGCGAAAAAGTAAAGGTTTGCCATTGTCCAACCGCCGGTAGTACCCCTTCTGCGCTTTCAGACAAAGTAAGTTCAACCGCTTTTTCTCCGTTTGCGCTTTCTATTTTTAACATCCAGAGCGCCTCAGTATTCACAGGCGCAGAAGTCACTTTCAAATCGAAACGCACCACGCCGGACTCAATCAACGAAGAGGCATCAAATGGGCTGGGACTACCGCCGGCATCAGACGCCATCGGGTCTCGAGAAATAAATCCATTGACCGTAGGCTCACTGCCCACGCTAAACTCTACCGCCGTGCCAGCTGTGTCATTTTCGACTAAAGCCGGCACACTGCCTCCACAGCAATCCCATGCCGGCCAGTCTTTATTGAGCTCACCGTCAAAGATCTGCAGACTATCTCCTGAAGTCGCGGGCGGCGGTGGGCTGGGCGCTTTACCTTCAACCAGTGCATCATCCGGTGAATCCCATCCGGCGCGGATCGTTTCGCAGCCTTTTCCTGTTTGCGGGTTTTGCTGACATTGATAGACCCGGACATAATCCACTTCGAACGTTTGCCCGTTTGCAAAGGCATCAGCATCGACGCCCGTTTCATTAACCGCTTCAGGCCAATTGCCACCAACAGCCAGGTTCAGGATAAGATAAAAGTTTTGATCAAACGGTGCACTGTCCCAGTGTGTTACCAGCTCACCGCTGCCCTGATCATGATACTCGGCAAACCACCCCCGGTGTTTCAGACTAAATACGTTGCCGTTACTGTCATACAGGGGCTCAGACTGTCGCTGCGTGGCATAAAGATAATCATCAACATACCAGCGTATCTCTCCCTCTTGCCATTCCACCGCATAAGTATGAAAGTCATCGGCAGGGTTCACACCATCCGGTAAGCTATGCGCTTTACCAGAGTGAACGTTGTCAGGCCAATCCTTGCCATAATGTAAGGTCCCGTAGACATGGGCCTCAGGCATGCCATCCGCATCTTGTGCTTTAAGGTTCACCGCTTCAACTATGTCAATCTCGCCTGATTTAGGCCAGCCACCATAGACTTCATCGGTTGGCAGCATCCAAAATGCCGGCCAGCTGCCCTGCCCGCTGGGAAGTTTCGCCCGCATTTCAAAGCGACCATATTTAAAATCCGCTTTGTGTTTTGTAATAAGGCGCGCAGATGTATAGGGCTGTTCAGCATCTTCCGCAGCGCGAAGCGCAACTATTTTCAGTGTTCCATCGCTAACATACGAATTGACTGCATCATCGGTGTAGCATTGACGTTCTTCATTTCCGCCACCCAGGCAGTTCACTTCGTGCGTCCAGTTTTGAGTATTGATTTGTGTCTCATCAAACTCATCTTGCCAGACGAGTTGCCAGTCAGAGACCGGTGTCTGAGGATCCGTTTTGCTCAGATCAGTGTTGGTTTTAGCGTCGCCGCCACAGCCAGTTAAACCAGCTATCGCAAGCAAGACACCAAGACTGGTGAAGGATTTTGCAACTTTTATCATAATGTGTGTTCCAACTAATCGAACCGATTGTTGTGTAGCGCGGACCTGTTCTTTTTACAGTCTGGCACAGAGCCGCTGTAGTTGTTATTTGCAATCAATCGCACCCAGGTGCAGCCAGTTGCAATGTCCGTACTACAAAGAATGAGCAGCGAATCGGAGACCAATTCGGTCTGCTCCTGAGGCTATCCTGTTAAATTAACCTGAATGTTACAATGGAAACGCGCCATCACGAGCGACTGTTGCGACACAAGTACGTGGGCCACAATAGTGCACGACAAGACGATACAAAAATAAGATGAAAGGTTAGCCTTTTGTTTTTCTTGGCTTTTGGAGGGTATCGGGTACATACATATTGCACCAAACCTTATAGTCGTTGCACCAGAAGAGGTAATACTTCTGGCGCCCCACTGATATTTCTTGCTTTTACTAACGCGAAGCAACTAGCTCAACGTTTTCTTTTTAGCAACAAATTGATGTAATGCCTGACTATAGTTGCGACTTACTTTGAGTTCAACCTGGCCTTTAAGCGTCACCAGACTCTCGTTATTCCGCATGGGTTTAATCGCAGTGACATAACTTAAGTTAACTATGGTCGACTTGTGGATCCGGGCAAACAGGGTTTCATCCAGCAAAGTCTGTAACTTTTTCATGGTAATGCGCAGGACATGAGTTTCTGACTCAGTGTGCACGCACATGTAATCGCCGGCAGCATCAATCCAGCGGATTGTGTCCATCGGAACAAAGACCTGCTCATTATCGCTGTTTTTAATAACCAGCTCTCTGTCCTGCCTGGCTGGTAACGGGCTGCCCGTTTCCAGCCAGGACTCTAACTCAGCCACATCCAACCCAGAAGTCTTTGTCAGTGCCTGCAACAGGCGGTATTTTTCCTGCTCGGCCTGACGAGGCTGTCGACGCTCCAGGATCCGGGTCACCGTTTTTTGCAACCGACCCAGGTTCGCGGGCTTCAAAACATAGTCAATGGCATTAAGCTCAAAGGCTTCGAGGGCGTAATCACTATAAGCACTGACAAAAACCACCATAGGCAAGACATCGGCCTGTATCGCCTGAACCACTTCAATGCCATTAAGCCCGGGCAACTGTAAGTCCAAAAACAGCACGTCCGGACTCAATTCATGGCACAAACGGATCGCATCATCGCCATTTTCGGCCTGACCAATCACTTCTATTTCAGGGATTTTAGCCAGTCTGAGACTCAGCCCCTCCAATGCAAGGGGTTCATCGTCCACTATGATGGCGCTCAGTGGTTTTGTCATGGTCATTCAACCTCGTATGGTAGCACTAAGGTCACGGTATTCCCCCCGGCTGTATTTTTATTCAAAGACACGGTGAAATCACCGTTATACATCACATCCAGTCTGGTTTTAGCATTGTTTAGTCCTATGCCAAACCCTTTATCGGCGCCCTCATCCGAGCCAGTGCCGCAGTCTGAAATTTCTATAATGAGTTGCTGTAAATGCTGCTTTGCCGAGATGGTAACCTCTCCTCCCTGTTTACTTGGCTCAATAGCATACTTAATGGCATTCTCAACTACAGGTTGGCATAGCATGTTCGGCACCAATGCCCTCAGCGTTTGCGGTTCAATCTCATAGCGCACCGACAGGCGGTGTCCAAAACGGACTTTTTCTATCGCCAGATACAATTCAATCAACTGAATTTCTTCTTTTAACGGGATTCTGCTGCCTTGCGTGGCCTCGAGTGAGTGACGGAAAAAGTCACACAGCTTATCGAGCATTTCTGATGCCGCGTCGTTATCCT
This sequence comes from Pseudoalteromonas sp. PPB1, assembly GCF_015356275.1. Lineage (NCBI taxonomy): Bacteria > Pseudomonadati > Pseudomonadota > Gammaproteobacteria > Alteromonadales > Pseudoalteromonadaceae > Pseudoalteromonas > Pseudoalteromonas sp. PPB1. The sequence goes on along the minus strand of NZ_JACEQV010000005.1, from coordinate 59,400 downwards.
GTTTCAGGATCAGCGTTGATATGGCATTCATCGTATTAAACATAAAGTGCGGATTAAGCTGATAACGCAGCATCTGTAACTGTGCATCCTTTGCCTGGGTCTGCGCTCTTAACAAACGTTCATGCTCTTTTTGTAGCCGACTGTTATACAGCATGATAAAAAATATCGAGGTCCAGACAAACATAGTGGTCAAAGAAAACAGCAACCAGCCACCAAACTCCAGCATGGTCCAGGCCTCGTTCCAGCGTTGATCATGGACGATAACTTTATAGCTGGCGAGCTTAATGATGTTATAAATGAGTCCCAGCAAGGCTGCAAAGAGAAAACTGATAACCAGGGTGCGCTGCAAAGGCTGATGAATGATTTTTCGAATAAAGAGCCACTGCAACAGGGAGAGCATAAAGCCGCTAAGGCTTTCGACCCCCAGGTTTATGATCTGTCCGGGCAGGTTGAAACCGGGCGCGTCAAACTGAGGCTGAATGATTGCCAGAAACACCACAGCCGCATAGCCGAGCCATCCGGCAATTTGCAAGCTCCAAAACTGTTTCGACAAATGTGGCAATGCTGATGATTCAGGTTCAAGCGGTGCCAGTTCAGATTGTTGAGGTGAAAACACAGACAAAATGGTACTCAGAATAAAGGCCTAACCTCCGATACTCTAAGACTTTTTAAAATTATAGCAACCGAGCCCGTCAGATTTCCCTATTTAGAAACACGAAAAAAGGGCCATAATGGCCCTTTCATCACTTTGACATTTGTCAGAGCAAATTACGACGCGTAACGCTGCTCAAGATACGCAAACGTCGCTCTGAGGCCAAGCCCTTCACCGCCAACAGGTCGGCCAGGCAAGGCGCGTATGTTCCACGCCATCACATCAAAGTGCACCCAAGGAGTCTGTTCAGGTTCTACAAACTCTTTCAGATACAATGCAGCGGTGATTGAACCACCAAATGGCGTAGAACCACAGTTTGCCATATCTGCAACGTCGCTCTTAAACAGAGCCTTATATTGATCGAACAAAGGCAGTTGCCAGATTGGATCCTGAAGCGCATTACCTTGAGCAATCATACCATTGGCCACTTCCTGATCTGTGCTATAGAAGCCCGGCAACTCAGTTCCCAGCGCTATCCGGCATGCACCCGTCAAAGTGGCGAAATCAATCAACAGATCAGGACCATCTGCCTGTGCTTCTGCCAGTGCGTCACACAATACCAGACGACCTTCGGCATCCGTGTTGTCAATTTCAACTGTCAGACCCTTACGCGTCTGGATCACATCACCCGGACGAAATGCATTGCGCGACACAGCATTCTCAACTGCCGGGATCAATACCCGCAGACGAACAGGCAATCCAGCCGCCATAATCATATGAGCAAGACCCAACACGTGAGCAGCACCACCCATGTCTTTTTTCATGTTGCGCATGCCGGAAGCTGGTTTGAGATCTAAGCCACCCGAGTCAAAACAGACACCTTTACCGACCAAAGTCAGCTTGGGAGCGTGTTCATCACCCCAGCTCAAATCTAGCAGGCGTGGCTTGTTTTCACTTGCTCTGCCAACCATATGAATCGTTGGATAGTTATGTTCCAGTAATTCATCACCGACGATTTGAGTAAACTGTGCACCAAATTGCGCCGCCATCTCTGTGCAGATTTCAGCCATGTGTTGCGGCATCATGTCCGCCGCTGGCGTGTTGACCAAATCTCTGACCAAGTAGATGGCATCAGCTTGATCCTGCAATTTTTTCAACATAGTCTCTGATTCAATCGCCAGCTTCGCGCTCGGTGCAGATGCTTTCTTGTATGCATCAAATGTGTATGCACCTAGCAGGTAACCAAGCGCAGCCTGTTCAACAAATGCCTCATCACCCTGCAGCTGATAGGTGCCTTGCGGTAACTGAGCAGGTAAATCACCAGCCAGCCACATATCATCCAGTGAATCGACCAGACTGAGTACGGCCTGAATGTCGCCGCTTTGAACGTCTGGGATCAATAAAGTTTTTTGTGCTTTCTGTCTGGTGGCCAGCGTGATGCTCTTGGCTTGTGGCGCATTTTCCTCTAGCCATTCGCTAAGCTGGTCTTCCTTTATGAAATGTACCGGTATTCCTTGTGATGAGTGAACAAGTAAATTACTCATACGTGCCTCTTGAATTACATAAACCTGACAAGAGAATACCAAGGTGGGAAAAATATTTCACTCACTGGATGCACAAAGCACAGTAATAAACTAGGAACAGTTATCTGCTGACTCTTAATCGGCTGATTTGTTAGAGTTTTTAGGCTTTTTACCTAATGAGAATGAGCTGGGTAGCACATCAACCCCTAACCACTGGCCGAGCTTAACAATCAGCGGAATGGTAATAGGCGCAAAAGGTAATAAAGCAAATACCCCAAGGCCCAGGCCCTTTAAAATATCAAAAAACTGATGATTTGCCGCCGCCAACTCTTGCTTAGACACTCCGCCCTGAGGGTATCGCTTGTATATGTCCAACATCTCTCGGGTTTCTTGCTTTTCCTGAGCCAATGCTATTTTCAAACCAACCAAAGCACGTCGGAGCTTTATTTGTTGACGCTTCTTACTGATCCTTGCAACTCGAATGGGTGCTTTGTGTACTACTTTAATTAATCGCATTAACATTCTTGGGAAATCTTAGTATCCCCAATATTAGCAGAAATAAAAACGAGACGTTAGCATACGTAAGTCTGATCAACAGCCCCTAACCAATTAGTCGAATACCCGCTTGGCAATAACATATGAGCGAGTTAGATGAAGAATACAACAGTTCACATTTTAAACATCTCGACAAAAAAACCCGACAGAGTGCGCAATAATGACATTTTGGTGAACATCTTTCATGCTGAAATGTACCTTAAAAACCCCCAAAAAAGATTGTTTTTTGTACCACAAACAAAAAGTTATTGAAAAATTTGACCTAGTAAAATTCACTGCTACCTTTAAAGGTGCAGTGAACATATTTGCAATTATCTTTAATAACTAGTACACATTAAGTTAATGTGAGATGTGCAACTTGTGTATATTGTAAGAAATGACAACATATAATAACTGGGGAAACAGGATGAAACTACAGACAAACGCGCTAAGTCGTGCGATTAAATTTGCATTAGCGTCAACAGCAACAATGGGGTTGGCGGTAACCAGCGTACAAGCAGAAGAGGCCGATGCCGGTGCCGAAAACAAAAAAATAGAGAAAATCGCGGTGGTAGGCTCACGTGCAGCACCACGCTCGGTTGGTGACTCTCCCGTCCCTATCGATATTATCGGTGGAGACGAGATAAGCAAAGCCGGTGGCGATGACATGCTGGAATTGTTGAAGGGGTCCGTTCCTTCACTCAACGTTCACGCCAATCCTATCAGTGACGCAGCCAGCCTGGTACGCCCAGCAAACCTGCGTGGCCTGCCAGCAGACTCTACTTTAATCTTACTCAACGGTAAACGCCGTCACCGCTCTTCCGTTATCGCCTTCCTGGGCGGTGGTATTAATGATGGTGCTCAGGGTCCGGATATTTCCGTAATCCCCAGCATTGCACTCAAACAAGTTGAGGTACTGCGTGATGGTGCTGCGGCACAATATGGTTCAGACGCCATTGCCGGTGTATTGAACTTTGTACTTAAGGATGCCTCAGAAGGCGGCAGCGTTTCCGTCAAGCAAGGCCAATACTATGAAGGCGATGGTGACACAACGACCATCGAAGGGAATATAGGTCTGCCCTTTACCGACCAGGGTTTTGCTAACTTAAGCTTCCAATATAAAGAAGCCGATCCAACCAGCCGCAGTGTTCAACGCCCTGACGCACAAGCATTTATGGATGCAGGTTTACAGGGTGTTCGAGACCCGGCTCAGGTTTGGGGTGCACCAGAGATCAAAGACGACATCACACTATTTGGTAATGTTGGCCTTGAACTGACCAACGATTCTCAGTTTTACATGTTTGGTAACTACTCTGAACGCGATGTGAAGGGGGGATTCTATTATCGTAATCCAACAACGCGTCCAGGCGTATACGGCGGTGTGATCCGTAATGTAGACGGCACCCCTGCAAGACGTCATTTAACAGACGAAGCGCAACAAGCAGCCTGGGACGCAGCAAACCCAACGGTACTAGTGGGCTCGTTAGACGGCTATGACCAGCAAATTAACTGCCCGGTGGTTGAAATTCAGGCCAATGGCCTGCCGGATCAAGCGGCGTTAGATTCACTTGCTGCCGCAAACTGTTTTGCATTTAACAATATCCTGCCAGCAGGTTTTACGCCGTTCTTTGGTGGCAACATTACTGATACTTCTTTGACCATTGGTACCAAAGGGGAATTCACTGATGGCTTCCTCAAAGGCGCCTACTACGACTTTAGTGGCTCGGTTGGCCGCAACGAATCGCGCTACTTTATAACTAACACGGTCAACGCGTCGTTGGGTCCGGACACGCCAATGGAGTTTAGCCCGGGTAAGTACATTCAGCTTGAGAAGAATTTTAACGCCGACTTCTCTAAAGGGTATGATTTTGACCTGGCCTACGATGTTAACGTCGCGGTTGGTTTTGAATGGCACGAAGAAACGTTTGAAGTGATTCCGGGTGATGAAGCCTCATTCATCGCGGGGCCATTAACGACCCAAGGGTTTGGTATCGGTTCGAATGGTTTTCCAGGCTTCCAGCCTTCAGCTGGGGGGGAGTTCTCGCGTCGTAACTACGCAGCTTACATCGATATCGAAACACCATTCACTGAAGAGTTTTTAATGGGTTGGGCACTGCGCTTCGAAGATTATGACTCGTTTGGCTCAACCACCAATTACAAAGTAACCTGGCAATATCATGTTACCGAAGACATTGCATTACGTGGCTCTGTCAGCTCAGGCTTCCGTGCTCCAACAGTCGGCCAGGCAAATGTGAGTAACGTACAAACCAACCTAAGTAGTGGTGTATTGGTTGACTCGGCGCTGCTGCCACCTACTAACCCAGTTTCCCAGATCCTGGGCGGTACCGAGCTTCAGCCTGAAGAGTCGCAAAGTTACACATTCGGTGGTGTTTATCAATCAGGTGACTGGTTCCTGACGATTGACTACTACAACATTCAGGTAGAAGACCGTCTGAGTCAATCGAATAAGATTGATTTGACCCAGGCACAAAAAGAAGCTTTGAAAGCAGATGGTGTACCTAACGTCGACAGCATTGCGCAGGTATCCTTCTTTACCAATGACTTCGATACCACAACTCAGGGTGTTGACGTTGTTGCTAACTACTCTATGGACCTGCTAGGCGGCTTTGCCACTTTCAGTGCTGCGTATAACTGGAATGAAACTGAAGTTGACGAGTTTTCTGTCATCACAGGTGATTTCAAGGTAGCCCGTCTTGAGAAAGACTTGCCACAGCACCGAGCAACCTATACCTGGACGCAACAATGGGAAGAATTCTCAGGCTTCCTGCGCTACAACTACTATGGCGAATATCAGGGTGTACACGTCGACTATGATGCTACCGCTATCATGGCTGACCCAACATTCACATTCGATGCCGAGTTGACTTACTTTGCAACTGAAAATATCAGCCTGACGGTCGGTGCTAACAACATCTTCGACCAGGATGCTGAGAAAGTGGTCGACTTCCTGGAAGGTGACAACACAGAGCTCACGCCTTCAAACACTTGGGGCGGTATCTACTACGAAACGTCTCCATTTGGCATTAACGGTGGCTTCTACTACGTAAAAGCAACATACACCTTTTAACGACTTACTGTAACCCAGAAACAAAGGGGGAAGTAGCTATAGCTATTTCCCCTTTTTATTTCTATCATGTATAAAAAACTATTTATAACCACATGTTACTGCTAGAAAGAGCCTCCGAATTACTCGAAGAAAATCGGCTTCGCGAAGCCGAATTTATGTTCAAACAAGTGCTTAAACAGAACCCAAAAAACGGCAAGGCCCTGTTTGGTCTTGGCAGGATCTGTATGCGGCTCGAACAATACGATAACGCTATCTATTATCTGAAACGCGCCTGCGAACACTTGCCTAAAATGCTCGACCCGCTCTATGCGCTGGCTGATGCGTTTGTCGCGGTTGGCTCACCCGTTGACGCAAAGACAGTACTTGAATACACCCTGAGCGTTGCCAGGCATAACGCCCAGGCTCACTATCATTTAGGGCAGTTTTATCTCGACTATGGATTTATCGACAATGCACGAAATGTGTTTGATGCTGGCCTATCTTGCCCTCATTCCGCCATTACGGTTTTTATGCTCCACGAGTTAATCAAACTCACAGAAGGCGAAAAACTAACCGAGTATTTAGCACTACTCGATACACTCGATGCAGACCTGGATAACCCCAGAATACACATTGTGGTTCATTACGCTAAAGCACATGCCTATGAAAAGCTGACAGATATTGATGCAGCTTTCGCACATTACCAGCAAGCCAATGCGGCCCAACATGCGCTCTGTGACTTTCACACCTCAGCCATGCAGCCCTTTTTTGAGTATTTAAAAAGCAGTTTTGATGAGGCATTTTTTTCAAAGCCGCCAGACAAAGTCAAAGCCACTTTTACCCCAGTCTTTATCGTTGGCCTGCCTCGCACAGGCTCCACTTTGCTGGAGCAAATGCTGATCCAGCACTCTCAAGTGGGTTCTATGGGGGAAAGTACGGTAATTAGTGACGATATTGTGCCTTATCTGAGCATGCGCAATGAAGCGCCCTTTCCGGATTGCACCAAAACACTAAGTACCTCGATGCTCGACCACTGCCGTAATTTATACGTTGATGAAATAAAACGCCATCGAGTTGCCGAAGAAGCCGTGATCAACAAGTTGCCTGCCAATTTCCAGAATATTGGCCTGATCTACAAAATGTTCCCGGATGCCCGTTTTATCCACATGACCCGGGACTTTATGCCAAATGCCTGGTCAGTGTATAGCAATCACTTTGCTGAAGATGAGCCTTACTTCTGCTCTTTACAAGAGTATCAGTTATATAGCGATTTGACCGATAACGTAATGACGCACTTTAAGACGATGCTACCACGCAATATCCACACAATGAGCTACGAAAAGTTGCTTGAGGAACCTGAGCGAGAGATCCGCAAGGCACTTAACTTTATGTATCAAAAGTACGAGCCTGAATGTATGGAGTTCTATAAAAGCCACAAGGTAGTGTCAACCCTAAGTAAAGCTCAGGTACGCAAGCCACTGAATACGGCGCCCCTGGTGAACTGGAAAAAGTTCGAAGTACAGATGCAAAAAGAACTGGCCCTGCCCGACTCGCATTGATCAGGTCTGTCCGTAACGTTCGAACCAGGCCAGTAGATCGGAAAACTGGTCGTGACGCGCGGCGCTGTGCGTTAGCATATTGATATGATCGTAATCATGCTGATGACCATAGCGCCGACCATACACAGTGATTTCCATAATGCCTGTGCCCGACTCAGCCATAAATTGCCTGATGTCTATCGGCTGTGCCAGTGCTTTATCTTTGACCCCCGCGATATGTAAAGTCGGTGGCAGTGCCGTGTCTTTTAATGCCGCAGCGTAATCAAAGCCGTCATCGCTGTCTACCCAAGGTCGGCGTTTCGCCCACTGCACACTCTGTGCATGAGATTTACGCGTTTCATTATCAGAGCCCCATTTAAGCTGACGAGCAGGCAAGTAGCCATGCTTCCTCACCTGCCAAAATGCGAGCGTATACCAGATCACATTGGCCTTTAGCAGCTTTTCTGGGTGTCGATTATAGAGGCTCCTTTTTGTGCCAAAGTAAACACACGCATTGATATGTTCAATCTCTTCAGGGAACCTGGCCAGAACACTATTCAATAACACCCCACCCCAAGAATGCGCTACCCAGAACTGAGGCCGTTTACCAGTCATTGCCGTGATGTGCGCCAGAATTGCGGGAATATCTTCGACAATTGATTCCGTCTGACCGTGTTTATCCCCTTTGCAGATGGCAGGTTTACTTCCCCCTCTGCCTCGTAAATCCGCCACAAAACACTGATAGCCCTGTTCGGCCAGAAAGGGGGCAAGGCCTTTATTGCTCTGAGTATAAAAGATCTTGCCATTTTCAACTGCACCATGGATAAGCAGCACTGCAGGGCCCATTTTCTGTTTCTGATAAATATGGCGAAGATGCAGCTGATACCCTTCCCCAACTGGCACATAAAGCGAGTTTTGTATGATCATGTCAGATTGTTACGTCATTTTTTAAACTCATCGTACCAGCGGAATTTTAACATCGCAAGCGGGCTCATTCGGTCTTTGCAGGGAAAGAGGCAGCGCAAAACACATAATTTCGATATAATGGTGTATCAATGAAGTAAGAAAACAATCATTTAATGCACCCCAGAAATAAACACCAACAGGGCTATGACTTCGCCCGTCTATGCCGGGTCAATCCGGCACTCACGCAACACCTGCGCAACAACCCGCATGGTGACAACACCATAGACTTTAGCGATCGCAATGCAGTGGTTGCATTAAATCAGGCACTGCTTGCCAGCGACTATGGGGTCAAACTCTGGCAACTGCCAGAACCTTTTTTGTGCCCACCTGTACCAGGCCGGGCTGATTATATTCATGCGCTGGCAGATTTACTGGCCGATGACAATCAGGGCGAAATCCCAACAGGGAAGCAGATCCGCTGTCTCGACATTGGCACGGGTGCAAACCTGATTTACCCGCTGATCGGTCAAGCTGAATATGGCTGGCAGTTTACTGGTTCTGACATCAACCCTATGGCCGTTTCGGTGGCACAAACCATCGCGAAAGCGAATGGACTGGGGATTAAAATAAAGCAGCAAAAAAATCAGCAGGCCATTTTCCACGGTATCATTGGTGCAAAAGAAAGCTACCATCTGACGATGTGTAATCCGCCTTTCCATGAAAGTGAACAGGCAGCTCAAGCGGGAACAGCAAGAAAATGGCGCAACCTGGGCAAAGCTCAAAAATCCGGGCAGTTGAATTTTGGTGGCCATGCACCCGAACTATGGTGTCCGGGCGGTGAACTGGCGTTCATTAAATCCATGGTCCACGAAAGCCAGGATTTTGCAGATCAAGTTGGCTGGTTCACTTCACTCGTATCGAAAAAGGATAACCTGCCGGCTTTGAAAAAAGCCCTGCAAGCGGTCAAAGCAACTAAAGTAAAAGTCATTGATATGCAACAGGGTCAAAAGGTCAGCCGTTTTATCGCCTGGTGTTTTTAACTAAGTTTGAGCTCAAAGTCTATTGAGCTCAGCCTTATAGTGCTTTCTGCAGACCGACACATAACGGTCATTTCCGCCAATCTCAACCTGGGCGCCATCAGCAATTGCATTTCCGGCCGCATCCAGTCGCAGAACGTGGTTCGCCTTGCGACCACAATGGCAGACTGTTTTCAATTCGATCAGTTTGTCGGCCCAGGCCAGCAAATACTGAGCACCTTCGAACAGCTCTCCCCGGAAATCGGTTCTGAGCCCGTAGCACAAGACCGGGATCCCGAGCAGATCAACCACATCGGTTAGCTGAGAGACTTGCTGTTTATTCAAAAACTGGCTTTCGTCGACCAAAATACAATCCAACGCTTGCTTATCATGCGACTGGTTGATTAGGTGCAACAGATCCGTTGCTGGCTCGTAAGTATGTGCATCCGCTTCAAGCCCGATACGAGAGGCGACCTTGCCAACGCCGGCACGATCATCAAGCGCAGCGGTCAGGATAAACGGATTCATACCCCGCTCACGATAATTAAATGCAGATTGCAATAATGTGGTAGATTTTCCGGCGTTCATCGCCGAATAATAAAAATAAAGTTGCGCCATATGCTCGTATCTGCCGCTAAAAAATTCGCGATAGTCTACCCAAACTCAGACAATTAAGCCAGCTTAGTCAAATACCTGCCATGGCACTTTTGTGGGGCTCCGACTGCTGTCCTGGGTATCACCTGGATAACTTTGACGATTAATGTACGCAATGTAGATATGGTGCAGCTCCGAGGTGCTTAAAGAAGACCATAAGGCTTTTGCTGTTGGCCCATGCAGCGCTTTAAATTGCTTCGAAAACGTCAGGTAACCAAAGCTGATATCCAGTGGCGGATAAACCGCAGCAAGCTGTCGTCGATAAGGAAAGGCTTCGACCGCTTTACCATCGACCTGGCACAAACCAAATGTGCCATGTACCTTGCCCTTGAGCACTAACTCAAAAGCATCACTTTGTGAGTCTGTGTTCAGGATCGTGTATTTATCACTCCCTACTGAATCGGCAACTGAATACCCTCTTGGCACAGCCAGATTGATGGGGTAACTACGTTCGTGAATCGCCGTTTTTAGTTGTGTCATGCCGACCAGACAAGTACCGAGTCGGCTGATAGAGCTCAGTGTGTCTGGGGATCCATCCTCATTAAGTGGATAAGACAAAAAGGCCTGACGCGCTTGTCGGTAACTGGCAATTACGGCATCAACACGATTGCGCTTGATCTCGTACAGACATCGTTGCCAAGGTTTGCGAACAAATTTAAATTGCACGTCATCAACCTGGGTTTCAAGGTGTCTAAGTATCTCAATCGTTGCGCCTGGGTTTTCCTGCGGCACGTCAAACCCGTTACCCAGGAAAAATGGCGGAATATGTTTATCTTCGTAACACAGTCTAATGGATACTTTCGCAGCAGCCTGACAGCAAACAAACAAAAATATCAACGACATTACAGTCAATCGCATTAAAACAGGACTTTAGGTCGGGCTTTCTTTTAGTATATAACTCACCTTAGAGCTTGGCTATGAACAGCATACATTACTGGGTAATTTTTATCCCTTCGTGCGCTAAAAGCCAGGATTTACGTTCCAATCCTCCGGCATATCCCGTCAACTTGCCGCTTGCACCAATAATTCGGTGGCACGGTACGATAATGCTGATTGGGTTTTTGCCATTGGCTGCCCCAACGGCCCGGACTGCTTTCGGATTGTCTAGCCTGGCTGCCATCCAACCATAAGTATTTGTTTCGCCATAAGGGATTTGTCGCAGCAGTTGCCACACAGCTTGCTGAAAAGGCGTGCCCTGAGTGTCCAGAGCAACATCAAACTCACTCCGTTGCCCGGCAAAATACTCGGTTAACTGAGTGCAGGCGCGCTTAAGGTGCTCATTGGTACCCTCTGAGTACACAGATTTAGGCGCGAAGCCAACATAACTCAGCCCTTTATCTGTTGCCTGTATAGCGATATCGCCAACCGGACTCGCCAGATAGGTTTGAATAGTCATAAATTACTCCCTGAATAAACGTGTCGTTATACCAATTTACTTAATTAAGTGTTCTATTTTGAGGCGAGAAAATAGGGTCGATAACCAGGCAAAAATTTCGCTATATAGTTATTCTAAATGAGAAATTTTTAACGCAGTTAGCGTCCTATTTGCTCCTTCAAATAGAGCATGTATTAAGTGAAATTGGTATTATTTTATTTGCTGCCATAACTGAAAAGTCAGATAGCTTCTAAATGGGGCACAGCCTGACTCATCTATCAGCCCGACCTTATCAATGGCTTTTTGTACTCCGAGATCCCCTCCCAGATAAATATCCGGCGCACTCAGACCCCGCATGCTCGCATAATCCACAGTCCAGGGGCCTATTCCTTTAATTGCCAGCCATGATTCTGGTGTGCAATCGGGATCGTCCACATGATGCTGCGCCAGGGCTATTATTGCCTGTTTACGGCGTTCAGGCATTTTAAAAAACGACAGCTCAGATGACGCAATAACGTCTGCTGAGGGAAATTGATAAGTGCCATTTTTCTGCTTTTCTCCCAGCTGTTCAACTAACTGGATCATTAAGTTCCTGGCAGCCACAACACTAATTTGCTGCCCTAAAACAGCACGTATTCCCGCTTCAAAGGGTGTCCATATCCCGGGTAATCTCAGCCCATCCTGAAGTGCCATGTCACTACAATGTTGCTGTAAATGCGTGTTGATAAACTCGGAGTCCGCATCTAAATCCAATACCCGGCGGATATTATTCACCACCAAAGGTAACCCTTTTAGATCGCTGATCTCAATCGTTACTCTGAAGCGGTTCTGAGACTCCTCATAATACGCCGTAAAGCAACCTTGATAATCGTCCAATCTAAAATTACGTCCATAAGAGGCGTCATCTAGCCACTCCAGAGGTGTCACCAAACGATGCGCTAAAAATTCGCGCATCGCCTGCCAGTTGTAGGGGGGACGAAAGGCCATCACCAAGTCAATCTGCTGACTGACCTCAGCACCGCGACGTAAGCTGGATGGCGTAATCTGATAGAGCCGACTGAATGCGTCGTTAAAGCGACGCTGAGAGTTAAACCCGCAGGCATATGCGACCTGGGTAACCGGTAAGGCTGTTTGCTGCAAAAGCTGCTTTGCTAAGTCACACTGTTTAAACAACGCATATTTTTTTGGCGCGATACCATAATACTGTTGAAACAGTTTGGTCAGGTATCGTGTCGTGATCCCCAATTTTTCGGCTAACTGAGTCACAGTTGCACTGCCCAGAAAACCACCATCAATCAATCTTTTCGCTCTGACCGCAGTGGTTTGAGTACCCAGCCAGGCATAGCTACCAGGCGCACTGTCTGGTCGACAACGAATACAAGGTCTAAAACCGGCCTGTGCCGCGCAATGCGCATGCTGGTAATACTGCACATTGTGCTCTTTTGCCGCTGGCGCCGGACATATCGGGCGACAATAAATACCCGTGCTCTTCACCGCAACATAAAATAAACCATCAAACCGTGCATCCCGGCTTTTTCGTGCCCTGGCACAAACTTCTGAAGAAAGCATACATCAACTCTTCTATGAGACTCAGACTCAGTGTAAAACCAGTCGTACAAAGGTACTGGCCATATTCGGAACCCAATAAAAAAATACCCGCAGGTTATACCTCTATTATGCGCGCATTGACGTCACATGAGTAGAGATAGCCCGTTAGAAAATCTACCTGTCCTATACCGAATTCTCACTATGGCATGACCAGTCCTCTGGGCTATTGCACCTGATTGCTATTTAAAGTCCAAAAACTGAACTGAAATGAGAATAATAATCAGTTGTTAATATGTTGATTTATATAGATTTTTTATTGACATGAAATTATATACACGTACACTGGCGTCAATTTAGAACGAATTGAGGTGACACTTATGCAAGGCAAGCAACAGGTAATTGATGCATTTAACGCACTACTGGCTAATGAGCTCGCAGCCATTGATCAGTACTTTATTCATTCCCGCATGTATGACGACTGGGGTTTGAACAAACTTTATGAGCGTCTTAATCACGAAATGGAAGAAGAAACCACACACGCAGACTGGTTAATCAAGCGTATCTTGTTCCTTGAAGGTGTCCCTAACATGACTAAACGCCGCGATCTGCTCATAGGTAGCGACGTAAAATCTATGATGGAAAATGATCTTAAGCTGGAGCTGGAAGTGGTAGAAAGCGTTAAACAGGCCATCAAGATCTGCGAACAGGAGCAGGACTACCAATCGCGTGCAGTCCTCGAAAAGCTGCTGTTTGATACCGAAGAAGACCATGTTTACTGGCTAGAACAGCAAATCGGTCTTATCGACAAAATCGGTATCCAAAACTATCTGCAATCTCAGCTGGCATAAGGAATCATTATGAAAGGCGATAAAGCGGTAATAACGGCACTGAACACCGTACTTGCAAACGAGCTGGTAGGCATTAACCAATATTTCTTGCATGCCCGTATGTTTAAAGATTTTGGTTTTTCGCAACTGGACAAAGCGGATTACAAAACATCTATCCAAAAAATGAAGAATGCAGATCGCCTGATTGAACGTATTCTGTTTCTGGAAGGCTTGCCTAACCTCCAGGACCTGGGTCGACTCAAAATTGGTGAAAACAGCGAAGAAATGATTGCGGCTAATATGGCATTTGAGCAAGCATCATTAGGGGATCTGGTTGACGCTATCGCATTGTGTGAAGAAAAACAGGACTACATTAGTCGTGAGGCGTTGGACAATATCCTCAATGAGCAGGAAGAGCAAATTGACTGGCTGGAGACCCAGCAACACCTTATCAAAGTCACCGGTATCGAAAACTACCTGCAGACGCAAATGTAATACTAAAAAAGGGCTTTGAAGCCCTTTTTTTGAGAAACTGGTTTGAACGAAAAATTGATTAAGCTACTTGCTCTGTCACATCTACGATATCAATTAGTTTTTCGTTCAGTATCTTCTTAGCGCAGTTACAACACTTACCACACTGAGATCCCACACCTAACTCTTTGCTCAAATCGCGCATAGACCTTGCGCCATCATCAATAGATTCGGCGATTTTTTTGTCCGTCACACCGTGGCAAATGCAGATATACATAACTGAAAACCATTCTCAATAACCTTAACTGCGGATAAGTTTAATCTAAACAAAAATGGTTATCAACAACAAAAACAGAAATAATGAGAATAATTCGTAGTTGCATTGATTGTGTTTTTGATACACCTTTTAGTTCAACGGTTTAGGTTTTATCTAAACCAGTGCTTTTTTACCCAAAAATTTGCCAGCTGAGGCATTTTTACGAATTCTCGTTCAGCTCAGCCCATAACTTGGTATAATTAGCATAATCTGAGCAATGTATGCCTCAGCGAATATGACAGCACAAAAGCGTAAAAGGACTGTTCACTGTTGTGCGCCTGGGAACGTGTGAATGAACAACTGGCTACAAGCAGCTTTATTGTCTTTTTTAATGATATATCACCACTTGGTGATTGCAGCTCCTTATTATGCAAATCAGATCAGCCGCTTGTCGACGCAGGAAGGGCTTTCTCAGTCGAGTGTCACCGCGCTGGTTCAGGACAAGCAGGGATATATCTGGATCGCGACCCATCAGGGCTTAAATCGACATGACGGTAACCAATTTAGTCCCTTCAAGGGGCAGGCACTGTTCTCAGGCAGTGACATTTTACTGCTCCAACTGTTAGACAATGATCAATTATTTATATCAACAGTACAATCAGGCGCGTTTCTGCTAAACACCCGTACTTTATCGCTGGTGAAATTGTTTAACCAGGGAGGACGTCAGGGCATAGTGCCAGATGCCGCGGTGAATGCCTTTGTGCAGTATCAAGATCAATACGTGATTGCAATTGAAAACGCCTTGTATCGCGTCGATACGCAGACACTTGCGTCGGAACGTTTGCTCACCCTGCCACATAACGCCTATGTTCGCACTATGCTGGCGTGGCATGATACTTTGCTCATTGGTTCAGAGTCTGGACTGTTTCAATTCAAAAATGAGCAACTCAGCTTACTGAACCACCAGGGCTCAGTAGCCAAGTCTGCGCTCAATAACAATGTAAAACTGCTCAAACAGGACCAGGCGTTGGGACTGCTGGTGGGCACAGTGGAAGGCTTGTTTGTCATTCCAGGTGATGCCAGCCAGCTAATAGACCAGCAGGCTTATGAACTTGTTTCACAACTCAATATCTGGGCACATGAAATCGGGCCATATGGAGAATACCTGGCCACAGATTCAGGTCTATATTTGCTCGACCGCCGTAATCATAGCGCCAGTAAGCTGTTTTCATTCAGCGAAAGCCGCTATTTGACACCGCAAAATACCATCCCTGTCATGTTATTAGACAAGCATGCAAACCTATGGATGGGCTCTAATAATAACGGGGCATTTATTTGGCCAACTTCAGCGTACCGATTTAAACTACTCGCCTCCCATAACAATAACTTCAATAACAATATCTGGGCCGTGCACCAAAAAAACGATGGTACACTTTGGCTTGGCAGCGATGATGGGTTACATCTCTTTTCCGACGGCCAGCAGGCAACCCTTCAACAAAGTTATTTTCGTAACCAAAGCCACAAACCGGCATATGGCAGCCACGCTGTCTACAACATCTATAGCTCCCCCTACCTGACAGACAATATGCTCCTGCTTGATACCAGAGCCGGACTTAAACAGTTTGACATAACAACCGGGCAAGCCTCTGAGCTCAAAGTCACCAACGCAAACGTTGCAATGACAGGAGAAGACCACTTAGTCGGCTCTATGCTTGTAGATCAGCGTACACTCTTGTTTCATACGCACCATAATATTTTCCTTTATGATATTGCCTTACAAACGATTACCACATTAAGTGAGTTGGAAGCACAGATAGATGACTTGCAAGCCCTGTTATTTCTGCCTGGCAGACCAGAAAAGCCCAATGAGTTGTTATTCAGCACCGCCAACGCGCTAGTGAGTTACGATCGTCTCAGCCACCAGGTCAATACTTTGTGGCAGGCAGACGCCGCCCCTGATAACGCCTACCCTATCGTAAATGACTGGATGAAGGATGGCCAGGGCCGACTTTGGCTGGCAACCAACACAATGGGCCTCATTGCACTCGACACACACAGTTTCCAGCCCATAGTACATATCACAGAGGAGCAGGGGCTTGCCACCAACACTCTTTACGAACTGGAGCGTGACCTGCACAACCAACTTTGGATAAGTAGCCAAAATGGCCTCTATAAACTGAATTTAGAAACGCTGCAGCTCGATCACTATGATCATCGTAATGGGCTGGTTACCAATGAGTTTAATCTCGGGGCCAGTCAGCCTCTGCACTCAGGAGATATGCTGTTTGGTACGCCCAACGGCGCAATAAAGTTCGACCCAAATGCCTTTACGCTGCCAGTAGAAACAGAGCAACTCGCCTTCTCCGGTGTGCAGCTGATGTCCAGGCCCATACTTGTCTCACCCGAACAACTCGACACGCAGACTTTACAGTTTGAATATGACGACATGGGGTTTCGCTTTGAGTTTAGTCAATTCAACATTTTTAATGTGCGTCGTAATTTTGTCACAGCTCACCTGTTAGGACCCACGACCCTGGAGGTCAAAGATGTTAAAAATAACTATTTATTTTTTAATACCTTGAAGCCTGGAAAATACACCCTGACACTGTCGGAGTTCCGACCTGGTGACACTGAAAAACGCATCCAGAGCCAGCTACATTTTGAGGTCAAACATGCCTGGTGGAATACACCGTTAGCAATCAGCAGTTACCTGTTGCTGATTGCAGGAATATTGACTGTGCTCTATCGCAGACACCAGGTCAAGCAACTTGCTCTGCGTCAGACCTATGACCAGTTAGTTCACGCAAAAGCCCAGACCGACTTGGCGCTTACCAAAACACAAAGCGGGCTGTGGAGCATGGATATGCAGACTCAGCAAATCACCTTACTGGGCAATGTTCAGGACGCCAGCCAAAGTAAGCAGCTCAGCTTGAACGCATTTTTCAACAAAGTTCACCCACAAGATCAGGAAATGGTACAACGCCAATGGGCACGCTTTATTGCCTCACCCGACAGCCAGCTCTCTATCACGTATCGAATTTATTCCAAACAACAAGGCTGGCTCTGGTATCACGATATTGCCAAGGTCAGCGAATGGGATGCCAAAGGTGAACCACTAAAGGCATCTGGTATCTACAGTAACATTACCGAGCAAAAAGCAAACCAATTGAACGCTGCTATGTTCGCCCAGGCCCTATCTCAGATCCAGGACTGGTTATTAATCCTCGACAGCAGCTTACAGCTTTTGTCTGTCAACCAAAGTTTATCATCATCTCTGGGGTTGGACCGATATGAGCCTCAAAAACAACTGACACTCAGCGAACTCAAAAAACGTCTTGGACGACAACAGCTGATAAAATTACTGAACGCACTGCGTAACATCCAACCTAAAGAGAACATAAAACTAGAAATTGATGTGACATTTGATGATCAGCGCCAAAGTGCAGTTCAACTCAGTATCAATGCCATTACAGATGAACAGGGTGAAATAGAATTTTTAGTCATCGTTGGTTCCGACTTATCTCAGCAAAAACAAGCACAAAGTGAGTTACGTTATCTCGCAAACTTTGACGCCCTGACCGATTTACCTAATCGCAACCTAATGCTGCAACACATTGAATTTGCAATTTATAATGCAACTAAAAGCAATTCCGGGTGCGCGTTGTTGTTTATTGATCTAGACAAATTCAAGCCAATTAATGACGCCTATGGCCACTCTGCAGGAGACCAACTCCTGATTGCCGTTACGAAAAGGATAAATAGCACCTTAAACGCGCACTGTATCCTGGGTCGCCAGAGTGGCGATGAGTTCATTGTTCTGATAAAAACTTTCGAAGACGTCGCCCAGGTCACAGAGTTGGTGCAACATATGATCACGTCGTTGTGCAATAAATACGAAATAGATGGTATCTCTATGAGCATCTCTGCCAGCGTGGGTGTCGCGATTTTTCCATTTGACGAACAAACAGCAGAAGGCCTGTTGCGAAACGCGGATATCGCAATGCTGCATGCCAAACAAAGCGGCAGAAACAACTTTAAGTTTTTTACCAGCGAAATGAATGCGCACCTGAGCAGAAAGCTCAGCTTAGAAGCGGCGCTCAAGGAAGCGGTAGCAGACGATCAGTTTTACAATCACTATCAGCCTATTGTGAACACCACAAACCACACTTTGACAGGTGTGGAGTTGTTAATGCGCTGGCAGTTGGGGTCAAAGCCTGTATCACCTGCAGAGTTTATTCCGATTGCTGAAGAAGTCGGCTTAATTGAGCAAATGACAACGCAGGCCTTACGTAAAGCTCTTGAGGAACTTACGCCATTTTTCCACCAGCAGGCCTCATTTTATTTGTCATTGAATCTCTCACCTCAACATATTATGCGTGATAACCTGGCCGCCTCTTTGGACAGTATTGTGGCGGAATTTGGCTTAAGCAATCATCAGCTTAAACTGGAAATCACAGAAACCAGCTTTCTGGCAGACCGGCATAAAGCCAGTAAAACACTGGCACAGCTTAAAAAATTTGGCTTTACATTACTGCTGGACGATTTTGGCACAGGCTACTCTTCGCTCACGTACCTAAGTCACTTTCCTATCGACATTATCAAGATTGACCAGAGTTTTATCCGCACACTGGAAACGCACCCTCATAATCGTTCCATCGTAAAGACCATCTATATGCTGGCGCAAAACCTCAACATGGCATGCATCGCCGAAGGGGTCGAAACCGCCCAGCAGCTTAGTTTCCTTCGGGATCTCGGCTGCGAATACATGCAGGGATATTATTTTTCTAAACCTCTTAGCGCTGCGGGCTTGTTTGAGCAATACCCGCCTGATGTGGCCAACGTGAGCTGACGTAGTTATGCGCTACGCCATCGAGCCAGGCATTGATACAGGGCATCAGGCTCAATGGGCTTAGAAACAAAGTCATCCATCCCTACCTGCAAACATTTCACTTTGTCCTCATTGAAGGCATTGGCTGTGATGGCAATGATATAAGGTGTACCGTATAGGTCAGGGTTTTGCCGGATCCGACGAGTGCAATCAAATCCATCCATATTCGGCATCTGACAATCCATCAGGATAACGGGCATATGGTTTCCCTCTAAGACAGACAGCGCATCCAGGCCGTCATTTGCTTTAGTCAAATTGCAGCCTGTATGTTCCATCAATTTTGCCGCTACGATCTGGTTGATTGGGTTGTCTTCAACCAGTAACACATTCACACCATTCAGATCCGGTGCACTGACATGCTGTTTTTCGTCTTGCTGCGCTTCACCCGGACTGGCAGGCAAAATCACAGTAAACGTGCTGCCTCTGCCGGCCTCACTTTCTAAACTAATTGTCCCCCCCATTGCCTCAGCCAGGCGTTTACATATTGTCAGGCCAAGCCCTGTGCCACCATATTTACGTGTTGTAGAAACATCAGCCTGAATAAACTCTCCAAATAGCTGCTTCTGTTTCTCTTTCGCAATCCCTACTCCGGTGTCAGAGATATCAATATGCAAGGCTTCGTTGACGTAACAGGCACTGAGCTTAATACTACCCTGCTCAGTGAACTTGCCTGCATTACTGAGCAAGTTGTTAATGATTTGCGTCACCCTCAACTCATCCAGCTTGAGGTACTCTGGAATAGAGTCGTTAACCTCATAGCTAAATGTCACCCCAGCCTTCACGCCAGTTTTGCAAAAGGACGTGGTCAGTGAATGTAACATCTTACGAAAGGCAACATCGTGCCTGTCCAGCTCCAGGGCGCCAGCTTCAATTTTGGAGTAATCAAGAATATCGTTCAGGATCAGCAGCAGGTTATGCGCAGACTGATAAATGATCTGCAAAGACTCAGCAACCTCTGTGTCATGGGTGTGCCGCTGCATATCTGCGGTCATGCCAATTATCCCATTGAGCGGTGTGCGTATTTCATGACTCATATTGGCCAAAAACAAACTTTTTGCTGAACTCGCTTTATTGGCCCTGTCGAGTGCATCAATTAGCTCTTCAGTTTTCTCCTGCACCTGGCTCTCTAATTGGGCATTAAAGTTGGTGAGCTGAGCATTAAGCGACTGATTTTCCTGATTGGCTTTTTGCAACTTTTTGAAGCTCATAGACAACTTAAACGCCAGCTGGGTAAATTGCTGCTGCAACGTAATCACTTCAAGAAAGGTTGCTTCTTCGCGAGGAGACAAATCATCATTACGACTGGCCGGGTCAAACCCGTTCAGCCGACTACTAAGATCATGCATTGGGTTGATCAGCATACGGGTTAATTTGCTAACCAAAACGCTGCTCAATGCAATAATAAACAGAGCCAGGAAAAAAGACTGTCCCCAGGCCGATGCAACCGCCATATTGACATACTTGCGCTCCACCAGACTGATGACCTGCCAGCTAAACTCCTCAGAACGCACACCACGACGGTAAAACACCTCTTCCGTCTTACCAACATACAGATTCAAATCATCATTGGTCAGCGAATTTAACGTCGCTTCGTCCAGTTCATCGAGCGTATTAAAGTCAGATTTCAGGGAGCTAAATACCACTTTATTTTCGCTATCCAGGATCATCAAGTGTCCCAGGTGCGACAAAATACGAGGAATAAATTGCTCAAATGTATTAAAAAATACGGACCCTTCCACAATCCCGGCAAAGTTCCCTCTCTCATAGATGGGGGCAGAAATAGCGACAATCGAATCATCACCAAACCCCCTACCCCGAAAAATGCCCGACACAAACCCATTGGGATAATACGGTGCCTGAATAAAATACTGACGATCGGATACTGCCGGCACTTCGCCAGCAAGGCTGGTCCTAAGCGTATCGGGGTAAAAGTGTGTAACCAGCCCGGATTCATCCGCGGTGATGGCAGTGCGGATATTCGGATAGGACTCGACCAGACGTGTGATTGTATGCTGTTGATCCAACCCGGCTTCAATATTGTGCGCAGCATCTGCCAAAGCACGGCGATGATTACCAAGAAAGCTGTCTATCCGCTGCGCCGTTGTGTTCGCAACATCACTCAGCTGCGCTCTCACCTCATATTCTATACGTTCATAGTGGCTATTGGTCAGCATAATCGTTGTCACCAGCACCACCAGAATAATAAGGTGACTGATCATGTAATTCAAAATGCGATACAGTGGCTTCGCCTGCCACAGTTGTTTGAATAAAAATAATGACAGTAAGTCGACAATAACCAGGCATATAGCGGCATTAATGAAGTACTTGGCCAGCGCCGTCATAATAACCAGTAAGTTGAGGTCAAGGGCAAACTTACCGAACAGGAAGAGTAATGGGATCCCAAACAGCACCCAAAATGCCAGGCCCCGCATAAATAAAGGTTTGTTAGGTCTGACACAAAAGATCTGTAGCCAGGCAATTTCTAACAAAAACACCGTAGATGGCCAACAGTGTCCCCAGCGGTAAAATATAAAGGCCGCACCAATTGCTACACACAATAAAGCATAGCGCCAGCCCAGCGACATCAATGCAAGAATAACGAACAGCTGACCAAGCAGAAACTCGGAACTATCCAGGAACCATAGGGGCAGAAGGTTAGCAAAGCCACCTAACAACCCGAGCACAACCGCAATCGCGATCTTAGGTAATGCTGTTATTTTCCCGAACAATACTCAGGCTCCTCTTGAACTTAACACCTACAGGAACCTGCACCTCACCTTATGAGTACTACGCAGGCCCTGAGTTTCGATCAGCTATACAAGTTATCACCTACAACACAAAAACCTGTGTTGCTCATTTTGATTAGCTTGCAATTTTTTTACTGATACTGTTAAAAAGTAAAGGAAAAACTGACTTTTGCCAAGTTTAGTGATCCGGACAATCGTGGCTTTCTATTTGCAAAACGCATTGTTTAACCGCATAGGTGTTCATCAAAGCACGTTCTACTTCGAGGCGACACGCTTCATCGTGCATTTCAATCGTGCAGTGATGTTTAAGCACAATATGCGCCCCAACGGTTAACTGATTGTCCAGCATAGTGACAGTAATGTTGTGAACACTCTCAACGTGTTCAGTCGACAGGATCAGCTGTTCCAGTTTTTCGACAGCCGGAAGCATTTGTGCTTTTTCCGTAAGACCCTGAATACAGGTATAGATCACTTTAACCCCAGTGAACAAAACAAACACAGATATAAGCATGCTCGAGGCAATATCAATAACCTGCCAGTTAGTCAGGTGGATCAGTACACCCGCAACAAAGGTAGAAATAGTAGAAAGCAAATCAAAAAAAGAGTGCAGAAAAACCGCATAAACATTGATGCTATCTTTACGCCCCTTGTATAACACCCATGCCGAGGCACCATGAAACAAGAACCCGACTGCTGCAATACTCGACATCGCGAAGGCGTTCACATTAAGGTCATAGCCCTCAGCATGATGTCCTAGCCGCTCACCGCCCTCAAGCAAGATAATTGCAGCAATAGATAGATACAGCAGTCCATTAAACAGACCGCCAGTGTACTCTGCCTTTTTATATCCGTCGCTGTAGGTTTTTGCCAACTTGATTGCAACAGACGAGGCGATTAACGCAATGAGCAAAGAGCTATTATGCACAAATAAATGCCCGGCATCGGCTAGCACAGCCAATGAATTGGCATAATAGGCACCTACAACCTGAATAATCATAAAGGTACATGTGAGCGCGAGGGCGATAAGGAGTCGATTACGAGACGCTTGGTGTGTTGTCAGATCGGTCATTCGAGCGGTTTAATGCCTTATAAAATACAGCTGGGGAAATGATAAAGAGTCGCAATTGTACCCTGATTTCAACGCCCGCGCATCAAAAATGTCAGTAGTAATATCAATCTGATTATTTCAATAGCGTATCCTACGTCTACAAATCTCGGCGAAAATAGGTCCAAAATTTAGTAAATGACACTGATCGTGCGAAATATAATCAAAATAAAATGTATTGAAGGCAGTGAGTAGCCAGCCTATTGACTTAGATTAACCTCCATCAGAAGGGCTGACGCAAGATTTTATTCAGGCACTCAATCGCTTATGGCCTTGCCCATAGCTTAAAACAGCCTGCTCAAACAAACTTACTTGCTCATGGCTAAACTGACACCGGGTATACCTGAGTATATCCAGAGAAACTTCACTAACCTTACAGCAATCTGTCGGCCGGGTTGGGCTAAACTCTGCGTCATCAGGAAACACCGCTAACCAACGTACACCAAATGGCGTGTTCAACACACCAGCCAGTGTCGAGGCGCGTTGTGCCGCTGCCGTGAGCGGATTTGCCAGGTAGTGAGTCTTGTTCTTATGCCGACAAGGCCAAACCTGACTGTCTGTTTCAACAGCAATCAACCCACTTTGCTCAACCACCATCACAACAAAAATGCCAAATGGAGACAACACAACACAATCCAAGGACAAAGCTTCGAGCTGTTCCGGATACAAATGACGAGTGAGAATGGTATAGTGTTTTGCGTCCAGCGATGTCGTTAAGCTGCGGTAAACCTGCCATTTCAGCTTATCAGCCTGTGCTTTATTGGCTTCACGTTTGCGCATATAAATGTAACGCGCAGCAGTCCATATAAGATAAACCAAAAAGCACAACGCAATCAGATTAAACGCGGTGAACTCTGGTTGAGATTGCACATCAGGTTGTACCTTAGTCAGAACATCCGCCTGGTGCGACGCGGCATTGGTTATCTGTACATCAGCGCCTTTATCTGGCTCGTTGCCAGAAGTTGGCTCTGCACTCAACACATGAGTGCTGACGATAAACACGCAAACCAAAATCCATCTAACCATACCGCCACCTTTTTTAGCGTTGAGCTAATGCGTTAAGCGTCCAGGCTTCTAAAATACCGTCACTACTTAATGTCAGGAGGGTATCTCTATCCGCCGCATACATATCCACTATGGTCGCCCCATCGTGAACAAAGTTAATTTGCCAGGTACCCAGCTCCTCGCCATTTTTCGCATTCCAGATGGTCAAATGCGATTTTGACGAAGACGTTGCGAGCAGCTCACTCCCTTTAATAAACAGCGCTTTACGAAATACTTTAAAACGCGACATATACTGTAGCTCACTGATACTCTGTCCATCGGTCAGGGATGTAACAACCTGTTCATTCAAAGCATCAGACGCAAACAAGGCAGAGAAGTCATCCCGCACTGCAACACTGGTCACCCGATGATCAAACTCTTTCATAAAAATAGGTTCTGCCGAGCCAAATTTCCACAGTGCCAGTTTGCCATCCTGAGCGCCGGTCACAAAGAGTTCGCCCTTATCATCCCAAAACACATGCTGAACCGGTCGCGAGTGCGGCGCAAATCGGTTGTTTATCTGAGTATGTAAATCGGCCATATTGATGGTGCCATCCGCCATCGCCACGATGGCTTTATCATTTTTAGGCGATATGGCCATAGCCGTGATCACTGCACCAGGTGTTACTCCACCAAATGCAACTTTGGTCACTAACTTACCTTTACTCAGTGACCAAAAAGCCAATTCTGACTCACTGGCAATCACTAACATCTTTAAATCTTCAGACAGCGCTATATCTCGAACAAACTCAGGCGTCTTTTCTTTGGGCACTGAAAACTCGACCTGTTGTGTGGCTACATCCCAAACCTGAATTTGTTTTTGATTGTCAAATGTGACGAGCTTAGTCCCGTCTTTTGAGAAATGGCCTATCGCAATGCCACTGTCATTCAGTCTGCCAACATTACCCTGACTTAGCTGGATTTCCTCATTGCATGCGCTCAACATTATCACACACAATGCCGCCAGCATTACCTTTAACCACATAACTCTACTCGTGACACCACTAAAACCGCCATTATACGTGTATTAACTGAGAGTAAAAAGTACACCTGAAAACGTATACCTAGTTTAACAAGACAGAGGGTAGAAGAAACCCGTTCCTGTTTCTATTACATCTCGATAACACCACACCTGAGCTATCGCCAGCAAGAACCACACCAGCCCTCACTCACGATTTAGTAAGGTACTGATCTGCCACAACTCAACAAAACCGTCACTACTGAGCGTGAGCAGTTCACCTTGAGAATTAGTATGCATATCAAGCACAGTAGCATCGCGACTCTGAGCCTGAATAGCATAAGCGCCAATTTCCTGACCGCTTTGCGCATCCCACAAAGTCCACCAGGCTTTTGTCGATCCCGTTGCCAAATAACGCAGATCTGAACTAAACGCAGCCGCTCTAAACCACCTGAAACGCTCTGGGTAGTGTAAATTAACGTCATATTCGGCATCTGAGTATACGGAGAAAATACGCTGTTCATTGAGTGCATCGGAAGCAAACAGCTGGGTCTGATCCGTACTGTGCGCGATGCTGGTAATTCGGCGGCCAAAATCAAAACGCCGCTTTGTCATCATAGTGCGGGCATCATATAACAGGACCAGGCCATCGTGCCCAGCGCTCAGTATACTTTGGCCTTGCCCACTCATCGCCACATGCATTACTTTGCTGTCATGGAACCTCGCCGTTTTTACTAACTGATTGTCCAAATCCAGTAAATTAACGGTGCCGTCGTTTAACCCTGCTAATAACAGATTGGGACGACTATATAAGCGTAATGCCGATACCTTTGCCAGCTCAGACGAAGGGTGTACCGCAACTGACCCCAATTGCAGCCCGTGTTCAACATCCCATAGCTCCACCGATTTTCGGTAACCTATTGCTAGTCGCTTATTGTCTTCACTGAGACTAAACGCCAATATTTTACCCTTGGCATTATCGAGCCCGCTAAAGGGGTCAGCCACAGCAAATAAAAGGGTCTGAGTATTGATATGGTATACCGCAAGTTTGTCACCCGGATTGTGTAAAATGGCAAAGTTGCCATCTACCGAAAACTGGCCCTGAACCGCGTTTTGTTGCAAGCTGACGATTTGAGTTTCACTATTTTGAATTGGCGCATCACATCCGGCTAACCCCATCACAGCCATTAAAACCAAACCTATCAAGAGATGTTTTGCCGATTGAGTCACCAGAACCACCGCCTGTTTTTCATGTAATAGAGTGTAATGTACAAATATCACCCAAATGTATACCTTTTGACCTGCTTGCCGTGAACTGGTTCATTAGGCAGCGTCTCTTATTTCCCCTGGCAGCGGAGTATGCTGCCAGTCTTCTCTATCTGGCGCTATACTTAACGTAAGGGGTTCGTTGGGGAGGCCACTATGCCTAGTCCACCAAAACGCGCGGCCAAAGGTCATGTGTCAGACCATGGCGCGGCATTAAATAAAGCGCTCAGTCCTGACAAGCGCAAAAAATTCGCTGAGAAAGCAAACCAGGCCTATGAGAAAAGGCACCCAGAAGGTACCAATATAAAAAAGGACATAGCCAAAAACAAGGCACAAAGGGAGACACGTTCCGTCGTTTATAAGCTGGAGCTGGTGTTATTTGTTATCGTCATTGGCGCCATTATCGTACGTGTTGCTTTTATGGATTGAGTGACCAGTCGCGCTTCGAAAGGTGGTCAATGTAAGAGGTTAAGTTGGCATCTCTGATGGTGTCTGTTGGCTCTATGAGCATATCAATGCGTTTGTATCACCCGTACCACGATTGACGCTTCGATGAATTAAAAATGTGAGGGCTACTGGACTTTAGCAGCTCTCACATTCATTTGGGCCATCATATAGCGATATTAACTAACATCGTTACCGGCCCTCACCTACTCGACGAGGCCTCTACTCTTCCAACAATTGATACAAGCGGCTGGTTACCCCATTCGTCCAGCCAAACCCTTGCTGCACCATGTACTCACCCCCTCCGGCACGCACACCTGGCTCAACCACATTGTATTTTTCGAGTAAACAGCCTCGCTGTTCAAAGTCACGCTCCAGCATAACTAACCAACGTCTGGCGACACTGATAGCCAGTTTACTATAACCATAATTCAGCATCCCCTTAACAGCAAACCACTGTAAAGGCGCCCAGCCATTTGGACTATCCCACTGCTGTGCCGTGTCAGTGAGAGTAGTCACTAACCCACCCGCTCGAAGAAAATCTTGTTCCAGGCGCTGAACCATAGCTTCAGCCTGGAACTGGCTTGCCAGGCTAAGAAACATAGGCACTACACCGGCCAAAGACATCACCTGACTGCGCGTTTGCAAAGCAATGTGATAATCCATAAACCAACCCTGCTCTTTGTCCCATAAATAGGCCTGGATCAGGCGTTTTCGCTGCTGAACAAGACTCAGGTAATGCGCACTTTGCTGACTATCTCCAAGCGCGGCGTAGCATTCACTGAGCTGCCATTCGAGCTGCTGCAATAAAGCATTTAAGTCAACAGGGATACGTTGTACCGTATTAATGCTGCACAACTGCGCAGGATCATCCAGCCAGCGACTACTGAAATCCCACCCTGACTCACAGGCCGCACGAATATTTCGATAAAAGACTGCACGATGTTCTGGCTCCAGCATGCTGGCAGCCTCAATGTCTTCTTTATAGGACTCAGGACGCGGCTCCGCGCTGTCATCCCAGAAACGGTTCATTACGCCACCACAGGGCATACGTACAACACGCCGGCTTTCAGTCAGCTCATCATTCAGTTTTTCGCTATCCGCCATCCAGAACGCATGTTCTTTTTGCAGTGCATCAGTCACTTTGCTCAACCATGCCTGATCCTGGTGATGCGTCTGCCATAGCAAAGATACCATCAGTGCTGTTACAGGGGGCTGAGAACGGCTGGTGTAATAACTGCGGTTGCCGTTTGGAACGTGACCAATACGCGTTATCAGGCTCACAAAGTTATCAAGCATATTTGACACTTGTTCAGTGTGACCGGCGTCAAGCAGGCCCAGCGCGGTAAAATAGCTATCCCAGTAATAAATTTCATTAAAACGCCCACCAGGTACAGTATAGCTGGCTGGCAAATCCAACAATGAAGAGGCGTTACCTGTTTGCGGTGCGCGTTCAAGGCGCCCCCAAAGCTGGTTAATGTAGTCTTTGACCGACGTTGCGCTCAGCGTAGCGAGCTCAGGCTGCGGTGCAAATTCAAAGTGCCGGGTTACAAAAGCGGCTAAGTCCTGTGGCGATTCTTGATCGTATAATGCGCAAGCCTGTTGCCAGCTAGTTTTAGGGATCGCATCCGCAAACTGTTTGCTGTCAGAAAAAATGCCCTGCGTTTGCACCGCTTTAAACAAGTTTGATTGTTCAAACTGCATCAATAACTCCTAAAGTGCGCAAGCGCTGGCCTGTGCCTGAGCGCGTCGCTTAAACAAAAATAACGTAATGGCAATGCCGCACATGGGGATCAAAGAGAGGTAAAACGCCTGTTGACCACCAATATATTCAAATACAAACCCTGTGATCAGTGAGCCTGTGGTTCCGCCCAGTGCAGAGAACACGACAATCAGGCCTGTCATAGGTGCGTGCTGTCTCTCATCCAGACTGCTCAACATTACTGAGTTAATCACCGGATAAATCGGCGCCATCATCAGTCCAATCAAAGGCATTAAATAAGCAGCCAACGGCGCATCAAACAGGCTGTTTACTTGTTTAGGTTGCAGGTTTTCAGTCATAGGGAGTGTCAGTAGCACCAGTGCTGCCATGCCAATCAGGCAGGCATTCAGTAAGCTGTACCAGTGAATATGCTTAAGTAACTGACCTGCTAACAGACGACCTATTGCCAGGCTGGCGGCGAAGATACTGGTTAACTGAACCGCAATATCCACTGGCAGATTCAGCACCTGGTTATTGAACGTTGGCAACCAGGTACCTACGCCTTGCTCAATCAGCACATATAAAAATGCAGACAACACAAACACCAGCACCAAAGGCTGATAAGCCAGTTTTAGCATACCGACGAACTCGTCTTTTAGCGGCTGCTCTTCACTGAAGTGTGGCTTTTTCATCGGAGCACTGGCAACCAACAATGCCGTTACTAGCGTTAGTGCGCCCAGCAAATAATAGACATTTAGCCAGGCCAGGGAATCAGCCTGCTCACCAATAAATGCCGCGAAGATCCAATACCCACTCAGCACCCCAACCATAAACAAGCCTTCAATGGTGTTAAGTAAGCTTGAATGCCCCTTCGCATCTTCGGTAACCTGGCCTATGAGGGCGTAAACAGTGACTTTAACGATCGCAAACGCACAACCGACACTGGCAAACAAAGCTTTTAGCGCCCAGAAAGCCCCAAGCATGGGTGTCAGTAGGCACATGACTGCAACCAGGAATAACGCCCCTAGCAACGCTAGTCGATAACCAATGCGCGGGATAAACGAGGCGACAAGAAAAGACACGATGGCGATAGGAATGTCTTTAAACCCTTCGAGACTGGCAGCCTGCGCTTTCGATACAGCAAAGGAATTAATCGCCTGTAATATCACAGTGCCAACACTGTTGAGTAAGATCGCAAACAAAAAGTAGCAGGCCGCCATGGCCAGCACGACTCTGGTGTGCTTCATAAGGATACTCTGTAACCATTCAATAACAGTCAGTCTAGCCGCGACCATTTATTTTTGCAATCGTTTGCAATTCTAAAATTAAAAATTTGTGCGGTTTGTTTACAGAGCCCGAACGCACGTTGCAAAAAATATTACTGAGATTAATTCGGCCTAAGTGACAGTCCTTAGCTCGATTGACGCACCACAAGTTCCACGTCAAGCTGCGTAGAATCAGGCTTGTCACCTTTCAATTGCGCTAAAAGTTTATCAACCAGTACCTGCCCGGCCAGGCGGGTGTTCTGCTGTATAGAGGTCAGCGATGGCGAGCTAATGTCCGCCATTGCAATATCATCAAATCCCACCATACGAACGTCGTTTGGAATACTGACATAACGCTCTTTGAGCGCCTTCATTGCCCCCAGAGCCACCATATCACTACATGCAAAGATACCATCAAAGCTTAGCCCTTCTCTCAATAAAGTCTGATTGATAATCTCATAGGCAGCCTGGCTGGTGATGTCGATTTTCAATAAAGAAGCGCTTGCCTGTGGCTCTTTACTCACCTGTTCGCAAAAGCCCCGATACCGCTCAGCCAGCTCGGCATGCGCCGGATCACCCATAAACAGCAAGCGACGAGCGCCCTGCTCCAGTAAATGCTGGGTTGCCATGCAACCGGCCAGGTAGTTGTCACTTCCGACAATCGGGTAGTCCCCCTCCGTCTTGGGGTCTCCCCATACCACCAGCGGCGTGCCGGCACTGGCTGCACGTTCAATACGCGCCTGCTGTTTACCCTGACCAACCACAATCACCCCATCGGCCCGACGACCATCTATAAAATAACCGTGCCAGTCATCACCTGCCATGTAAGAATTAGAGAGCAGTAGTTCATACCCCTGGCGATTAACCGCCAGATTAATATCGCTCACCACTTTGAGCAAAAACGGGTCATCGATGGACTGCTCGGTCTCAGCATCGAAGTTAATCAGTACCGCTATCACATTGGTTTTTTGCAATCGTAATCGGCTGGCAGCGGCATTCAGACTGAAATTGTGCTTTTTGGCCAGCGCCTGCAATTTTTTACGGGTTTCTTCCTTGATAAGCGGATTGTTATTCAGTGCCCGGGATGCGGTTGACGTAGATACGCCGGCTAATTTTGCCAGATCCGCGAGTTTCATTTTTTTTGACTGCATGTATAACGCACCACCAAAGAACCATTGTAACGAGTTGAATATATTAATTTTAAAGGCAATATCGATGCCCATTAACCGCATTATAGCGCAGCGTTTGCTAACCTGTCTTACCTTTTCTCTTTTTGATTTTTCACTCATCGGTCCAGTTACAGGTTTGCCATCAAGTGCTAAAAAAGTTGCAAACCGGCTATTGCAAACGTTTGCATAACGTTCTATTTTAAAATGACGCCGCGTGCAACCTGAGCGCTGATAAGTTCGAAAGAGCCATTATGAGCACGACAGAGCGGCGCATAACAATAGCAATGAGCACAGCCAAAGCTGTGCAGACACAGACAACACATATGACAACCAAGGGGGCAGTTCCTGTGAACCTAGGCAATAAATACTCTTTAATCGCATCCGCGGTGGCCGCAGCCATGGCCGTATCGGGCGCTGCACAGGCTGAGCAACAAGCCACTAAGCAAGACAAAAAAGTAGAAACCATCATTGTATCCGGTACTCCGGGCGGCGCTGGTATTCGTAAACTGGACGCCAGTTTCGCGGTAACCAACGTAGATGCGATCCAAATTGAACGTTTGGCGCCAAAGAGCACCGCAGATTTACTTAAATCTGTACCTGGTATCTGGGTAGAGAGCTCAGGCGGTGAATCGGGAGCCAACGTTTTTGTCCGGGGTTTTCCGGGCGGCGGAGATGCGCCATTCCTGACCGTTAGCCTGCAAGGTTCACCTATTTACCCCGCTCCCACTTTGTCGTTCCTGGAAAACTCTTCAATTTTCCGTCTAGATGAGACCATTGCCCGTATGGAAGGCCTTCGCGGCGGTCCTAACCCGGTGGTTTCAAACGGTCAACCAGGTTTGACGACCAACTTTCATCTAAAGCGTGGCTCAGAAGAGACCGAAGGCACTGTTAAATATACCACTTCAGATTATGGCTTACAGCGCATCGACGGCGTACTAAGCGGTGAACTGAGCGACGACTTCTATTACATGATTGGTGGCTATGCAAAACGCTCTTCCGGGATCCGCGATGCAGGCTTCACCTCTGAAAAGGGCCACCAGTTCACCATTAACCTGACCAAAGAATTTGATAATGGTGAGTTCAATGTCTATACCCGCCAAACAGACGACACTGGTGCCTGGTACCTGCCAACCCCACTTAATGTAGACGGTGTCGACGCTGGCTTTACGCAATTAGGCACCTTAAATCGTCAGGCCGTGATCCATGTTGCAGGCCAGGATATGGAAGTTGATTTAGGTGAAGGCCGGGGCTGGAAAGGCCATATCTCAGGCGGTAGTCTGAAACTCGAATTACCTAACGGCTGGCAGTTAATTGACCGTTTTAGCCTGACCAACGGTGACGCAAACACCTATGGTTTGGTGCCTGATGGCGCAGCGACAACCCTGGCGAGTGTAGCTGACGATGGCGTCAGTGCAACAGGCTCAGTCACCGGTACAGTTTACGACGGTGATACCATGGTACAAAACTATGGCCGCTGGGTCGTACTCAAAGAAATTGAGGCTTTTACCAATGACTTAGCCATTAGCAAAGAGTTCTCGTCGGTTAACAGTGCCTTTGGTGTTTATACAGCCACTACCTCAGCAAAAGACTGGTGGAGCCTGGGTAATTCCGCCTATCACGTGCTCGCCGCAGGCGGTGAAATGCTCACCGGCATCGAGTGTAATAACAGCGAAGACGGCTGTGGCTTTAATTACGATATCAACAGTACCGGTGATGCAACCACATTGGCGTTTTACACCACACATAGCTATCGCGCAACCGATGCGCTGACCTTAGATCTCGGCCTGCGTAGTGAAAAACACGAAGTAGACTATTCCGTTGATGAAGGCCTGGATGGCACCATCGACAAGTTTGTCACGTACGACGAGCGCAAAACGTCCTGGACTCTGGGTGCCGACTTTAAACTGGATGACCAAAGCGGCGTGTTCGCACGTATGAATAAAGGCTACAAAATGCCTTACTTCGACGATTTCCGCGACAACTATGGCGCTTATCAAGGCGGTGAACGCCTGATCAAAGAAGTAACCCAAGCCGAGATTGGCTACAAATACATGGGTGAAAGCAGCGATTTATTCGCCACACTCTTTGCCAACGAAGTGCAAGGCGATACCTTCGTGCGCAAGCCTGGCGACCCGGCTGAAATCCTGACCAATGAAGCTATGGGTATTGAGGTTGATTATAACTTCAATCATAGCTCTGGTTTTAGCGTCAATATGAATGCCACCTGGCAAAAAACTGAAATCACAGAAAGCCCGGACAATATCGGCAACGAAGCACAACGTCAGCCTGGCTGGCAGGTAAGGGTAACGCCGAGTTACGAGTTTGAACTCGGCGATATGTTTGCCACGGTATACGGCACAATTTCAGCCGTTGACGACCGTTTTGGTAATAATGAGAACACAGTAGTACTGGATGGCTACGAGAAGTTTGATCTGGGCTTCACCCTGGAGCCAACGGAGCAGGTAAAACTCATGGTATCAGTGGATAACCTCACCGATGAACAAGGTATCACCGAAGGCGATCCGCGTAATGCCGACGCCCCCAATGGCCGCTACATTATGCCACGTAGTGTGAAGCTCAGCGTCAGCTACAGTTTCTAACTACACACCCTGAAAATAAGACAGCCCGGGCACTTTGCTTGGGCTTTTTTATTTTTATCACTAAACTCATTAATACAACAATATGATGATGACTCTTTGCGCCGTTTCACTAACAAATGGGGGAAATATCATGAATATTGAAGACGTCCGTGACGGAGAATGGGTGGAGTATCATAAACACCCGGTCGAAGTACTGAGTGTAGACAGGCAACACAGCATGGTATTAATTTACGATGCGCGCTCGCAAAGCAAAGTTGAAGTGCACATTGATGAGCTAAAAGATGACCCGCAGTGTCACTGCGACTCATATTTGTATTTTTAATTCAGAGTATCCAAAACAAGGCCTGCCATACACAGTCTTTGGCAGAGCCTGTTTTCTCGAATCAATGTGAACAGATAGCTAACCACAGCCACCATCTCCGCCACCGCCCTCTGCGCCGACACTAAAACCACTATCACTGTATGTGCTGCCAGCATATACAAGCAATGACTCAAAATTAAACCTAGGCCAGTCGTGAAAACAATGCCTGCCCACATCCGCTCGCAATTCAGCATAGCTCAGACCAGTCTGGAGTGCGTCAAAATCAGCCTGAGAACAAAACATTGCATAAGCATAGGCCTGATTATGGTCATGACTAAAAACCTGACTAAACACTTCAGCGACCTGCTCAACAGAGTAATATTCTTGTCTGGTGTAGGATTCAACCAATCGCACAGGCAGCTGGCGTGCAATAGATTTAACCGAATTTTTCTTTTGCCAGAATGAAAACATCTATGTACTCCTTTGAATGTTCCTATTATGGTCAGAGTATCAGAGAAATATCACGATACCGCGCTCCCGTTACCTGATCCCTGACTCTTAAAACCCAGCATATCGTCAATCATCAGACGTTAAAAGTGCACCAAAGAAATGATACGCATCGCCTGGCCTGGATTTTTTGCAAAGTATGATTACACTTAATAGTCAATGCGTTAGAAAGGATAATCAAAATGAGCGTCAAACGGACCAACAAAGAAATAGCAAAAGATACAGCATGCCTGGCAGGCGAAGCCCTGTTAACTCCCGGTGTCAGCCTGCTGGCCCAGGGCAAAGGCAAACTGGGTCTGGCGCATGTAGGCGCAGGGCTTGCGGCTAAATTAGCACTGGGCCGGCCGGAATGCTGTTCGTTGCAGCAAACTCCTATTGCTTAAGTAAAACCGGGCAAAGCTTGTTCACCCAGTTTACCACCAAGAAAGGCGCAGGCGACCAAAGTCTGCGAGAAGACGTGTCACAGGCACTGGATAAAGGCCAACCCATTGAACAAGTAATTGAAAGTGTTATTGAAGATGTAGAAGATATCTATCACGAGAAAAAGTCTTCTTAAGTACGGTCCTTTAAATCGTCAGGAAAGAGCAATCAATCATTGGTTTACCCATTACCTCATCGCAGGTGCATTCTTTTGTTCAGAAATTTGTAATTGCCACAATGCAGCATAATCGCCATTTCTTGCCAGTAGCTGCTCATGTGTCCCGGCTTCACTGATCTCTCCCTCTTTAATGTGGTAAATCGTATCAACATACCGAATACTCGATAAACGATGAGCGATAATAATCACAGTACAAGTATGTGATATTAAATCAACAGCCTGCCTGATTGCAGCTTCTGTTTTATTATCAACCGCCGACGTGGCCTCGTCTAAAACCAGTATTGCGGCATTTTTTAACACCGCTCGCGCAATGGAAAGCCGCTGGCGTTGACCACCAGACAACTTGTGTCCTCTTTCGCCTATCTGAGCGTTGAAGCCATCGGGGTGAGCATCAATAAATTCATAAGCTTGCGCTATCTTACAAGCCGCAACGACTTCTTCAAAAGTTGCGGAGGGTCGACCATAAACCAGGTTGTCATAGATGGTGCCGTTAAATAAAAATGGCTCCTGGCTTACCAATGCGATTGACTGCCTTAAACTTTTTAAACTTACCTGCTCTATATTCTTACCATCGATATAAATTTGACCCTGCTGAGCCTGGTAAAAGCCTAATAAAAGCTTGATCAATGTGCTTTTACCCGATCCGGTTGGCCCAACAAACGCCACTTTCTTGTTAGCTTTAACCTCAAAAGAAACCCCTTTAATCACCTTATGCTTCGAATAACCAAAATGTATATCGCTAAATGCTATGCTGCCAACCCCAGCTGTAAGCTGTTGCTGGCCGTCCCGTGAAATCACTTCAGGTGCTATATTCAATACTGCATCCAGACGAGCCGCCGCAGCATGGGCATCTCTGTAAAGAGATTTCCCATATTCCAGCCCGGTCGCAGAATTTAATATGCTAGGGGCAATGCCAATCTGAACCATAAATTCGGTAGTACCGATACCACCACGCAACACGTTCATACAACCATAGACGACCGGCCCCATAATCCCCATAACAAAGATCAACTCGTTCATACTGGAGTAATAGGAGTTTTCCCTATCAAGCCTGACAGTATGTTCGCTGGCCGCATCTTTAGCACTGCAAAACCGCTCATACTCAATGTGTTCAGCAGTAAAGCTCTTAACTGTAGACAGACCATTCAGATTATTCGATAGCACTTTTCTGTGGCTGTCTGTCAGATCGCCCGTTTTGTTTGCCTGCTCACGAATACTCGCCTGATGACGTTTATTGAGCCTGGTAATAAATGGCACCGGAAGCAAACAAAGCGCGAAGGCCACCGGAGAGATAGCAAGTATAATCACAGAACTGAACAACATAGTTGTGGCTTTGTCTGTAAATTCAGCCGGTGTGTAATTAAGAAACCGCTTTATAATATCCACATCATGGCTAACTAAATGCTGCAGTTTGTCAGGGCTTTGACTGTCTAAATACGGCATAGGTAAGGACTGTATGTGTGCAAAGACCTGCTCACTCATCTTTTTATCTATTTCATTGGAATACTTGCTCCAATGTTTATTTTTATGATGTGCAGTGATCGACTCAGCGCCTTTAGACAGCCCAAATGCACCGGTAAAGAATGCCAGTTGAGCCCCTTGCGATAACCCCAATTTTGTTAGTACTGCAATCGGTGATAGCACACTTGAGATCATCAGGCCTGTCATAATGGGCGACAAGATCTTAAAAAATGAGTTGATGGTACTGGCTCTTATTGCCGTGTGCCTCAATGCCCGACATTGCTCATCTTCAATCCGTTGAACTAGGCTGTACAAGTGGTTTTCATTAAGCCTTTGTTTGAATCCAGCCAGCCCTTTGTGACGTGGGGTACTATGACTCTCTGCGCAACCGGTTTGTTTTTGACTGTACTGAAATGCTTGCTTTAGTAGTTTCCGTATTGTTTTCGTTTGCCAACAAGACGGATCAAACAACAATAAAACTCTGCCTGTCAGAGGATTGGCCGTCACTTGCACCATTCCGACCTGCTTATTCAAATAACTACTCAGATGCTTAGCAAGCAGTGGCTGGTTCAATAGACCCTCAATATGCCAACGCTCGCGCCCGGGCAAGGTTGACCTGGGATAAATGTGATGGTCAGTTAATAGTGCAGTGGTCATATCTATCCAAATTGGGTTGAGTTAAGTTGTATATATACACGTCTCGACGACTGCGAATTCGTCGCTACAAATACTGATTAAGAAAATTAAGATAGTGATTGGATGCTGCAATGAGGTTTGCTCTGCGATTAAACCCGTGCCCTTCATCTTCAAACAACAAATACTCCACTGGCACACCATTGCGCTTCACAGCCTGCACAATTTCATCACTCTCAATCTGTAATACTCTTTGATCATTTTTTCCCTGTACTACCAACAGAGGACGACAAATTTGCGAAGCATGAAACAAAGGTGACACCTGCTTAAGGCGCTGATGTTCCTGGGTAGGATCTCCCATAACATCATAAATTCGTTTGCGGACTCCCCCCATCCAGGGAGGTATACTATTTAAGGTACGCAACCAATTTGTCACACCAAAGATATTAATCGCCAGTGCAAATATATCCGGCTTGAATGTTAATGCCGCCAGAGCCAGAAAACCGCCATAACTGCAGCCCATAATGCCAATGCGCTGACCATCCACCCAGTCAAGATCACCAAGATAGTGTTTGGCATAAAGGCAATCTTCTAAATCAACATCACCGTGTTGCCTGTCTGCCATATGGAAGAAGGTTTTCCCATAGCCCGTTGACCCCCTATGATTCACAGCCAACACCGCATAACCATTACTCACCAAATGTTGAATCACAGGATCGAATTTTTGCTGTGACTGATCCCCGGGTCCTCCGTGTATCCAGAGCATGGCCGCAACAGGGTTATCGGGACTTGCTTCACTGGGACGATACAACAACGCAGGAATAGATAGCCCATCAAAACTGCGATAATGAACGACTTCAGCCCGCACAAGACGTTGCTGAGGCAGCTTAGGGTTTTGCGCCTGAATTAGCCGATTATTGCTCCCATCAATGTGGTGAATATGCAAATTGGCAGGACAAATACAGCTCTCGGTGTAATAACCAATCCGGCTTTCATCGGGCGAAAAACACAACCCAGTTGCGGCGTCTTCCTCGTTTGATAAAAAATAGGGCTTCTGTGTATTGGTATCTGTAACCTGGAGGCAGGTTTTAGCATCCCGGTTCACTTCACAGATTTGATAACGCCCCGAAGGCGAAAAATAAAATGCGGTCACATCCCAGCCAAGCCGTAGCAATTCGGCGGTTTTTCCCGTCACCAAATCTAACACCCACACATTCTTATGTTCACAATCTAGATCGCTTGTATAGAACACACTTTGGCTATCCGGGGCAAAGCTCATTATCATGTGTCGCGCCTGCATATCGTTTTTACCCACCCAACAACCTGGCTGGTATTCACAACGCTTACCTTTCGATGTGTCTAAGCGATAAAACACTAACTGATTTGCTCTGCTGTTTAATTCTTTTTCACACGCCAGCCACACCCCATCCCGGCTGATATCACAGACGTTAACCTGATCACAATTGGTAAAGACACGCTGGTTTGTATAATCAGCCGCACAATAGCAGTAGACATCATAAACACTGGCGTCTCGCTGGTTGTGCAACAGCCAAAATTGCTCACCGCTGTCATTCCACTGTAAAAAGCTGGCTTTAAGACCGTCACCGGGTGTTAAATCCCGACGCTGCCCGTCTGGTTCATGGACCCAAATATGATCAAGTTCATCTCCACACTGATCCTGGCGGTATAAAAATCGGCTGTCCCTGGGGAAATAACTAATGGCAAACGTCGGTTGAGTCGCGAAGTGGGTTAGTTGCTCAATTCTGTTGGCCTCAGTGGCGACCCGATATACATTCGCACAACCAGATTGATCTGAACTCAGCAAAAAGTAACGACCATCATATGAGCAAGATAAGCCAGTTAAAGTGGTGTTTTCATGAAAGTGAGATGCATCGGAGATATCAACGCTCAGCGGGATCATAAGCCAGCCTCCAGGGAAGCCGGGTTATTCAGGTGATGGCGAGCCAACTGAGTAATAGTCTCTATGCGTCCAATCTCCTTGTTGCATAAGTGCGCCTGTTGACACTTAATTTTAGCCCAGCCCTGTGGCTCAATTCCGGCAAGGTATAATTGCGCATAGTCCTCCAGATGCATATTCAAAATCGCATGATTAAAATCATCCCGATGGATCCAGACACTGGTCAAAGCGGCTCTGAAACAGTCATATTCTTTGCGACTTAGATGTGCCTGCTCAGCAATGCTATTCGTCCCATGCAACAGATGACTATTAAACTGTATTGTTGTCCCATTCACATAATCGTACACTTGCCGCTCAAGTGTGTGTTCATCATAACAAACCGATGAATTACCAATCTGCCTGATATCCCGCAACAGACCGGGAGCACTGCGATAATAATGCGTGTTAGTCTGTGCCAGTCGCTCATAGAGTGTAAAGTGGCTCGGGTTTTCACTATCAACCACAAATAAACCCAAATCACTTGCTGATAAACTCGGCATAGGATCTTTGTGCAGTGCAGTCCAGAGCGTGATCATTCTCGATTGATACCCATTGCTCGCGAAGTAATGAATACCACCATCCTGATGCATATTCTCCAGCCCTATTGTATCTTTGACTCTCAGTTTCCAAAGAGAAAAGTACAATGGGACATAGTGCTGATAAATATGCTGAAAATGCGTTTGATAAAAGCCCTTTGTCAAGTCATACAGTTGGACAAATGCCCCTCCGGTAAAGTCCTGAGACGCTTCAGTATGCGTAAAATCAAATGCACTATCCAATGCACTCACCATATGTTCAAACTCTGAAGAGCCGCCCTGCTGACTGACATTAATAAAATTATTAAGCATCATTCCATCGAGTCCAGTTGCGCTTTTGCTGCCTGTTCGCAGGTCTCCAGACCTGAAAAGTCGGGGTCAAGAAATAGCTCTCTTCCTTGTCCATCATTCAGTAAACGAGACAAGAAAAAGCCGACGCCAACCGTTCCGGTTGCATAATCTGTGGTGAGTCCGGCCAGTTTATCACCCGGGAACGCAACCCCTTCTCCTGCTGCACACTGATACAAACTCACTCTGTAAGCAATTGAGTTCGCCTCCCTGAGATACTGCGCATCTTTGGTTACCCGATATAAATCCAGAAAGAATGTACCTATACCGCTCATGCCAACAAAAGCGCCTGGATAGATACAAAACTTGCCTTGGGTTGCCTGTGCAATCTCTTGTGCAAGCGCGAGGTATTTGACCTCCCGAGTTACACTGTAAAAACGTAACAACACACAACCCACACCGACCGAGCCAAACTGCAAGTATGGATAAGTGGTTTTTTCATTGTAGTTTTTGCGCCAGACCAGCTCGTTATTAATTCGCTCACCTCTGTCAATTTCAAACTGCAGACAACGTGTAGCGAGGCGTAAGTCTTCCTGATTGTGCGTAACCTGGTACAAGCGTAAAAAGAACAGCGCTATACCGGCATTACCATGGAGCAGACCGGAATATGGCTGACCGTCCAGGTTTTTGTAATACAAGGTGCCCTGATGCTCGTGTAGCTGATCGGTGATTATCTCTGCAGCCTCTTTTGCCCCCTGCAAAAACTCGGGCTGTTGAGTTTTGCTGTAAAATTGTAAGCACGCTAATCCCCAACCAGCCGCACCGTAAAACAAATCACAGGCATCATGACGCAGGTCGTTTTTCAGTACCTGCTTCATTAAAAAGGTTGCATCTGACTGATACCCGCACTCATACATCACCCAGGCAATGCCAGACAGACCTGAGTATAAGCCCGGAGGCATGTTTGCCATATTCAGAGCCATGAGCTCATCAATGGCTTTTTGCATTAAAGGTTCGGCTACGATATTTGTGTACTTTCTGAGATAGTAAAAAATCCCAAACTGGCCATAAGATACGCTATAGGGGTGGGTGTTCAAGGCCCGATAGTCGACAGGAAAAGTGTTTTCTCCAACAGGGTTATCTATAAAATGGGCCAGGCCATCGGCCATCTTTTTCAATAATTGCTTACACTCGCCCTCATCCAGATTCAGCCTTTTTCGTTCAAATAAGCCTGTCTGAGCGGCTGGTGCCGATAATTGCCCCAACGTAGTGGCTATAACTTGTTTCACTTTGTCAACTTGCGCAGCCTGTAGCAGCATAGCAACCTCTGACATGCACTCAGGCAAACCATGGTTTTTAACCAATGCGCTTAAATATGTGTTCTTGATCGCCGGGTTTAAGGCAAAAAGTGGACACACCGGATGCAACAAATGAACACACAATGCACTCACAGCTTGCCAGTCCTCATCCACGGTGGGTTTTCTGCGTTTGTTTTTATCGTATTCGGAAAAACCACGACTGGTTATCCTGGCGTAAAATTGCTCGTTAAGTTGATCATATGCCCCCTCCAGGTCAATCAACTTAACCTCTAACGTCTCTGGGTGTATCAGGATATTTTGCGGTGCAATATCACCAATGATAACGCCTGTCTGGTGAACCAGCTCAACCGCTTCGATAATATTAGCTAATAATAAGAAATAGCGCTGGCAGAGCTGGAGCGCCTGCTCGCCTTGATCATTTATCAAAATGTTGTGATTTTCCCAATCTCTATAATTGAGGGTTTCAAAGGGGATATGTTCCAGCACTAAAAACTGATGCTGCCACTCTTTGAACACCTCGACGACTTTAGGCGTCACACCTGTGTGTTCAAGTCGTCGCAAAATATGGGCTTCGTGGTTCAAGCCAGAAATTGCGTCCTGCTCATTTAATAGGCTGCGGTTAATATGAGGACGCGCCTCTTTTATAACGACTGTCAAACCAGACTTTTTGTCCCTGGCAAGATATACCCCGCCTTTGCTGGAGTGACTCGCTAACGCATCGACGACTTCATAGCGTTGATTAAGCAACTCAGATTCTGATTCATCTTCAGGACAAGGAAATGGATCCGTTATCCCTTCGGGCAGGTGGAAATATGGTAAACGAAGATCAGTCTCTCCTGTCAACTCATTAATGACAACAGGTTTCGAAGCACCAGTCACATCGCATTCTTTATTACCAGTAAAGGTGCCATAGCGATAGAACACACAGCGGCTCTCTTTATAGGCACGATCGCTTAAGATATAAGGTCCATAGTACGCTTCCGTCACTGTGAAAAGCGCCTCTATAACGGCCTCAAACTCAGCTTGACTGGCTGGATAGGCAGTTAAAAACTTACCGGATGACACCTTATTACAAGCTTGTGAGTTAAAGAAATCCTGGACATGAGCATCAACCAAAAATTTAAATGCCACGCCAAACTCGGCCAGAACAGGAAGAATATGCTTGAGTGCCTCTGGGGTAAGGCTGGATATCAATGAAATATGGATCTTAAATCCGTGCCTGGGTAGTTCAACTGAATGAGGTTTAGCAACATACCAGGCCTCTCTTCGCCTGATTTCCCAGCTATCTCCTAATATTCCTTCAGCGATACTAAGGTAATTTTTATCTTTGACTTCATAAGACTGCACCTTAGTAAAGAACTTTGATTGACCAAATAAAAAGTGCGGCAGGTCGCTTACAGATATCCGCTTATCTATTGCATCACCCATATTCTTCCTTAAATAAAAAATCGATAAAAATAAATACCATGGCTATGGAATTAAAAAACCAAACCACACCAGACGTACAACAAAGCTTCTTCAGAAGCCTTGCTGTACATAATAGAGCAAAGCAACCAATATTAAACGCAGCTTATAAAGCAAAGTAATACATTAGAAACTGCGCTCAGACTTGGTTGGCTTTTATCTAATAGCAGAACTTACCAAACACTGATTTGTGAAGGGTGACAAGTACCTGCATCTGCATTGATTTTCTGAAGTTCGATTACTTTTTTCATGATTACATTCCTTATTAACTTTATTTAAACTTAGGTTTAGTGGTGCTAGTTAATAACCTAGCGTTAATTAATATAGCTTCTCATTTAACACTCGCCAGTTAAAAAACAAAAAACATTAAAGAAAACTTGAAAAACATTTCACCAACACTCAAGCAAAGAGGGAAGTCAATTTATTATCAATAACTTAACAACCAACGACCACAAACAAAAAACAGTCCACAACTTGTTAAAAAAGCACGTTCTCATTCAAGTAAAACCAGGTGTAATAAGGTGTAATGGAAAACACCGGATTTTCTCCTAAAGTTGATTAGATTTAGCTTGATACTGCGAACAAGTATTCATACAGAGACAAATGCAAAATTAGGAACAAGAAAACAAACTAAATACAAAGGAGGGTTTAGACATAAACATATCCACCAAATTAAATTACCACACTCAAGTTAGTTAGTGAGGTTTTGCTTGCATATTTTCTACAGCACCACCTCTCTAAGGTGTGGTTCAACCTTAATTTTAAATGCGTATACAATAAATACGCAAAGATAAGGGAATAAATGCAATGAACGATTTTAATGCGCCCGACTGGATGCAAAATAGCCTCCCCTTGATTGGCAATCGCAAGCTTGTCGACATTTGTATTACTGGTTCACATGACTCTGGAATGAGCCTGATCCAGGATGGCACAGTTGGCTCTAATCAATGTAATACCCAGACGCAAACTTATAACGTGGGTCAACAATTGGCACTTGGTGCCAGATACTTCGACATTCGCCCTATCATTGGCAGTGGTGACTATTACACCGGGCATTATTCAAAAATATCAATTCCCCTGTATGGTGACTCAATGCAAGGATCCAGAGGGCAATCGATTGAGAACATTGTTAACGAGATAAACGCGTTTACGGAACAACATGCAGAGCTAGTTATTTTAAACCTGTCTCACGATATGGACACCGACAGTGGTAATGAAAATTATCCTTCATTTACGCAATCTCAGTGGAATGGCTTATT
Source organism: Pseudoalteromonas sp. PPB1 (assembly GCF_015356275.1). Lineage (NCBI taxonomy): Bacteria > Pseudomonadati > Pseudomonadota > Gammaproteobacteria > Alteromonadales > Pseudoalteromonadaceae > Pseudoalteromonas > Pseudoalteromonas sp. PPB1. The sequence goes on along the minus strand of NZ_JACEQV010000005.1, from coordinate 15,582 downwards.
TGAGGCGTTGGCACAACTCCAGGCACTTTACATCACCAGCCCGGATGAGAATTTCTGTCAGTCTACATTAAATAGCATGATTGGAGATGGCAAAGCCAAAGTCATCGTGATCGTTGAACCAGATAACGTCGACCTCGGAACTTATCTGGGGAAAGGCTTCTATCCTTATGCGAACTTCAAGGTATACAACGAATATGCCGATACCAGTGATTTTACCAAAATGGTAAACGATCAATTTGCCAAAATGGAATCTGTCAGAAGCCAGTCAGGGTACTTTTTACTGTCATGGACGCTGACACAGGGCGCTGAAGAAGTTGTTGCCTGCCTGCTCTCCGGTGACGCAGAGTCAATCCGCAGCGCCGCTAATAAAGCCAATGCACAGCTGCCATCGCTCATAGCCCAACATACAACCCCTAAGCTCTACCCAAATATCATTTATACGGATAACATCATTGACGATATTTGCGCACAAGCTGCCATGTCAATCAATGAAAAAGCTGAGCCTTAACGAGAGGCAAGCAGGTTGCTGAATACGGGAAAGCCAAAAGGACTCGCGACCCAGCTACCTTTGGTGTTATCAACGTCTGTCAGAGTGCCTGGCCTTCAGGCACTCACACTCAGACGTTATTGGTATTCAATCGTCCATTTCGCGTTATTATTATTCGCTTTGCCATAACGATTCAGGTGTAACTGTTGTGAGCTGGTGTCGAGCCAGACGTACTGATCCCAGCGCGTGTTCTTGAGATTCCATACACCGCCCTGATCTATCAACGAGAACCCAGAATCCTCGGCAGAATCCCACAATTTTACGTAACCACTGAAAGAAGCGCTGTAGCTGAGGAACAATTCAGCATTGTATCGACTTCGAAAATACACTTGCTGATCTTTACCTGTTACACCCACAAATGCCAAAGGTTGTGCACCACTGGCTTTTAGTCTTGCGTTATTTTCTAACCCTGACTCACTCGATACAGCAAGCCCAGTTTCGGCGCTTTTCAGGATCATCGCCTGGCCAGCATCTGCTGGTAAATCTGGCGCTGTCCAGCTATCAGGAGCAGTTTTCCAAAATGGTGACTTCCATTTCCAGTTATACGGCATATCCATCAGTGGATCGTTTAGGTCTTCGTAACCTTCGACGGCTTCAACATTATACAGACACTGACGACGCTCTTCGTCTAACTGGGCAACACGCTCTAGCTGACTAACCGTGCCAACATTCAGCTCGGCCATACATTGCTCCAGACTCTTGCCCTTGCCAGATTCACCAGGTGCCAACACATACGTGTGATCACGGCGGCTTTCATCGTCATACCATTGACGCATGGCCGTTTCATCGAAAGATAGCCAGGCGTTAACCAGCATTTGTGCCTGTGCTCGTGCATAGCTTTCTCTTTGCTCAACCGGAGTTGCCATAGTGCGAATAAACGCAGCCCACAGATCTTTACTCGCTTCCAGCGCCACCAGTGCAACCGGTTTCATGTTGCTGGGACGGTAACCCTCCCAGCTGCCATCTGTGCGTGTGCCCGGATGCCAGATCACATCGCCACTTTCATAGCTAATTGCATCGCCCGTTGCGTGGGTATGCTGCTCAGCACCTTCAGAACATAAATAAGCCTTTACTTGCCAGACTGTTTCATAGTTATCCTCAGGCAGGCGTACGGTGTGCTCCGGACTGAATGAGTCCTGGAACAGATGCACGGCACGGCCAAACAGGAAATAGTTATGGTCTACGGTGACAGCACTGGCGTAACCGCCACCATCCCACACCTTGATCTGCTTACTTTGCGCCATGGCAGCATTAACAAAGTGATCAATAAAACGTGCCTGTCCGCGCTTAGCCGCATCCACACCACCTGCGCCCCCTACATCATCATAACGACGCATAAAGTGATCCTGCTGTAAGTCGGCAGGCTCCTGAGCCACGGCGTTAAAACAATTTGGGCCGGTCGGATCTATGCTGGCATTGGTGACGTTAAAACCGGCGATATCAACCCAGCGCTCACCGACAATGGCCGCGAAAATTGCATCATATTCAGAGTAGTAGGTGTTGTCATTACGACGGTTAGCGAGAATTTTAGCCACTTCCGTTTGAGCAATATTCAGTTCCGTTGATTTCGCGAGGCCCTGACCCCAGCTCAGGCGGGGATCATTCGCATCTTCTACCTTAGTGTCTTGTGACAACAGCTCAAGGGCGGAGGTTCTGGTGAGCCACTCGTGACCAATGGGCATAACGCCGCTGCCGCCTAACTGGGTAAATGCGCTGACTTGAGTATTTGCTGCCACTGCAACAACACAGGCAAGATGTTTTAACTTCATAATTACTCCTTAACTAATTTTGCATCAGCATTGTCACATAATTGAAATATGAAATCTTTAATAAAAGCATAAAAAATTCATAAAAATTAAGTAATTTAGAATGTTAAATGAGCAATCCCGGTTTGATTAGTATATAAATTCAACAGAAAATGGTCTTACAAGAACCAAGTGCTTAACATTTATGAACTGGCTAAACACCATGGTGCCGGAGGTAACAAAGTTCAGCTGGGGTTAGCTAAAAAGGCAACAGCAAAGTAAGAAAAGGGAAACATAGTTCCCTTTCCACCTTACTCAGTGGTCAGTTTCGAGTGCGTTGTGTTAGCGTAAATCTGCCGGTGTGGGGTAATCCGGGTGTTCAACATTTCGATGCGACCAGACAGCGGGGATAGGTGATTCGCGCTTCTCTTCAATCATAGTGACCAAAGTTGACAAGTCATACTCTGGTTCACCATAGTATTCCAGCCAGCCTGCGGGCACGTCCTGAGGATCTGCCGCCTTGATCACATGGGCCATCCATTGTTTTCTGAGTTCGGCCCATTGCGCTGTTTGCATAGCACTTTCGGCTATGCCATCAACCGGCCGCAGTTCAATGTAAATTGTGCGACGCGGGCCTTCACTTCTTTTTGGCTCAGAGCTGTGCAATATCATCATATCCTGCACCAAAATATCACCCGCTTTGGCTGGTTGCTGCACAACACCCGGAATATCCCAGCCGTGCTGACTGGACAACTCATAAATATCTAACACCTTATGCTGAGTATCAGGCACATATCTTAAGCAGCCATCATCCAGATCGGCATCGTCCAGATACACACCTACATTTAAATAAGGGTAGTTACGCGGGTGTGGCGCGCCATGATGCCAGGCAATATGGGGATGTGGATGCGGATACTTGTAAACCAAATCAAGCTGCATAGGCACACAGCCTAACCCCACCATCTTTTCGCAGATGGCCATCATTGTTGGGCTGGCCAGCAGTTCCAGTACCAGTTCAGGGTCGTCAAACAGCAGATCATTGTAGCGAAACAGCTTAGGTTCGTCCGACTCCGTAGATAAAAAATACTGATTGCGCAGCGCACCTTTTGCCAGATCAGCCTTTGCTGAATCTTCCAACCTGACTGACAAGTCTCTCAGGCGCGCTAGCAAATCTTGTGACAATGCCTGCTCGAAGCGCACAAACCCATTTTGCTCGTAAAAGCTCAGCTTTTCCTTTTCTATTGATACCATAACCAAACTCTTTCTATATTAATAACCAACAAGTTAGCTTGGCTCAATATGGTAAAAATAGCAATTACGCTTAGTTACGCGACACGATTCCCAACGTTATTCTAACGACGCTTCCAAAGCGGATTGTACGTGAATGCGAGTCGTGTCATAAACCGGTATATCCGTATCTGAGTCACGAATGAGTAAAGCTATTTCGGTGCACCCCAGTATCACCGCCTCGGCCCCTGACGCCTTCAATGAAGCAATGATCCGTAAATAATCTTCACGAGATTTATCCAGTACTTTACCCAGGCATAACTCCTGATAAATCACATCATGTACCTTTTGCTGATCAGACTCGTTGGGTACACACACTTCAAGGCCAAACTTTTTCTCCAGACGGGTTCGGTAAAAGGCTTCCTGCATCGTAAATCGAGTCCCGAGCAGCCCCACTTTTTTGACCTTGTCCCGCACCAGCACCCGACCAGTCGCATCCGCAATGTGCAAAAGTGGAATACTGATGGCCTGTTGTACTTCGTCTGCCACTTTATGCATGGTATTAGTGCAGATCAGCACAAACTCCGCGCCCGCTGCTTCAACAGATTGCGCTGCAGTTGCCAGCAAGTCGGCAGCAGCTTGCCAATCCCCTCTGTGCTGCTGCGCTTCAACCTCAGCAAAATCAACACTAACCAAAACGATTTTCGCAGAGTGCAATCCTCCCAGCTGAGCTTTGACTCCTTCATTCAATAAGGAGTAATAGCTCACAGTTGACTCCCAACTCATGCCACCTATCAGGCCGATTGTCTTCATTTTGTCTGTCCTGTTGTTCTCATACTTGTTACCTCAGACTCTCACAACTAGCGGATAAATTGCAGCTTTTTTATTACCTTAATCAGCATATTCAAACAGACGACAACAACCAGCAGACGGTGTCATCATTTCGTTATTGTACCCGTTTAGATTAGTCCTCGCAGTTTTCATGCTTAATCAGCCAGAGCTCGCCACCTCTGTCTTGCGTGCTCTGGCCACAATAATTAGAAAGGATCAAACAATGAAATGTGGTACAAAAAGTCTGCTGGCATTATCTGTGGTATTCGCTCTGACAGCCTGTGATGGCGATGACGGGAAAGACGGCCAGGCAGGAACCAATGGCACAGATGGTCTAAACGGCAACGCCGGGCAAACAGGCAACAAAGGCTCTGATGGTGCTGACGGGCTGATCAGCCTGGTGAACCAGGCAAGCTTAACGATGGGCAATGAACACTGCTATTTTGGTGGCGTTGCGCTGCAATCAGGTATCGATAAGGATAGTGATGGCGCGCTGAGCGAGTCTGAGATCAGCCAAACCAACTATGTATGCCAACCCTCCCCGATGACAAATCAGGGGTCGCCACTGCCTTATACAGCAATGCGCAGCGACCTGCAAAATGGTGATATTGCAGGCAGTACCTTTGAAGTACGCAACGGTGGATATGGTTCAGACATGGTTGCTCACCCCACCAATAATACCCAATTCTATGCACTGACCGATCGTGGCCCCAATGCCACCTACACAGGTGACTACGGCAAAGGTAAAAAGTTTCCGACCCCAGACTACACGCCCCGTATCGGCTTATTTGAGCTACAAAATAATGGCCAGATAATTAAACTAAAAGAGATCTTGCTCAAACGTCCCGATGGCACGCCAATCACAGGCCTGCCAAACAGCTCAGATCTCGGCGGTACGGGTGAAACCCCGTACGATGCAGACGGCGCACCCATTTTGGTTGATAACACACAACCTTATGATGCACAGAATAACCCGCTCAAACTTGACGACTATGGGCTGGATGGCGAAGGTCTTGTTGCCCTAAAGGATGGCAGTTTCTGGATCAGTGATGAATATGGCCCACATATCGTTCATTACGATGCCAACGGTGTTGAACTATCCCGTATCAATGCATTCGCAGAAGATGACCGTGTAACACTGCACTTGCCTGCTGAGTTTGCTAATCGACGTGCAAACCGGGGCATGGAAGGCCTGGCCATTACACCGGACGAAAAAACCCTGATCGGTGTGATGCAATCGACTTTATATAACCCGTCAAAAGCCGTGAAAGACCTGGATATTGTTCGTATTGTGACGGTTAACCTGGAAACCAAAGCGGTAGGACAATACTTATATAAGCAGGAAAAAAATCAGAACTCAAATTCAGGGATCGTCGCCCTGTCAGCGTCAGAGTTTCTGGTCATTGAACGCGATGGTGCATTTTATAACACGACGCCAGACGCGATGAAGCGCATTTATAAAATCAACCTGAACGATGCCACTAATCTGGAAGAAATCGTCTCCTCACCACAGCTGATGCAGGATGAACAGCTCGGGTTAGTGATGAACGGCAAGACCCTGGAAGAGGTCGTCCTGGAACAAGGCTGGGAAGCTTTAAACGACGCAGGGATCGTGCCTGTGAACAAATCTCTGGTGCTCGATCTGGTTGAACAGGTTAGCTATCCACACGATAAGCTTGAAGGTATGTGGTTAATTGATAACTCCAGACTGGGTGTACTGAACGATGACGACTTTGCCACCTGGTCCACTAATGGCATGCTTGAGCAGAAATACCTGGATGCTGGCAAAACACAAGTGGATGGTAATCGCCTGTACTTATTTGAAGGACTCTCGCTCTCAAAATAAGGCGTAAGCTGGCCTTATAGCAAAGCCAGAATAAAACCTGGCTTTGCTGATTTTCCGAATGTCGAAGTCACTCAGGCCGTTAGAAATCGTAAGTCGGACAGCCCTTTTGCACATCGGTTAGCTCGGGTAAGCACTGAATCGCATTTTGCGTATACCACCAGCCGCCGGCAACCTTAGGCGTCATTGCTCGTGGTAACGCCTTGGTATCTGCCGTCAGGCCTTTGAGTTTTCTTTTGCTTAATTTCAGTTTCATTACAATGTTCCTTATATAGAGAAAACTCAATTATGAACACAGCAAACCTGAGTATGTCAACGAATTGAAACAAATATATTAATTACATTAATGATTACTGTGCTTTAAGCGCGTTTATCAGCGTATCGATATCTGAGCGGCTGACCCCCAGGTGAGTTACCAGTCTCATTCCCTGATAGCCAGGTGTGATCTGGATCCCCTGTTCGAGCAAGTTCTTGGCCATCAGCTGAATATCAACCTCTGTGCCAACATCCACATACACCAGGTTAGTTTGAACCGGGTAAGCAGACGCATCAAATCCTTTCACTGCATTAAGACGCTGTGCAAGATAGCGCGCATTGTCATGATCTTCACGCAAGCGCTCGACGTTGTTTTCCAGCGCATACTGGCCAGCAGCCGCCAGAATCCCTGCCTGACGCATGCCGCCACCGAGCATTTTTCTCAGCCGTCTTGCCTTGTTAATCAGTGCCTTGCTGCCCAAAAGCAAAGAACCAATGGGCGCGCCCAAACCTTTAGACAAGCAAATTGTCATAGAATCAAAATGCGCTGCAATAGCCCGAATATCGACTTCCAGTGCGACTGCCGCGTTATAGACCCGGGCACCATCAAGATGTAGCTGCAAACTGTGCTGATCGCAAAATGCACGAGCCTGAGCTAAATAGTCCAAACTTAGCACCTTGCCGCCAATGGTATTTTCCAGGCTCAACAGCCTGGTGCGGGCAAAGTGAAAGTCATCGGGCTTGATATAAGTGGCCAGCTTTTGCAAATCCAGGCTGCCGTCGGGTTCATTCTCCACAGGCTGCGGCTGAACCGAGCCCAGCACTGCCGCGCCACCAGCTTCATACCGATAGTTATGTGCGCTTTGCCCGCATAAATACTCATCTCCGCGCTCACAATGCGCCAGTATCGCCAGTAAATTAGCCTGAGTGCCTGAGCTGACAAACACCGCCGCCTCAAACCCATGACGCTGCGCCGCAAACTGTTCCAAATAGTTAACCGTAGGGTCATCCCCGTAGACATCATCGCCTACTTCTGCCTCAACCATAGCCTGAAGCATGGATTTACACGGTTTGGTAACGGTATCGGACCTGAAATCTATCATTGTTGTTCTTCCTGTTTACGGCGATATTGAACCGCCAGTAAAAAACATTTTTTGCTTTTACACAAGCAAGACACGGCGACTTGTGTTACTAACCCACATAACGCTTTTCAACCCGCCAGGGCGGGTTAAGTCGATTCTCACCAGCCCAGTATAATTTGATTTTGTTACCGGACGGATCAGCCACTATGGCTTCACGCCATAGGTAAGACTCGTCGGTTGGTGCTTGTAATAAACTGATGCCGCGCGATTCTATCATCGCAATCCAATCCTCAAGCGCTTCGTGCTCAAAATAAATCGTAGTATTGTGAAGAATATCGTCCTCACACAGAGACAATGAGAAAGTCGCCTCTCCTTCGGGGCAAACAAAACGAGCATAGTGGGGCGTATCGACTATTTGGGTAAAGCCCAGTTTAAGATAAAACTCGACGGCCTGCTGCATATTATGGACGCTCATCGTTACCTGATTTAAATTCATGTTCTCTCCTTTTTGGTCGTCACAACGCGATATCACGCTGAAAGAAAACCGAGAATAGAACCTCAACATAACTTTAGGTCAATACTTTGATATAAACTTTTGAAAGAGTGCAATACATAATCAGCACCATGCCGAAATAGGGGCTGATTTTCACCCCTGTCAACGATCCCGAATTTAGCACTGAATGACGGAGGTAGAGAGGTACCTGTATTAAAGATGCGAAATGAAAAGATGGCTGACAGGTTCTGTCTATCAGCCACATGAGGAAACTCTATTGCCAGGCACCCCAAAATCATCATTTCAGGGGCGTCTGGTGAGCCTAAGCCTTAGCCTGTGACTCAGTCAGGTGATGTTGTGCCGCCAGACCTCTGTCTTCGAGGATCACATACAGACACGGTAAGATAAACAACACCAGAAAAGACGACGCTGCAATACCAAACAGCAAACTCACCACCAGAGGCTGTAAGATCTGAGCCTGCAAGCTGGTTTCAAGCAGCAATGGTAACATACCCGCAACGGTCGTCGCTGTGGTAATAAACACCGCCCGAAAACGTTCCCTCGCCGCCTGCACCGCAGCCTGATGCGCATCCAGCCCCTGCTTTTGATGTTCCTTAATATAAGTCACCAGCAAGATGGAGTCATTCACCACAATACCGGCCAGCGAGACAAACCCCATCATACTTGGAATGGTAAAGTCATATCCCAGCAATACATGTCCCCAGAGTGCCCCGATCAGCGCCAGGGGGATCGCCAACATGACCATCACAGGCTCCATATAACTTCTGAACTGAAAACTCAGAATAATAAAAACCCCTACCAGCCCCATCAGAAACTTTTTACCAATTGACGACCCTGTGCTGCCGCCCTCTTTCACTTCGCCTTCGTAACTCACAGATAACGAAGGATATTCAATCAGTAAAGGGGCAACCACAGCTTTGTCGACTGCCGCAATGATCTCTCCGGTATTGGCAATCGCAGCATCCACATCACCAATAATGGTGACTGACCGCTGACCATCTACCCGATTAATGCGGGCATAGCCTCGCGCCGGAATAAGCTCCGCGACGGCCGATAATGGCAGTTGTCTGCCGTCAGCGAGGGTGATGGGGTAATTCTGTAACTGCCACCAGGACGATTTATCTTCTTTTCTGAGTCGTACGTCCAGCTCGATGGTTTCATCGCCGCGCTGAAACTCATCGGCTTTTTGACCAAAAAAAGCGGTTCTGAGCTGATTAGCTATGGTTGCGCCGTCCACGCCCAGCGACATTGCTCCGGGCAAAAGGCGTACCATCCACTCTTCTTTGCCCGGACGCAGGTCATCCATCAGGTTCTGCACACCGTCATATTCGGCCAGTGCCTGCTGAATAGCAAATGACGCGCTCGATAACATAGCAAGATCATCACCATATAATCGGATTTCTATCGCGCGCCCGGCTGGGCCCACAGCTGGCTGCTTAAATGCCAGTGCCAACGCGCCGGGGATCTCGCCAACCGCATCGCGCCAGCGGTCCTGTAACTCAAGCAGGCTGGTACTTCGGGTTTCGGCCGTAAGCAAATCAGCACGCACGGTAGCAACATGTGTTCCCTCTTCACCGGCATCCTGGTTACTGTTGTACTCAACAATGACGTTTTGGACCAACGCCTGCTGGTGTGGCTGCGCAGGTGTATACTCCTGGTTTAATTCGTTCAGTTCATGCACTGCACGGGTAACCAGCTGCTCCGTTTCATACAGTGGCGTGCCCTGGGGCATCAGCAGTCGCATTTCAAGAATGTCTCCCTCCAACTCAGGAAATGCCTTAAACTTCAAAAACCCACCCGCCATCAATGAAATGCTCAGAAAAAACATAGCCAGCACCGCACCGACCGCGGCATAGCGATAAGTTACGGCACGCTCAACCCATTCCACCAGCACCTCAGTGCGAAAACGCTCAAAGCGTTGATTGAAGCGCATTTTGAATCCTGATGCCGTTTCATCCTGCTTGTTGTGTAAAGAATGCAACAAGTGATTAGGCAGAATAAGGAAAGCCTCAACCAGGCTCACAACCAATACAGCCAGTAACATCTGTGGGAACACTTTCATGATCTGACCAATATCACCCGCAATAAATGCCAGGCCGACGAACACCGAGGCCGTAGTTAAAAAGGAAGACAAAACACCCGGCGCGACCTGCTTAACGCCTTTAATAACGCCCTCATCAATGTCTTCGCCTCGTTCTACATGACTGGCAATGCTTTCAGCAATCACGATCGCATCATCCATCAGTATTCCGATGGCCATCAACATACCAACCATAGAGATCATGTTGATGCTGACCCCGAGCACTGTCATCAACCAAAATGCGCCGAGAAAAGAAATAGGCAGCCCCATCGACACCCAGAATGAATAGCGCCAGGTAAAGAACAGCCACATCACGGCAAACACCAGTAAAAAGCCCTGCCATGAGTTGGTGCTGAGCATAGTCAAACGATCAGAAACGATTTTGGCCTGATCTGAAGTCAGTGCCATCTCGATCCCGTCCGGAATTTGCTGTCGTTCCCGTTCAACAAACTGATAAACCTGCTCCACCAAATCAAGTGCATCCTGCGCTTTGGTTTTCTTGATTTTAAGCAACGCTGCGGGTTTGCCATTGAACTCAACTTTCGCCTCGTCCAGTTCAAAGCGCTCTATGACTTGCCCGAGATCTTTAAGCTTAAGCTGACCGCCTGACTGAGTACTGGCGATCACCAATTCATCCAACTCTTTGGCGGTCACGCCTTGCTGATCAAAGCGAATTTGCAGCGTTTTGCCTTTGGTCTCTAAATTACCAGCGGGCAGTTTGATGTTTTGTCGCTCTATATGACTAACCACATCGTTTATAGATAGTCCGTACTGGCGTAACAGCGACAAAGACAATTCAACTCTCAGCTGACGATCTGAAAATCCATGGATCTCAACCAGAGAAATATCTGGCAATCTCTGGAGTTTGCGCTTTACAGACTCAGCGAAGTCTTTAAGCTCTGCTGCCGGGAGGTCCGCACTGATGGCTAAGGTAATGAGTGACTCCGTCCGGCCAAGCTCTTTGATAACCGGACTCTCAGCCTTGTCCGGAAAGGTATCTATGGCATCAACCTCGGTTTTTACATCCGACATCAGCCGGGTGATATCACCGCCTTCTTGTATCTCAACAACCATTTTGGCCATGCTTTCGCGCGCTTCACAACTGATCTGCTCGATATCGCTCAGCCCATCCATGGCCTCTTCCAGCGGCACACATAAAGCAAGTTCAGACTCTTCCGGGTTAGCACCCGGGTACGGCACGCTGACCTGAATCTGGCTGGGCGCTATTTCGGGAAAGGTTTCTCGCTTTAGCTGCGGGAGCGCACTCAGTCCAAGCACAATGATGGCCAGCATCAGCAGATTCGCCGCGGTCGGGTGGCGGGCAAAATAAGCAATCATAACGCCTGCTCCTGAGCCGCCTGTGCTTGAGTACGCAGCGCACGGCCAGGCACTGCCGGGATCACATCACTCAACACCAACACATCACCTTCGCTGACACCGCTTCTGATCACGGTGCGGCCATTGGATTCAAATGCCACTTCAACGTTGCGGATCACCAACTTTCCGTCTTCAAGCAAATAGAGCCTGTCGCCATGTAATGCCTCGGATGGCACGGATAATAGAGGCCGTGGAGCACCTTTTACTTTTACCTGTACGTACATATCACTGATCAAAGGTGGGCGCTTTCCGGGTTCAAACGCTTTGTAATCAAATGCCACATCAACGATCAAGGTGACAGTGTTGCCCTCTGGGTCGATACTTTCACCGACACTGGTCAACTTGCCCTGCCAGCTAAACCGCTTGTTACCTATATATAAGCTGGCCTCAGCGTTAAGGTCCCAAGTTTGTACATCCGGGAATTCTCCCTGGATCAGCTTAGGCGCAATATACTGCCCAAAATATCGCATGTCGCTCAACGCAACCTGTACAGGGATCTCCATTAAGTCAGTCCGATGCGCTGTCACCAAACTCTCACGCTCTGCAACGACCTGTTGCATCTCAACGCTCACGGCTGCTATTTGGGCATCAAACGGCAAAGTGATGGTGGTTTTTGCCAGTTTACGCTCTGCCTCACTCAATCTGGCCTGTGCCAGCTTCACTTTTGCCTCTGCCACCGCCATGTTGTCAGGATGCTGATCAACGGCATTGCGAACATCCAGCACTTTTTGTTCCTGAGCCCAGACATTCGCCTGCTCGGCATCAACCGTAGAGACTGACACTGAACCAGATTTAAGCAGGCCTTGCTTGCGCTTGAGCTCTTTTTGTAACACACTCAGGCGCTGCTCTTCCAGACGCAGTGATAAAACGAGCTTTTCATCATTAAGCTGGGTACGGGACAATTCGGCCCTGGCTGAATTTAAATCGGAGCGGGCCTGTGCCAGCTTAAGCTCATAGTCTATCGGGTCAATTTTTAGCAACACAGTGCCGGCTTTAAGCGCCTTGCCCTTCTCCAATTTAGGATGTCGATAAATAACCCGGCCACTGACCTCCGACAGCGCCTGCCAGCGCTCTTTAGGACGCACTCGCCCAAACCCCGTCACATAGGGTTCAATTGGGGTATTTTTAACCTCTGCGGTCTCAACCAATAAAGCATCTGTGCCATTGCTGTGTTTTTGAGGTGATTTTTTGCCCGATGCCAGGGCGATTAAAATCAAAATGCCCAGAGCTGGTAATATCAGCAACCAGCGCCTTTGTTGCCAGTTAATCTTCATGTTTCTCTCGCTCTTTAAAACACCCGTACTTAAACATGTTGGCATTATGGGTTGCCATTTTTGCCAGTTGTTCATCGTCAAACTCTATGCCCATGGCTTTGGCCATGCCTTCACGCATATACCAGGGAAAAATCAACAAACCCATGAGGTTTAAAATGAGTAACCTGTCGTCCAGCTCTTCTTTTATCAGCCCCTGCTGCTTAAACTGAGCCAGCATGCTAAAGAAAAAAGGCTTGCGACTGTTTTGTAGCGTGTCTATCAGATACTCGCGGCAAATTCCCTGCTCCAGCACGATTTCTTTGAACATCAAAATCGGAAATGATGGAGACTGTTTAATCACGTCATAAAAGATGTGAAAGACATCTTCCACATCGAATGCTCTGTCCTGGTCAATGGCCTGCTCAATACCGGCAATCACTTCACCAGTGACTTCCATAAACATCGCCTTATACAGGCCTTCTTTATTTTCGAAGTAGTAACGGATCAGCGCCGCATCCACACCAGCCTCTTGTGCCAGCATACGCGTGGTAACCTGCGAATAAGGTGCTGTGGTAAAACAGCGCCGGGCAGCCAGCACCAGACGTGCTCTGCCATCTTCATCGTTTTTATCGGGACGACCTCTGGTTTTCATATTGCTCCTGTCTGCGCCTGCTCATATCCTGAAATCGAACATAAAGAAGGCGATTAATTCAACACCTGATGAATAAACCAATTCTAGGGCACTGATAAATTTTGACCACAGAAACAATTCTCCAAATCACACTGCTTTGATGAATAGCAAACAAAGTGAGATACGCGTTTTTTGCTCCAGCCCCTTCAACACTGAGGTGTTTATAATCAAACAACGCCGACCTACGTATTTCATGTGCTTTATGTTTCAACAAAACCCTGCCGTCATCCCGGCCTCCGATCCGGGAACTACTCAAAAACCACTCAACTACCGAAGTAACATCCCGGAACTAAAGGCAAACCGTATAAAACAAACCATTGATATCGTGGATGAGTAGATCCCATGTCGAGCACGGGATGACGGAGAAAAGGGCTAGGTCAATAAATTAGAACGAGCCCGAGTTATAAACACACAGCTAAAACTGAGCAGGAAAAAGTAGAAAGTGGCTGCATCAGCTTCATGCAAAAATAAACGCCCAAAAAGTACACTTCTCATTACAACTAGATAGATGAGTATAAATCTCGCCAGTCCCGGTTGGTTCTTTCTATCAGGTCTACCTTCTAGCTCCAGCGCCAACGTTTGAGCAACTTTTCACGTCTAATTGCAGAAGAGATACACTCGCAAGTTTCAAAATACACAAGATTGAAGATCTAATACTTGGCTGTGAAGCACCCTTGATCAACCCTACTTTTGTGCTGCCAAACTCGTTGTTTAAGGTGTGTAGTTACACCAACATATAAAGTGCCATAAGGCGCGGAGGCCATAATGAAATTCATAATATATACAACAACTTGCATAAAGAAGTCCTTTTCTTTGCCTGTCTGCAAAACTCCAGCACAATAAAAACGTTGCCGCTTTTTCAGAGCGCCTGGATAACAAGTTCAGACCAAAGCCGCTAGATTCACTCCCTGACAACGTCGCTCAACTGACCAGAAACCCGCCAAGAAAAAATAAACAATTTGCTAACCTGAACTACGCATTTCGCTTCCCTACCCAAATGGGTAGTAATTTTACCGTTAAATAAGTTAAAAATAATGAACACATTAATATTAACCTGAGCTATTATTTAACATGAAAACAACAGGTGCATGCACTTACCTGAATGAAGGTAAGGCCAAAGGAAATTGCAGCTTGTACAGATAACTTATTGAATAATAAAACTTGAAGGAGCCAAGACATGTTTGAACAATTTAAGTCGTGGGCTACATCTGCTCATAAATCCGGCACGGATATGTTTACTTCAAACTTAGTCCCATTGAGCGATGTAACAATTAAAACCGTGTTTAATCAGGGTGTTCATGATATTGCCAAGTACTCTCGCAATGGCCGCTCAGTATATATCAAGCATGTTTATCTCAATCGCCTTAACGAAACGGTAAAGCCAAACATTAGCGCCAGTGATATCGACTTTTTTCGTTCATTAGACCAAATATTTCAATATTGTTATGTGCTGGTTTATGTCAAATGTAGTCGTTCCAGTAAATACGATAGTGCATTTTTTCTGGATGATTATGAGGCAATTAAAGGGATCAGCAAAAGTGAGGCCATGCAACGCCAGACCGATCTGACCTCCATCGCCCGAATAATTAGAAGTGAGTTGCTCTGACGTTCTGCCTGGCAGGTAACAAAGTTACAACCTTCAATGCCTAACGCAGTTTGTTTTGCTCAAGTAGAATAAAACAGCAAAAAGTGATACCCGAAGGTCCAGCTACAATGCCCCAACTTGGAATGGCGTGAACAATACAGAGGACAAAAGTGTCACTCGCTAATCTCAGAGCCCGCGTGCCTGCTCACTTCAACTATCCAGTCCTTGCAAAGGACTCCTGAGAACCTCTCCAGCCTCACCGGCACCTTGCTTCAAATACCCGATTAACACCTAATCAATGCCACCCGACCCTTATTCGCATACGTACTTTAAAGCTGCAGTGCTAAAAACGATGTGCAGTTAACTTTTGCTGCGTTACCTGAGCATAACTGTTAGCAAACTGACCTTCGCGGGTTTCAAAGATAATACCAAATTGATTAAATTTATGATCTAATGTCAAAATCCAATTTCCATCTATGTGATAGTGATTTTGCAGCCTTCTGAATTTATTAAGCTCTCCAAACAAACTAAAGATCCAAGAAAGAAAGTGCG